>CAZWIW010000005.1:0-58971 GCA_964634545.1 uncultured Rubrivirga sp.
GAACTCGCGTGCTCACCGCCCTGTCCGCAGCCGGAGTCCTCACCATTGCAGGTGGGGTTGTGATTGCGAGC
The DNA here is from genome assembly GCA_964634545.1 of uncultured Rubrivirga sp. Taxonomy (GTDB): domain Bacteria; phylum Actinomycetota; class Actinomycetes; order S36-B12; family S36-B12; genus S36-B12. The sequence goes on from CAZWIW010000005.1 coordinate 72, forward strand.
ACCATTTCGAGCTCCACTACGAGCACGGCTGTGCAAGGCAACGACGCCGCCACCGCCCGGGCGAGCGTCCAGGTAGTGGCCGAACGCACGATCGCCCAGGACCTGACTAGTCCCTGGGGCCTGGCCTTCCTACCCGATGGCTCGGCGCTGGTTTCCGAGCGCGATACCGCGCAGGTGCGCCGGATCCCGGCTCGATCCTCGGGGCTTCCCGCACAGAGCCTGACCCGCGCGCCGGTGGTGGGCAAGGTCCCCGGAGTTCGCCCCGATGGCGAAGGTGGGCTGCTGGGGATCGCCGTCCCGGAAACGATCGGTGATGCTGATCCGACCTACCTCTTCGCCTACCTCACCGGCAAGCGGGACAACCGCGTGGTCCGCATCGAATGGGACGGGCGCAGGCTCGGTAAGCAGACCCCGATTCTCACCGGCATCCCCAAAGCGAGTTACCACAATGGCGGGCGCATCATCACCGGACCGAATCGGACTTTGTTCGTCGCAACCGGTGATGCAGGTGACCCCGACCTCAGCCAGGACGAAGATTCCCTCGCGGGCAAGGTCTTGCGTATCGACTACCGCGGAAACCCCGCGCCCGGAAACCCCTTCGAAGACTCCCCCGTTTACACCCTGGGGCACCGCAACGTCCAAGGACTCGCCTTCGACGACGACGGCCGACTCTGGGCCACCGAGTTCGGCACCAGGAAGGCCGATGAGTTGAACCTGTTGCGCCCCGGACGCAACTACGGCTGGCCGATCGTGGAAGGTCGCAGCAACAACCCGCGCTTCACCAATCCGAAGGTCACCTGGGAACCGACGTCCACCGCCTCACCAAGCGGCATGACGATCACCGACGATGCCGCTTACGTGGCCAGCCTGCGCGGCGAGGTGCTGTGGCGGGTCCCCCTCGATGGGGCTCGGGCTGGTAAACCGCAGAAGGTGGACATCGGCGAAGGTAACCGGCTGCGCACGATCGAGGTGGCACCCGATGGACGCGTATGGCTGGCCACGAGCAATACCGACGGCCGAGGGGATCCCGGTCCGCGCGATGACCGCATCGTGAGTTTCCGGCTCGAGGACTAGCAACGCTGCCGGTTACTACCCATCGGTGCCGGTTCGCCGTACCCCGGCGGCGAAGGACACCAACTGCTTCGTCACTTCCGCTGGATTCTCGATCGCCGAAAGGTGACCGGCGCGCGATACCTTCGCGTCACGGACATCGGGCAACGCCTCCAGCATGAGTCGTTGCTCGGAGTCGTCGGACATGGTGTCTTCCTCACCCCACAGCACCAGCGCGGGGATTTCACATTCGGTGAGCGTGGTCAGCGAATCCGGCCGCGCCGCCATGGCCTGTTGGTACCAAGCCACAGTCTGCGCCGACACCGCATCCATCCACGCTGCCACGCGCGCCAGCACGTCGGGGCGTTCACCGCGAGTGGTGACCCCGACGATCCCTTCGAGCATGCGCTCGCGCAGGATCACACCCGTGCGCGCTGGATCGGCCGACACACTCTCCGCCATCGCAAGTCGCCCACTGCGGGCCTCTGGTCCGTCTGCCGTCCCTTTGGTGTCACACAATGCGATTCCCGCGAGCATCTCCGGGTACCTACGTAGCCACTCCATGACGAGGTAGCCGCCCACGGACAATCCACCGACAACCAACCGATCGACGCCCATTTCGAGTAGGTCGGCGACGATCAGGTCGACGACGGCGCTGAGCGCAGGCTCACCATCGGGCAGGGGGCTGGCGCCGAACCCGGGTAGGTCCGGAACCAGCACCCGCCAGCCGTCTTCCACGAGACCGGATACCTGCGCATCCCACATTCGGTGATCGCACGGGAAAGCATGCAGCAGCGCCACCACCGGCCCGGCACCTGTATCGCTCCAGGCGGCCCTGGTCACAGGTCACTCCAACGCTCCATCGGACCCTCCCAGGTGGTCGGCAAGGGAGGGCTTCCCGGCAAGACTTCGGCCACGATCCGATTAAGCAGGTCGGCGACGAACCGCTCCCCCACCCACAGGTGTTTGGCCTCCGGCACCGGAACGACGCGGATCCTCGGCGCCACGGCGAAGGCTTCGCGGGCCGCTTCCGGTTGCAGGAAGTCGTCGTACTCCGGAACGAACGCCACCACCTCACGCGGTGAGTCCTGCCACGCGCTCAGTTCCTCGGCCGTCGTGAATCGCAACGGCGGGCTGAGAAGTAGCGCCCCGCGCACTGGTTCGAGATCGCCATGCTTAAGGACCACGTCGGTACCGAAAGACCACCCCAGCAACCAGATGTTCGGTAGGTCCTGACCGACCGCGTAATGGATTGCTGCCCGTAGGTCTCGGCCCTCGCCCCGAGCTTCGTCGAAGGCGCCTTCACTGGTTCCCGCTTGGCTGGTAGATCCGCGGGTGTTGAAACGCAACACCGCGATGTCCGCGAGCGCGGGTAGGCGCCAGGCCATCTTGCGCAGCACGTGCGAGTCCATCATGCCGCCGTGCGTGGGCAGCGGATGCACACAGATGATCGTGGCCTTCGGTTCCGCCGACTCCGGCAGCGCCAACTCGCCGACGAGGCGCAAACCATCTGAGGTCTGCAATCGCAGCGGGAGGCGCTGGGCGGGCAACACCGAATTAGCGGTGATCTCGGTGACCGGGTGCATCGCATTGGGGTTCATCGCACCGGCTTTCGCCGACCGCGCGCTTGCCAGCAAGGGGTATGCCAGTGGCGGCGATCCTCCGCACCGCTTGGGTCATCGGCACTCCAGGCGACGATGTGGGGGGTCGCCGGACGGATCTCGTGATCACACCCCGGGCACCGGTACGTCTTGGTGGACGAGGATCCCGTCAGCGAACGCACATACCAATCACCATCAGCGTGCGATTCCATGCGCGGCCCGGCCGGCGCCGAGGCGCGCGCCGGCCCAGCTTCGTCCTTGCGTCGGTTCTTGCGTCCCATCGGGGCTAAGCGTAGGAGCGGAACCCCCGGCCAGCCTTACGGCCGGTGTATCCGGCGGTGACGAGATGCTCCAGCCAGGGCGCGGGCGCGAAGCCAGGTTCCCGGAACTCCCGGTAGAGCGTTTGTTGGATCGCGAGGGAAACATCAAGACCGACGACGTCCAGGAGTTCGAACGGCCCCATCGGGTAGCCGCAGCCGAGTTTCATCGCGGTGTCGATGTCTTCGGTGCCGGCATAGTTGCCCTCGGCCATCTTGATGGCGTCGTTGAGGTACGGGAAGAGCAGCGCGTTGACGATGAAGCCAGCGCGATCTCCACACCGCACACCGACTTTGCCGATCCGGTCGACCAACTGCTCGGCGGTGGCGATCACGTCCGGGGCGGTGGCGACGGTATCGACGATCTCGACCAACTTCATCACCGGCGCAGGGTTGAAGAAGTGCAATCCGACGACATCCGCCGGACGAGAGGTCACCGCCGCAAGGTCCACGACCGGCAGCGATGAGGTGGTGGTGGCCAAGATCGCGCCTGGCTTACAGATCTCGTCCAGGTTCTCGAACAATGCCGTCTTCACGTCGAGTTCCTCGATGACGGCTTCAAGGACCATGTCCACGTTCGCGAGGTCCTCGAGTTGCGTAGTGCCCTGGATCCGGGCGCGTGCCTCGTCGGCAGCCGATTGCTCCAACTTGCCGCGCTGCACAGCCTTTTCCAGGCTGCGGTCGATGGCGCCGATTACCTTCGTGACCTTCTCACCGGAACGCGCCACGAAGGTGACCGGGATCTTTGCTTTGGCGAACACTTCGATGATTCCGGTGGCCATCGTCCCCGAGCCCACGACACCGACCGAGTCGATCGATCGAGACGCCGCTGTCTGCGCTGAGGCGTCATCTCCCTGGGCATCGGCGACGGTTTCCGGTGAGTCGGGCTCGGCGTAGGTGTAGAAGCCTCGACCGGTCTTCCGACCTTTCAAGCCCGCGGTGATCATGTGCTTGAGGATCGGGCTCGGTGCATGCAGCCGATCACGGCCTTCTCGGTACATCGTGTCGAGGATCTGGTAGGCGGTATCCAGACCAATGAGGTCCAGCAACGCCAATGGCCCCATCGGAAGCCCACAGCCCAAGCGCATCGCGGTGTCGATGTCTTCACGGGTGGCGTACTTCTGTTCGTACATCGAAGCCGCATGGTTCAGGTAGCCGAACAACAGGCTGTTGGCGATGAAACCCGCCTTGTCATCGCAGATAACGACCTCTTTGCCGAGTGACTGCGCGAAGGCCTGGACTTGGGCAACGACATCGTCGTCGGTAACGACGGTTCGCACCACCTCCACAAAATCCTGGACCGGCGCCGGGTTGAAGAAGTGCAAACCAACCAGGCGCGCAGGATTGCTCACCGCCGTGGAAATCTCGGTAACCGACAGCGATGACGTGTTCGTACACCAAATAACGTGATCGGGCACAAGTCCGTCGAGTTGGGCAAAGACATCACGCTTCAACTGAAGGTCCTCGGTGACCGCCTCGATGACAAGATCGGCGGTGACACACTCTTGGATGTTGGTTGCGTACGTGATGTTGGCAAGGGCTGCGTTGCGCTCCTCGCCGGTCATCTTCCCACCGCTCACCGCACGCTCCGTCGAAGCCTCGATACGCAAGCGGGCCTGATCGAGTATGTCGTCGTCGACGTCGATGCCACGCACCGAGAAGCCGTGCCGCGCCAACACCTCGGCGATTCCGATTCCCATGGTGCCCATGCCGATGACGGCTACTGTTCGAATTTCAATCCCCATCAGGGCAGTGTGCCAAACCTCAGAACAGCCGAAGGCTGGAATCCGAAGTTCCCTTGAGTTCCTCGTAGTCGACCACCAAGCACCGGATCCCCCGATCGTGGGCCAAAGTCTTGGCCTGCGGCTTGATCTCCTGGGCTGCGAACACCCCGGAGACGGGAGCTAGGAGCGGATCTCGATTGAGCAACTCCAGGTAGCGACTGAGTTGCTCCACGCCGTCGATCTCGCCGCGACGCTTGATTTCGACCGCCACCGTTGACCCATCAGCGTCGCGACACAGCAGGTCGACCGGCCCGATCGCCGTCGGGAACTCACGCCGCACGAGCGTCCAGCCGGGACCGAAGGACTCCACATGCTCGGCCAACAGCTTTTGCAGATGGGCCTCGACACCATCCTTGACCAGCCCCGGGTCGGTGCCGAGATCGTGCTGGGAATCATGGATGACCTCGTGCACCGTGATGGTCAAGCGCTCCTGCGCCTTGTTGTGCACAACCCAGGTCGTGACGCCTTCGCCTTCGCGTTCACTTTCGCTGGGAAGTTCTTCTACCCAGCAGGGCGGCGACATCCAATTCAGCGGCTTGTAGGAGCCGCCATCAGCGTGCACGAGCACCGATCCATCGGCCTTGACCATGATCAGCCGCACCGCTTCGGGAAGATGCGCCGTCAAGCGCCCCTGGTAATCGACCGTGCAGCGGGCCACGAGCAAACGCACTGCGCCACCCTACGCGGCCAGCAGATCTACCACTTTGTCCAAGATGATGGCTACGTCGTAGTCCTTGGGAGTGAAGACCGCCGCTACTCCCTGCTCACGAAGCCACGTCGCATCCTCCGCCGGGATGATGCCGCCGACAACGAGCGGGATATCCGAAGCTCCCGCCGCCGCTAGCCCCTCGAGAACAGCGGGCACCAACGTGCGGTGCGAGCCAGACAAGATGGATAGCCCGATGACATCGACGTCCTCGGCGACGGCGGCATCGACGATCTGCTCGGGGCTGAGCCGGATGCCCTGGTAGATGACCTCGAAGCCAGCATCGCGGGCCCGGACGGCGATCTGTTCGGCCCCGTTGGAATGGCCGTCGAGCCCGGGCTTGCCCACCAGGAACCGGAAAGGTCGCCCGCGCTGGGTCGACAGGTCACGAACGCGCGCTGCCACCTGGGAGATGCCGGTTCCGGACTCACCTCGGGGGACGATGGCTGGAGTCGCATCGATGCCGGTGGGTGCTCGGTATTCACCGAACGCCTCGCGCAGGGCTGCTGCCCACTCACCGGTCGTGACGCCGGCACGGGCACACGTCAAGGTCGGGGTCATCAAATCCGCCTCACCGACCGCGGCCTCGGCTAGCCCTTGCAGGGCTTGGGCGACCGCCTCGTCGGAGCGCTCCTCGCGCCAGCGCACCAAGCTCTCCACCGCCTCGGCTTCAACCTCCGGGTCGACTACATAGACCGCGTTCTCACCTTCGATCTGCAAAGGACTCGGCTCGCTGAGTTCGAAGGCGTTCAAGCCGACCACAACATCGTCACCCGATTCGATCCGCGCCCGGCGTTCGGTGAGCGAAGCCACGAGTTGCTGTTTCATGTATCCGGACTCCACGGCAACCACCGCGCCACCCATCTCCAAGACGGTGTCGAGTTCGGCCGTTGCGTCGTGGACTATCTGATCGACTTTGGCCTGCACCACGGGTGATCCAGCGAAGAGGTCCTCGTACTCGAGCAGATCCGTCTCATAGGCGAGCACCTGCTGCATGCGAAGGGACCATTGCTGATCCCAGGGCCGTGGGAGGCCAAGGGCTTCGTTCCATGCCGGCAACTGAACCGCACGCGCACGAGCATCCTTGGACAACGTGACAGCGAGCATCTCCAACATGATGCGATAGACGTTGTTCTCCGGTTGCGCTTCGGACAGCCCCAGCGAGTTGACCTGCACCCCATAACGGAAGCGTCGTTGCTTGGCATCTTCCACTCCGTACCGCTCCCGGGTGATGGTGTCCCACATCTGCACGAAGGCGCGCATCTTGCACATTTCCTCGACGAACCGGACACCGGCGTTGACGAAGAAGGACATCCGGGCAACCACTGCACCGAATTCCTCGTCGGGAACCACTCCACGTGCGCGAACTCGGTCCAGCACTTCGATCGCCGTGGCCATGGCGTAGGCGATCTCCTGCGTGGGCGTGGCGCCGGCTTCTTGCAGGTGATAGCTACAGATATTGATCGGATTCCACTTGGGTATCTCGCGAACGGAGTACACGATGGTGTCGGTGATCAAGCGCAAACTCGGTTCCGGAGGAAAGGCGTACGTGCCGCGGCTCAGGTACTCCTTGATGATGTCGTTCTGCGTGGTCCCCTGAAGTTGCCCCGGTTCGGCGCCCTGCTCTTCGGCAGCGACAACGTAGAGCGCTAGCAGCCACATGGCCGTGGCGTTGATCGTCATGGAGGTGTTCATCTGCGCGAGAGGAATCTGGTCGAACAACCGGCGCATGTCGCCGAGATGGGCGATCGGCACCCCGACCTTGCCCACTTCGCCAGCAGCCATCGCCGAATCCGGGTCATACCCGGTTTGGGTGGGTAGATCGAAGGCCACCGACAGCCCCGTTTGCCCCTTGGCCAGGTTGCGCCGGAACAACTCGTTGGTCGCCGAGGCCGAGGAGTGGCCTGCGTACGTGCGCATCAGCCACGGCCGATCGCGTCCCTCCGGAGCATCCGTCACGCCCCCAGGGTACGAGGCGGGCGAACTTGAGGTGGCGGATTGGCGGTGAGCAGGCCACCATTGCGCTGTGGCCGGCTCCTTCTCCTACATCTTCGGGCCCGTTGTTGCCCTGGTGGCTATCGGGGTGCTGGTCGTCATTTTGCGGTGGGCCTTCAGTGCGAAGAAGACCTCGGTAGTGGCGGCAGCGTCCAAGCCGGGAGCCGAGGACCAGTACGGGATGCTGACGCCGATCGCATCACCGGCCACCTACATCGACGGCGAGATGCTCCGCCGCCGGCTAGAGGAGGCCGGAATCCGCGCGAACTTGGCCAGCACCCTCGACGGTCCCCGGGTGATGGTGTGGCCGAAGGACGAACAGCGGGCGCGCGAAGTCCTTACGCACTGATCCGCTCGACGTCCGCGCCAAGCGTCCGAAGTTGCTCGGCCAACCCGGCATATCCGCGATCAAGATGACTAACCCCGTAGATCTCGGTTCGGCCCTCTGCCACCAACCCGGCTAGCACCAGGCCGGCGCCTGCCCGGATATCCGTAGCTTCCACGGGTGCGCCAGACAAGGCTGCCTTCCCGCGGATCAGTGCGTGGTGGCCGTCGGTGCGCACGTCGGCACCGAGCCGGGCTAGTTCACGCACGAAACGAAATCGCGCTTCGAATAGGTTCTCCGTAACCAACGCGGCGCCGTCGGCGACGGAATTCAAGGCGATGAACTGAGGTTGCAAGTCGGTGGGAAACCCCGGATAGGGCAATGTGACGATGTCCACGGCCTTGGGGCGCCCTTCCATCGTGATTCGAAACGCGCCATCTGCCGCCTGCACATCCGCCCCAGCAGTGTGGAGCTTGTCCAAAGCGATTCGAAGGTGCTCGGGATTTGCACCTTCGATCGTGATGTCGCCTCCGGTGATCGCTGCAGCCACTGCCCAGGTTCCCGCCACGATTCGATCGGGAACCACTCGGTGTTCGACCGGATGCAGGGATTCCACTCCCTCGATGCTCACCGTGGAGGTGCCGATCCCTTCGATGTGGGCACCCATGGCTACCAACATCGAACAGATGTCCACGATCTCCGGCTCCCGAGCCGCGTTGTCGATGATCGTGCAGCCATGTGCGCGTACCGCCGCCATGATCAGCGTCTCGGTGGCGCCGACACTCGGGAAGTCCAACCAGATGTGCGCCCCCTGAAGCCGCTGGGCTGTTGCGATCAGGTAGCCGTGTTCGTTCACGACCTGCGCACCCATGCGTTGCAGCCCGTCGATATGCAGGTCCAGTCCGCGAGAGCCGATGTTGTCTCCACCGGGAAGGGCGACGTCGGCTTCCCCGCACCGGGAGACAAGCGGCCCGAGCACACAGATGGAAGCTCGCATCTTGCGTACGAGGTCGTAATCGGCCCGGTAGTGGGGGCGTTCAGGCACGGTGATCGTGACGGTGCCCGATTGCGGCTCTTGCTGGACATCGCAATCCAGCCGGCGCAGCAACTCGGACATGATCTCCACATCCACGATGTTCGGGACATTGGTGATCGTCGTTGTGCCCTCGGCCAGCAGCGAGGCCGCCATCAACTTCAGAACGGAGTTCTTGGCTCCAGTGACGTGGACCGAACCGGAAAGTCGGCTACCGCCGACAACTGTGAGGGCCTCCACGCCCGAATGGTACGAGCGCACGGTCGCTGCGGGATGGACCTCCCTGCCCTAGGGTCGTGGGATGGTCAATCTCACGCGCATCTACACCCGCACCGGCGACGACGGCACCACCTCCTTAGGGGACATGAGCCGCACCGGCAAGAACGACCCCCGGCTGCGGGCCTACGCCGACGTCGACGAGGCAAATTGCGCGATCGGGGTGGTCTTGGCTCAGGGGGGCCTCGATGACGAACTGCGAGCGCTACTGACCGCTATCCAAAATGACCTCTTCGATGTCGGCGCCGATCTGTGCACTCCGGTGGTCGAGGAACCCGAGCACCCCCCTTTGCGCATCACCGACACCTACATCGAGGCGATCGAAGCAGCCTGCGATGACTACAACTCCCGCCTCGAGCCGCTGCGCTCCTTCGTCCTGCCGGGTGGGACGCCCGCCGCGGCGTACCTGCACGTTGCGCGCACCGTCGTGCGCCGCGCGGAGCGCAGCACGTGGGGCGCCCTGGACATGTACCACGGGGGCATGAACCCGCTGACCGCCACGTACCTGAATCGGCTCAGCGATCTGCTGTTCATCCTGGGCCGGATCGCCAACAACGGCGATGACATCCTCTGGCAACCCGGCGCCCGCTCCTAACCGTTTCCTCCAGCCTCTGGCGGATTGACCGTCAATCCGCCAGGGCTGTCGGTGCTTGTGGGTTTTCGTCCACGTCAGGACCCGACGACGACGCCTTGACCCGGAGCCGGTGCTGGCACATGCGAGGCGTCCGTCACTGGGACCACGGTCTCTTCAGCAGCGTCCCGCATCGGATCGGCAGTCGAGCGGGGAGTCGGCGCAGGGGTAGGCCGAGAGGGTCTGGGGGCAGGCACGAAACCGCGCGCCAGGAGACCGAAGATCAGCAAAGCCGACGCAGTGACGAGCAATCCGATCGACCAATCGGCTAGCGCATCGGTGCCGGCGAGCACGTAGTGGGCAGTGGCTAACGGCCATGCTGAGTAAGCGATCAGGTGCGTGCGCGCGAAGATCTTCGCACCACTCTTGCCGAGTCGCTGTCTGATGCGGCCAACCACACTGACCGGGATCAGCAACCACATCGCAACAACACCAAGCGATACAGCGAATGGCTCCCACGGGGCGATGCCCGGGATCAGTAGTTGAGGAATCGTGAACGCGACAACAGGATCCACCACCAACAACGCCAAGTGCGCAAACAGGAATCCCAAGGCAAGGGCTCCGAGCCAACGATGCATACCGAGAAGCACCGGTGGCTTGATTGAGGTACCCAGCAGCCGGGTCCGAAGGAGCAGCCCCCACAGCACCACGGCAGTCAACAGCCCCCACGCCGTGATGCCGGTTGCACGTATGCCCAACCACGTCCATGGGATCTCAACAGCTGTTTCCATGATCACGCCACCTTCTTCGGGTTGTCTGCGAATGCGAAGTCGTCGCGCACTGTCGTGTGATGACTAAGCGCTAAGCAAGCCAACTGCGACGGGACCTGAGGCAGCAGTGACGGCTGGACCAATACGGCAGTTGCCCACACCTCACACTCCCAAGCGCGGGGCCCAGAGATAGTGGCTTGAACCAACTGCTCTTTCGCACTCGAACCAGTTGCAGGATCGATGACGTGGTGGCGCGAATTCCCCCAACGACGCTTCAAGGATGTCGAGGTCGCGACCCCCGCATGCCCGACCTCGGCTGGAATGCGAACCTGGCAGCCGAAAGCTGCAACTGTGTTCAACCGTCTTTCGTCGGTCACTCCAACGCACCATTCCTCAGCCGGGCCCGGCACCCCCGCCAGCGCAATGTCCCCACCGAGGTCGACCAGAACCCCCAAGGCCCCCGCGCCATAGATCTCTTCCACCACCATGTCGGCAGCCAGGCCCTTTCCGATGGCACCGGGGTCCAAGCCGACACCGACCGGCAGCGACACGGTATTGGGCCCGAGCAGCACTCGATCCATCCCGGGCACATCCGCGGTGCACCCTTCAATCGAACTCTCGGCAATAACCTCAGCGAAGTCCCGGTCGTAGCCGAGCGCCCGCATGGCGTGCAGCACGGACGGATCGAAAGCGCCACCTGTTTGTTGCCATGCCGTCACCATCGCTTCAACAAGGACACGGGTTTCGTGTGAGACAACGACGTCGCCTTGCCCAGCTCGAGCATTGAGTCGTGACAACTCACTCTCAGGCCGGAACCGACTCCACAGCGATTCAAGGAGTTCGACACGCTGTCGGGCTAGGTCCGCGAGCGCTTCGGTTCCGGCTCCGTCGCTCGCCGATCCGAAGACAACAATCGAGCAATCAGTCCCCATCGCACGGAAGTCCCGGCGTGCGGTGTACGTGCACTCTTCCACGATCCGGCTCCTAACTTCCCCGCGTTTGCGCCTGCGATGCGGCCACCTGGGGCGCCGCCGCAGGTTTGGGCACAGGCTTGGGGACTGGCTTGGGTTTCGATGCGGGTTTCGATGCGGGTTTAGCGGCCTCCTTGGCCCCTGTGGGTTCGGTGCTCGGCTGCTGGGACTGGGCACCAGACCCGCCCGACACCGTTGAAGTTCCTGCGGAACTGGCCCCTTGCACCGCCGCCTGCGCATCCGCCGCTTCTTGCAGCCGGGCAGCAGCATCAAGAAGTTCAGCGTGATAGGCCTCGAGCCGTAAGCGCTCATTCTCAAGTGCCTGGGCGTACTGGTCGAGTTGCCCCTCTGTAAGCCCACTCGAGGCCACCGCAATGGCCTGCGGCGCAGCGCCGGTTGCAAGCGCCATCTGCTCTTCGCTCTGGACCGGTTCGGCTGCTGCTTCCTGGGCAGTGCGGACGCCGACGGCACCCACGAGGCCGAGACAGGTTGCACCAGCAAGCCCAACAGCCCAGACCTTGTCGGCTCCCCCTTGTCGGGCGCGTGGCTTGGCTCGCTTAGTCATCATCGTCCTCGCGATCGTCGTCGTCATCGTCATCGTCATCGTCATCATCGTCATCGTCATCGTCATCATCGTCGTACTCGTCATCGTCATCGTCGTCGTCGTAGTCGTCCTCGTACGTAGCCGCTGGGCTCGGAGTCGGTGCAACCTTGTCGACAACCCAGTCGAAGACGACACCTGTCGAAGCTTCGACATAACCGGTCACGACTGAGCCATCGGCACGTTCGATCTGAACAGCGAAAGCGTCGTATCCGCCGCGCTGAACGCGTTTGGTTGATAGCACCGTGCCACTGGTGGCGTTGGTCGCCGCCTTACGGGCTTGACCCGCAGAGAGCGTTTGCGGCGTGGGGTCCGTGGGGCTCGGTGTCGAACTCGCCGACTGTGTCGCCTCCGGCTCCGCACTCGGGACACTCACGATCGAGTCACCCGGTTCGGAAGTCTGCGCCGCCGGCTCGATCGGTTCGGGCACGATGATTTCAGGGAGTGGGGTCTGGCTAACGTTCGGAACCGGCTCCACAACCTGAGTTGACTCCGACTCCTGGACGCTGGCTGCGACAATGGGCGCCTGGTCTGTTGCGGTGCTCGAAGAAGCGGCGTTGATCACCGCCACACTCGCCACGGAACCCGCGATGAGGATCCCCGTCACCGCCCCGGCTACTGCAATGGCACTACCTCGATGCATGTCGATTCTCCTTCGACCGATGTCTTCTCGTGAAAATCAAGGTAGGCGCTCACCCGATAAGCCCGTCCCAAGCGAAGGTAAGCGGCAGGTAAGGCCTTGGAGCAAGGCGTGCAGGTGGCGCGAACTATCGCCTACCGGTGGGACTATGGGCCCGTGAGAGTTCTCGTGGTCGAAGACGACCCCTCGGTTTCCGAACCGCTGATATCAGGACTCGAGCGCAATGGCATCGATACCGTCCACGTTGCCTACGCCGCCCAGGTCGTTGCGGCCCTTCGGGGTGTGGATGTTGTGCTGCTCGACCTTGGACTTCCCGATGGAGAGGGTTTAGACGTCCTGCGTGAGATCCGCCAGATCAGCGACGTCCCGGTCATCATCGCCACCGCCCGCGGTGAGGAAACCGATCGGATTATCGGGCTCGAACTTGGGGCAGATGACTACGTTGTGAAGCCTTTCAGCGTGCGTGAACTCGCCGCACGCATTCGCGCTATCGCACGGCGACGCCGAAACGAGCCACCGCTTGAATCCAGTGCGCTCGTCGTCGATCGCAACAGACGCCAAGTTCGGTGCGGTGATCGTGAGATTGACCTCACAGCAAAGGAGTTCGACCTGCTCGCTGTCTTGGCGGAGGAGCCAGGCAAGGTCTTCACTCGCCAGGAGCTGTTCACCCGCGTATGGGATCCGGTGTGGGTCGGTACGGGGAAGACACTCGATGTCCACATCGGGTCACTTCGTAAGAAACTCGATGACGCGGATCTCATCCAGACCGTGCGTGGGGTCGGTTATCGACTCGCTTCCCCGGAGTAAGCAACCAAATGAGTAAACGACTCGTCGTCGCCATGACCAGCCTCGTAGCACTCGTGGCTCTCGCTCTCGCTGCCCCACTGGCTATCGTCGTGGCGACCGACCAGCGGGCCGCGTTCGTTGCGGGGTTGGAGACCGACACGCTTGCGACCGCCTCACTGCTGTCCTCCCAGCCGTCCATTGACTGGCAGGCATCGGTACAAGACGCCTCTGTACGTACCGGCGCTCGCATCGTCGTCGTCGATACGCAGCGGACTCTGGTCGCCGATAGCGACCAGTCTGGCTTGGATCGCTCGTTTGACCGACCGGAAGTAGATGACGCTCTTGGTGGCGTTGTGGCTTCGGATCTGCGCTACTCGCAGACACTTGCAACGGACTTGCGTTACGTGGCGGCACCTGTTGTGCAGAACTACCAAGTAGTCGCCGCAGTGCGGCTATCTCTTCCCGAATACGACGTCGACGATGCCATTTCCCAAACACTCACCTGGTTGATCGCGTTCGTCTTCAGCGTTGTGATTGCCGCCGCACTTATCGCCTGGTTGGTAGCTCGCTCGATCGCTGCACCACTTCGACGTCTCGCGGACGTGGCCGAAGCGCTGCCTGATGACCTTGAACTGCGTGCGGACACCGAATCCGGTCCTGCGGAGGTGCGTAAGGTCGCGGGCGCCTTGAATTCCACGGCACTTCGTCTGTCGGGAGTCCTGTCGCGCACCCAACGGGTGGCCGCCGACGCCTCGCATCACCTTCGCACGCCGCTGACCGGTGTCCGGCTGCGCTTGGAAGCAATCGAGGAGACCGCCTCGGATCCGGAGGTCGTAGTCGAAGCCGAAGCGGCAGTGAACGAGGTAGACAGACTCACCCGCCGCATCGATCAGATCCTTGCGCTTGCTCGAAGCGACAGCGGCAGCGGCGATCTGCTCGTGATTGAAGTCGTTCCCGTAGTGGCCGCTCGCGTCGATGCAGCGATGCGCACGGCCGAGGATCGCGGACTTGAGTTGCAGATTGATGCACCTGGAGATGGATCGGCGCTGGGCATCGAAGCGCCATCCGGAGTTCTCGAGCGGGTAATCGACGAACTTCTCGGGAACGCGATTGCCTACGCCGGACACAGGATCATTGCGCGAGTCCGCCGCGATGCTAAGTGGATCGTGCTGCAAGTGGATGACGACGGACCAGGGCTCAGCCCCGAAGACCGTTCGCGGGTCTTTCAACGGTTCGTGCGCGGCAGTGGATCCGTGCCGGGGGGCAGTGGCCTGGGACTTGCCCTGGTCAGCGAGTCGGCCGAAGCACTGGGGGGCACGGCTACCGCCGGGGAATCCGACCTAGGCGGCCTGCGGGTCGAGGTTCGCCTCCCCGCTACGCAGGCATAGCCCTCCGACCAGGCGTTTCCCCCGGATTCCGGGGGAAACGACGTCAGCGGGGGCGATTCCGGGGGAAGCGAAGCGAATCCCCCGGAATCCGGGGGAAACGGTCAGAGGGGGTTCGGAGGGGGTTAGGAGAGCGTCTTGGCGGCGCCGGCGACGGTGATCCGCGTCTCGGCCCGCTTGAGGGCGGAGCCGTCTTGATCATCGGCAGCCACCTGCTGTGCCTTGGCCAAAGCCGCCTTCGCCCGCTCCAGATCGATGTCCTCGGCGAGTTCGGCGATCTCGGCGATGACGTTCACCTTGTTGGAATCCACCGAGAAGAAGCCACCGTGAACCGCGACGAGCATCTTGGAACCATCGGGCTCCTCGATACGCAGCGGGCTTTCCACCAGCAGCGACAGCACCGGCTCATGGCCGGGCAGGATCCCGATCTCCCCCTCGGGGGTCTTGGCCACGACCGACTTCGCCTCGCCCTGCCACAGCAGGCGCTCCGCAGAGACGACCGCAACCTCCAGGATTCCTGACTCCGCCACCGCTACTTCTTCTCCAACTCGGCGGCCTTGCGCTCGACATCCTCGATGCCGCCGCACATGAAGAAGGCCTGCTCGGGCAGGTGGTCGTACTCGCCCTCTGCCAGTTTCCGGAACGAGGCGATCGTCTCTTCGATCGGAACGAACGAGCCCGGCTGGCCGGTGAAGGCCTCGGCAACGAACATGTTCTGCGACAAGAACCGCTGGATGCGACGAGCCCGGCCGACGATGATCTTGTCTTCTTCGGACAGTTCGTCGATACCGAGGATGGCGATGATGTCCTGCAGATCCTTGTAGCGCTGCAGGATCTCCTTGACACGAGCAGCCACCGCGTAGTGCTCGTCACCGATGTAGCGCGGATCCAGGATTCGCGAGGTGGAGTCCAGCGGATCCACAGCCGGGTAGATGCCGAGTTCGGAGATCGGCCGGGACAACACCGTGGTGGCGTCCAAGTGGGCGAAGGTGGTCGCCGGCGCGGGGTCGGTGAGGTCGTCGGCGGGAACGTAGATCGCCTGCAGCGAAGTGATGGAGTGACCACGCGTGGAGGTGATGCGCTCTTGGAGCTGGCCCATCTCATCGGCCAAGGTCGGCTGGTAACCCACCGCGGAGGGCATCCGGCCGAGCAGCGTGGAGACCTCGGAGCCGGCCTGGGTGAAGCGGAAGATGTTGTCGATGAACAACAGCACGTCCTGCTTTTGCACGTCGCGGAAGTACTCGGCCATCGTCAGTGCCGCGAGGGCCACGCGAAGGCGGGTGCCCGGCGGCTCGTCCATCTGACCGAACACCAGCGCGGTCTTCTCGATGACGCCGGACTCGGTCATCTCCAAGAAAAGGTCGTTTCCTTCGCGGGTGCGCTCGCCCACTCCGGCGAACACCGACACGCCACCGAAGTTCTCCGCGACGCGGTAGATCATCTCCTGAATCAGAACGGTCTTGCCCACGCCCGCGCCACCGAACAGGCCGATCTTGCCGCCCTTGACGTACGGCGTGAGGAGATCGATGACCTTGATGCCGGTGGTGAAGACCTCGGTCTTGGACTCGAGTTGATCGAAGGCCGGGGCCTGGCGGTGGATGCTCCAACGCTCTTGGATATCCAACGACGACGCCTCGACATCCAAGGGCACCCCGAGGGTGTTCCACACGTGACCCTTGGTGACATCGCCGACAGGCACGGTGATGGCATTCCCGCTGTCGTGAACAGGTGCCCCACGAACCAGGCCGTCGGTCGGCTGCATGGAAATCGCGCGAACCATGTTGTCGCCGATGTGCTGCGCTACTTCGAGAGTCAGGGTTTGCGCGCCACCACCCTCGTCACCTTGATCGAAGGAGACGTCGACGGTGAGTGCGTTGTACAACTCGGGCATCGCCTCGACGGGGAACTCCACGTCGACCACGGGGCCGGTTACTCGGGCAACGCGCCCGACGCCGGTTGTGGTCTCAGTTGCCTGTGTCATTGTCGTTCCTCTTCCTTCTGCGTGAGCTTGCTTCGTTGGGGTTACGTCTTATGCCGAGAGGGCGTCGGCCCCGCCGACGATCTCGCTGATTTCCTGGGTGATCTCGGCCTGGCGGGCCTGGTTGGCTTGGCGGGTCAAGGATCGGATGAGTTCCTCGGCGTTGTCGGTTGCGGACTTCATCGCGCGCCGGCGCGCAGCGTGCTCCGATGCCGCCGAGGTGAGCAGCGACAAATACACCATCTGCTCGATGTAGCGCGGGAGCAGGGCATCGAGTACGGCCTCGGGACTGGGTTCGAACTCATACAGCGGGAACGGGTTGCCCTCTTCGGTGGTGTCGACCACTTCATCGACCACTTCGAGGGGCAGGATGCGCCGAACCCGAGTTTCCTGAGTACCCATGTTGACGAAGTGCGTGGAGACGACGTGGATCTCGTCGACACCACCTTCACCGTTTTCGTCGCCGTGGAACGCCGCCAGCAGGTCCTCCCCGATCCGTTTGGCATCGGCGTAGGTGGGCTGATCGGTGAATCCGGTGTACTCACCGCCCATTTCACGACCGCGGAAGCGGTAGTAGGACACACCCTTACGACCGACGACGTAGGGCGTGACCCTCATGCCCTTCTCGTTCAAGTTCCGGGTGAGCGCCTCACCTTCCTTGATCGCGTTCGTGGAGTAGGCGCCGGCTAGTCCGCGGTCGGCGGTGATCAGCAGGATCGCCGCACGCTCTTGCTTCTCGGCGCGAGCAGTCAGCGGATGCGCAGAGACATCCGTGGCATGGGAGGCAGCCGCAGATACCGCGTCGACAAGTTGAGTCAGGTACGGCATCGAGGCGTCAAGACGCTGTTGCGCTTTGACGATCCGCGAGGACGCGATCAACTCCATCGCCTTGGTGATCTTCTTGGTCGCCTGGACGGAACGGATCCGTCTCCGGAAGACCCTCAGCTGCGCACCCATGGATCAGCCCCGCACCGACCGCTTGATCTGGGTTGGATCGATCTCCTCATCCTCGAGGGCTTCGACCGGCTCGTCATTCACGAGCAGTTCTCCCGATGAGGTGGTGAATTGCTTCTTGAACTCAGCGATCGCCCCTTCGAGGACACTCACGGTGTCATCGGACAAATCGGAGGTGGAGCGGATCGCATCGAAGATCTCCGGCTTGGTGCGCTCGCAGAAGTCAAGGAACTCCGCATCGAACCGACGGATGTCTTCCACCGGGACATCGTCGAGACGGCCAGTGGTACCCGACCATACGGAAACGACCTCACGCTCCATCGCCTGCGGCTGGTACTGCGCCTGCTTGAGCAGTTCGACTAGTCGCGAACCACGCTCGAGCTGGGCCTTGGATGCAGCGTCGAGATCCGAACCGAAAGCGGCGAATGCCTCGAGTTCGCGGAACTGCGCCAGGTTCAAGCGCAACTGTCCCGCGACCTTCTTCATCGCCTTCGGCTGAGCAGAACCACCCACACGGGAGACGGAGATACCGACGTTGATAGCCGGACGGACACCGGAGTTGAACAGGTCAGATTCCAAGAAGCACTGACCGTCGGTGATGGAGATGACGTTGGTGGGGATGAAGGCCGAGACGTCGTTCGCCTTCGTCTCGATGATCGGCAGACCGGTCATCGAACCGGCACCCATCTCATCGGAGAGCTTCGCACAGCGTTCTAGCAGGCGGCTGTGCAAGTAGAAGACGTCGCCCGGGTAGGCCTCACGACCCGGGGGCCGGCGAAGCAACAGCGAGACGGCGCGGTAGGCCTCGGCCTGCTTGGAGAGATCGTCGAACACGATCAACACGTGCTTACCGCCGTACATCCAGTGCTGGCCGATGGCCGAGCCGGTGTACGGAGCGAGGTACTTGAAGCCGGCCGGATCCGACGCGGGTGCAGCGACGATGGTGGTGTACTCCATCGCGCCGTACTCCTCGAGCGCGCCCTTCACCGAAGCGATGGTCGAGCCCTTCTGGCCGATAGCGACGTAGATGCAGCGCACCTGCTTGTTGGGATCGCCGGACTTCCATGCTTCCCGCTGGTTCAAGATGGTGTCCAGGCACACCGCCGTCTTGCCGGTCTGGCGGTCACCGATGATCAACTGTCGCTGACCGCGGCCGATCGCGGTCATGGCGTCGATGGCCTTGATACCGGTGAGCATGGGCTCCTTCACCGGCTGGCGCTGGACGACGGTTGGTGCCTGTACCTCCAGGGCGCGGCGGGTCTCGGACTCGACGGCACCGAGACCATCGATCGGGTTACCCAGCGGATCGACCACTCGACCGAGGAAGGCATCACCGACGGGCACGGAGAGGACCTCACCGGTTCGGCGGACTGGCTGGCCTTCCTCGATGTGCGAACCATCCCCGAGGAGCACGACACCGATCTCCCGGACGTCGAGGTTCAAGGCCACGCCGAGCAGGCCGCCTTCGAACTCCAGCAGTTCGTTGGTCATCGCGGAATGCAAACCCTCGACGCGGGCGATGCCGTCGCCGATCTCGGTCACGCGGCCAACTTCTTCTCGGGCGGTTGACGGCGAGTACGCCGCGACGTTCCGCTCGATCGCATCCCGGATCTCCTCCGGCCGGATCGTCAGCTCCGTCATGGTGTCCTGCTCTCTTTCTCGGCCCGCTGTTGCGGGTGGGGTCGGTTCGGTTGTGGTCCTGGTTGTGGCAATGCGGTTAGTCGGCGATCGCTCGTGCGGCTTCGGTCAACCGGGTGGCGACAGTTCCGTCGATCACCTCTCCACCGACGGTGACATGCGCGCCACCGAGGACGGAAGGATCAACGACGACGTTCAAGGTGATGGTGCGCCCGGTCAACGAACGCAACGCGGCGGTCATCCTTTCGGAAAGGTCCGCATCGAGCGGCCGAGCAACGCGCACCACGGCCACCATGCGTTGCCGCTGCGCCGCGGCGAGATCGACGAGTTCGTCGATCGCCTGATCGATACGCCGACCGTGCAGGTGACTCAACGTGAACCCGACCACCTGGGAGGTGGTGTCGGTCACGCGGCCGGCGAGGAGGTCGGTGACGATGCCCGCTTTGGCCGATGCGGCAATCGCTGGATCGGTCAGCGCGGACTGCAAGGTCGCAGATCCGGCCACCGCTCGCCCGATGCGGAAGATCTCGTCTTCGGTCGCCTCGAGTGTGCCGTTGTCCGCCGCGGTCAAGAAGGCAGCTTGGTCACCCAGGATGCGCATTCCGGAGACGAGGTCATCAGCGTCGGACCACCTCATCCGGACGGTGGCTTGCAGCACCTCCGCAGCAAGCGCGCCCACTCGGTCGGCCAACAGTGAGGCCACGATCTCAGTGCGCGTGCGTTCGCTTCGCCCGGAGTCCGAGAGTGCTTCGCGCAGCGACTTCTCCCGGCCGAGGAGATCGCATGCCGAGTACAGATCGGCAGCGAGCCCCGCGAAGGCGGGATCGGATCGCCGCTGCACCAACAGGTCCTCGACCTGGGCCAGCGAAGCACGGCTTGCGGACAACATCAGCGGCTGCCCTGCGCATTCGCCATCGATTCGAGTTCGGCGACGAAGTCCTCGACGGTCTGACGCACCCGGGCGTCGTCCGCCAGACTCTGCCCGACGACCTTGCTCGCGAGGTCGACAGCCAGTGTGCCCACCTGGGCGGTGAGTTGACCCACGACCTGGGCTCGATCCCGTTCGATCGCCGCCTCCGCTGCTTCGGTGACCGCGGTAGCCGCCGCAGCGGCTTCCGCCCGTGCTTCGTCGACGATCGCCCGACGGTCGGCCTGGGCTTGGGTGCGGATCTCCGCAGCCTCCTCGCGGGCCTCGGCCAATGCCTGGCGGTAGGACTCCAGGTCGGCTTGTGCCTGGGCCTGCATCTCCTCTGCTCGGGCGATACCGCCTTCGATGAGGTCGGCGCGCTCGTCCATGACCTGCTTCATGCGAGGCAAGACGAACTTCCAGAACAGCACCAGCACGATGACGAACGACAACCCACCCCAGATGAGGTCGTAGCTCGCCGGGAACAAGATCCCAGCGCCCTCGGGGGCCTCTCCCCCCGCAGCAAGTACCTTCATGTCACCTAGACCTTCGCTTTAGGCATCTTCATGGAATGACGTGGCGTGAAAACCGGGGTTCCTAGACGAACAGGAAGCCGGCAACCAAGCCGATGAGTGCCAGGGCCTCGGTGAATGCGATGCCCAGGAACATGTTCGTACGCAAGATGCTGGTCGCCTCGGGCTGGCGGGCGATGCCCTCGAGGGCCTTGCCGACCAGGATGCCGATGCCGATGCCTGGACCGATGGCCGCGAGGCCGTATCCGATGGCGTTGACGTTACCGGAGATTTCTGCGAGCAACTCCACGGTCATTCCTTTCATTTCGGTGCTCGAGACGGTTACTCGAGTTCTTGGGGGTTAATGCTCCTCGCTCGTTGCGCTGTCAATGTAGACAGCGGTCAGTAGCGTGAAGATGTAGGCCTGCAGCACGGCGATCAGGATCTCGAACAAGGTGAACGCGAAACCCATGAGGAAGGAGGGAATCGCGAAGATCTTGACGAAACCGTCGGCCAAGAGCAGGGCGCTGGTGGCGCTGAAGAACAGCACCAGCAACAAGTGGCCCGCCATCATGTTGGCGAGCAAACGAATGGTGAGCGTGAGCGGGCGCAATATGAAGGTGGAGACGAACTCGATCGGCGTCACAAGGAAGTAGATGGGCCACGGAATGCCTGGGGGAAAGAGATTGGCCTTCATGTAGTGCCAGAAACCGAGGGCTCGCACGCCCTGGATGTTGAACACCAACCACGCGATCACCGCGAACATCAGTGGGATAGCGATGACGCTGGAGATCGCTAGGTGCATCGTCGGCAAGATGCCCGTGATGTTGAAGGCGAACAGCAACCAGAACATGGATATCAAGTAGGGGGCGTATTTCTTGCCCTTCTCCCCCAGCGCCTCATCGATCACGTTCTTTTGCACCAGGTCCACGGCCATCTCACCGAGGTTCTGCACGCCGCTTGGCACGAGCTTCGGCTTCGCGAAGGCCATCACGAAGAAGATGCTCACCACGCCGGCCATCAAGAGACCCATGAGGTTGATGCGGGTCATCGCGAAGGGGGTGCCTACGAAAATCAGTTCGCCGGGAAAGAACTCCCCGACGGTCGGCGCTTTGAAGCCACCGTCGTCGTCCGTCGCCATCGGCATGAGCGCGGTCAGCAAGGCTGTACTCCCACAGTCTTAACTTCGGTGGTCACGCGTTGCGACCATAACGGACATACACGACAAGCAGGGAAGTGATGAACCCGAGTGCGACACCGATCGGGAGGAAGATCCGGGTGATGCCGAACAAGTGGTCGACGCCCATTCCGATGAGTCCCCAGACGAGGGGCCCAGCGACCAGGGTGCCGACCATTGACCAAACGAACTCATCACCCCGGCCCTTGACGGGTGCTCCGGATTGAAGCGGTCGCTGGCTGTTCACCGCGGGTGAAACTAGCACACGGCGATAAGGCCCCGCGCGCCGAAGTACTGCGCTCGAAGGTGATCTTGGCAACCTTCGTCAGGAGGTGGATTCGCGCGGCTCGATGAACGGCACTCGGGTCTTGACCACAATCAGCGCCTCAGCCACCAGGTAACCCACTGTGCCCACCACGAATGCCACGAAGAACGCTCCGCGGGAATAGAAGTCGGCGTTGCTCAAAGCAGCAAGAACCCCGATGAGTACGGCGATCTTCACCACCCACGAGCCAAGGATCGCGGCCCCGAACACCTCCGGACGAACCCGCAGGGTGACCAGTGCAACGACCACCGTGATGGAGTAAAAGACGACGGGAATGGCGATCCCGAGGACCCCGCCCCACAGCCCGGCCGACCCGTCGACGAGCCACCCCACACCGGCGGCGAGGACCATCGCAATGAGGGACCCAACGGTGCCCCATTTCAGCACCGCGGACATCGGGATGCGAACACCCGGCAATGGGCCGTCGTAGGAGGAAGTCACCCACTGAGGCTATCGCGCAGCGGCGTCACGTTCCCGGTGTCGGCGGCGGGCTGATCCGTGGGCCGCCGGACCAGCCAGATGAGTAGCGCGAGACCTAGGCCGAATCCGCCGAGCGCGTAGGGCCAAGGCACGAAAGCCACGGCCACGGCAGCACCGGCCACCAGTCCGGTCCAGGCGTACATGAGCGCGACGGCTCGACGGTGCGAATGACCCATCTCGAGGAGTCGATGGTGCAGATGCTGTTTGTCCGGTGCGAACGGGTTTCTTCCGGCCCGAGTGCGACGCACCACCGCGAGCAGTAGATCGATGAGCGGAATGGCCATCACGGCGATCGGCAGCAGGATCGGCAGCAATGTCGGCAAGATCGCCCCCGTGCTGAGGGCACTGGGATCCATCTGGCCGGAGAGCGTGATGGTGGCGGCAGCCAGTAGCAGGCCAAGCAGCATGGACCCGGTGTCGCCCATGAAAATGCGGGCGGGGGCGAAGTTGTGCGGCAGGAAGCCGGCGGTGATGCCGACCAAGAGCACGCTGACCAGGGTGGCGAGGGTCGCTCGATCCAATCCCGCTTCCACGCTGAGTAGGTACGCGTAACCGAAGAAGGCACCCGCGGCAACGAGGACGATGCCCGCCGCCAAACCGTCGAGACCGTCGACGAAGTTGATCGCATTGATACTGATCAAGACGATGAGCACGGTGAACAGCACGCTGGTAAGCGGATCGAGAACGAAGGTGCCGCCGATCGGCAGCCAGATGATCGCGATGCCTTGGAATGCCATGACTCCCGCCGCCAGCACCTGGCCCGCCAACTTGGTTGGAGCGTCAAGGCCCCATTTGTCGTCGACGATCCCCAGCGCCACGATGATGGCAACCCCAGACAACAGGGCGATGGGTGTCGAACCACCCTCGAAGACCGCGCTCATCATCGGCAACTTGCTGGCCATGATCAGCCCGGCAAGCAAGCCCCCGACCATCGCCAATCCGCCCAGCAAGGGGGTGGGGGCATCGTGCACATCACGGTCACGAACCGCTGCGACGACCTTCCACTTGAGCGCAAGTTCGCGGGCCAGCGGGGTCAGCAGGTAGGTGACCGCCGCAGCAGCCACCAGGCACAGGATGTATTCCCGCACGCGCCTTGCGCCTAGTGCGCTCGGCCGGCCTGGCCGCCCTCGCGCGGGTACGCCGGGTGGCGAGCAACCAACTTCGCGACCTGGGCGGCGACGTCGGCTGATGCCGATCCATCCGCGTCGGTGACCGCGCGGTGAATGAGGTCGGCGATCTCACGCATGTCGGTTTCGGCCATGCCCTGGGTCGTGACCGAGGGGGTGCCGACTCGGATGCCCGATCCCACCGACGGCGGCTGTGGATCGTAGGGAATCGCGTTCTTGTTCAGCGTGATGTTGGAAGCATCGCAGCGTTCCTCGGCTTCCACGCCGGTAACGCCGAGCGGTTGCAGGTCGATCAGCGCGAGGTGGGTATCGGTGCCGCCGCTGGTGGGTCGCATGCCGTGCTCGGAGAGCCCTTCGCACAGCGCCTGGGCGTTGCGGATCACCTGGGCCGCGTAGTGCTGGTAATCCGGGGTCGCTGCCTCTTTGAGGGCAACCGCCTTGGCAGCAACAGCGTGCATCAGCGGGCCGCCTTGCATCATCGGGAACACGGCCTTGTCGATGGCTTTGGCGTGTTCGGCCTTGCTGAGCATCATGCCGCCACGAGGACCGCGCAGGACCTTATGCGTGGTGAAGGTGACGACGTCGGCGTAGGGCACCGGGCTGGGAATCGCCTTGCCTGCCACCAGACCGATGAAGTGCGCTGCGTCCACCATCAAGATGGCCCCTACTTCGTCGGCGATTTCGCGGAATACCGCAAAGTCGATGAGTCGTGGGTAGGCAGTGGCGCCGGCGATGATCATCTTCGGGCGATGCTCCCGCGCGAGGTCGCGGACTTGGTCGTAGTCGATCGTCTCGGTGTCTTCGCGGACGCCATAGGAGACGACGTTGAACCACTTGCCGGAGAAGTTCACCGGGGAGCCGTGAGTCAGATGGCCACCGTGCGGCAAGCTCATCGCCAACACGGTATCCCCGGGCATGGTGAAGGCACCGTACGCAGCGATATTGGCGCTGGCCCCGCTGTGCGGCTGCAAGTTGGCGTGCTCGGCGCCGAAGAGTTCCTTCGCACGCGCGATACCGATCTCCTCAGCTGTATCGACTTCGGCGCAGCCGCCGTAATAACGACGACGCGGGTACCCCTCGGCGTACTTGTTGCTCAGGGTCGAACCGAGTGCAGCCAGGACGGCCGGTGAGGTGAGGTTCTCGCTGGCGATCAACTGCAGACCGCCGCGTAACCGGTCGAGTTCGCTCAAGATGATGGCGGCGATTTCGGGGTCCTCGCTTTGCAGCGCCCCGAAGTCCGGGCCCCAGAAGGTGTCTTGGTCGTGTCCGCTCACGGTGGTACTCCTGAGTGTCGAGACCGAGTGCCCTTAGTCGGTCGATTGCCCTGACGGCGCCACTGTATCCCCACGTTCGGGTCGCAGCACGGCTTCCACTCGCGTGGTCGCGATGGCTCCTTCCCGAACCACCGAGGCCGGGTAGGTGGCGAGGTCGACCACGGTGCTGGCCAATTGCGCCTGTTCGCTCTCGGACCATGGCGCGTTGCCCACCGGACCGACATCGCAGACGGCGTCGACATCGTCCACCAGCGAAGCCACTGCTTGCTCGGCGGTGACGGGAGCCTGCCCGCCCACGATCGTGGCGGCGCTCGCGGCCATGGGGCCGAGTGCCGCGCAAATAGCCAACGTCAGCGGGTGCAGTGGCATCCGCACTGCGACCGGTGCTCCGGTGGGGTGGTCCCAAGCCAAGGTGGGTTGAGCCGGCAGCAAGATGGTCAACATTCCGGGCCAAAAAGCGTCCATCAATTCCCGCGCCCGCTCCGGCACTCTTGCTGCCACGCCGGAGACGGTCTGCGCCGAACCCACGAGTAGACCCAGTGGCGTGCCGGTGGCCTGCACCTTGGCCCGCCGGAGGAGTCCCGTGCCGCGGAGCGAGAAGGCGTCGGTGGCCACGACGTAGCAGTTCTCGGTGGGCAACACCACCAGTCCCCCGGCGCGCATGATGGAAACCGCCTGCACCACCACCTGGTCGCGCTCGACATCGCTTGTCGCTGGGGAGTCCCCGCACTCCCAGATCGTCGTGGCGTTCACGGATCGGTCCTGGTGGCGAGGGTGAAACGCGGCAGACCCGCCAGATCCAACCGGTCGGCCACCTGACCGAACGCCGGCGATCCCGGCAGACCGGGGACGAGCGTGGCCATCGATTCATCCAGGCGAAGCCCACGCAGCACCCCGACCACGCCACCATCGGGCGCGTCCGGACCCTGGGTATCGGCGTGCTCCATCGCGAGCAGCCCGCCGGGCCGCAGGAGTAGCGCGGCGGTGCGGGCGATGCGTCGTACGACATCGAGACCGTCGGGGCCGCCGTAGAGCGCGAGGTAGGGATCGTGTTCGCGCACCTCGACCTCGCGGGGGACCATCGAATCGGGGATGTAGGGCGGATTGGCGACGACAACGTCCACGCGACCAACCAGGGCGGCAAGTGGCCCGCCAACTTCCGCGACATCCCCGGCATCGGCATGCACGATTTCAACTCGCGAGCCGGCAGCCGCGATCGCTTCGGAGAACTCCTCGACGTTTCGCCGCGTCCACTCCACGGCTGTGTCGTCGAGTTCGACCAGGTACACCTCGGTGCCGGGTGCTTCGAGTGCCAGCGACAGTCCGGCCGCACCACTTCCGGCACACAGGTCGACTGCAAGTTGACCGGGGCCCTCGCGCAAGGGCCGGACGCCGGCTTCGGTGATGAGTTCGGTTTCCGGGCGTGGGATGAACACCCCCGGACCGACCGCCACCTCGATGCGGCGGAAGGGCGCTCGACCGGTGATGTGTTGGAGTGGGACTCGATTCAGCCGCTTGGCCACGGCCTTCTCGAACGCCACCCGCTGGCGCCCGGTCGGGGCGTCGTGCAAGAACAGCCGTCCGCGGGGAACCTCGAGCACCCAGGCAAGCAAGATCGCCGCGTCCGCTTGCGGCGAGGGAACACCTGCGCTGGTGAGTCGTCGTTCGGCGTCGTAGAGCAGATCGCGGGCGGAAACCCGACCGCCTTCGGTGGGCTCTTCTTGTCCCAACGCATCGAAGAAGCCATCGGGCATACGTTCAGCCCGCGGACTCGACGGGTGCGCTCATCTGCGCTTCGCGATCGGCGCTCGAACAGGCATCGACGATCGCGTCGAGATCGCCGTCGAGGACCTGGTCGAGGTTGTGCGCCTTGAAGCCGACCCGGTGATCGCTGATCCGATTCTCCGGGAAGTTGTACGTGCGAATGCGCTCACTACGGTCGACGGTTCGCACTTGACTGCGGCGGACATCGGATGCCTCTTGGGCTGCCTGTTCCTCGGCGATCGCCAACAACCGTGCGCGCAGGATGCGCAGGGCCTGTTCGCGATTTTGCAGTTGGCTCTTCTCGTTTTGACAAGAAACGACGACGCCCGTGGGCAGGTGGGTGATCCGGACAGCGGAGTCGGTCGTGTTCACGCTCTGGCCACCGGGGCCGGAGGATCGGTAGACATCGATGCGCAGGTCATTCGGGTCGATCGTGACATCGACATCCTCGGCCTCGGGTAGCACCAACACCCCCGCAGCCGAGGTGTGGATACGACCCTGCGATTCGGTGACCGGCACGCGTTGCACCCGGTGAACGCCGCCTTCGTACTTCAATCGGGCGTAGGGCGCCTCTCCCGGCTCGGGCACCCCCTTGGCTTTCACCGCTAGCGAGACGTCCTTGTAGCCGCCGAGATCGGATTCGACGGCATCGATCACTTCGGTTGACCAACCGCGGCGCTCGGCATAGCGCAGATACATGCGCAAGAGGTCCCCCGCGAATAGCGCCGACTCCTCGCCGCCTTCGCCCGCCTTCACTTCGACGATGACGTCCTTGTCGTCGAGCGGATCGCGCGGCACCAGCAGTGTTCGTAGCCGCTCGGCGGCCAACGCTTCCTTCTGCGCCAAGGCGACCGCTTCGTCCGCGAACGCGGCATCGCCCATATCGGCCAATTCCACCGCAGCGACGTGGTCCTCGTGCAGGCTGCTCCACTCGCGGTAGGCAGCAACCACCGGCCTCAGCTGTGCGTACCGACGCCCGAGCGTTCGCGCTTTGGCTTGATCGGCATGCACCGCCGGATCGGCCAGGCTGCGCTCCACTTCGGTGAACTCGCGGGCGAGATCCTCGCAGTTCTCGAACATCTCCGCCCTCCCTTCACCGCCGTGTGTACCTCAAGATACGCGCCACCAGTTCGCCGGCGGCGGCCTACTTCACGAGGTAGCTGAAAAAGATCGGGCGCCGGTCGGGGACCGACCGCGCGACGGGGGAGACACGCGGCCGATCCCGGGCCGGCGCCCGGAAGTCGTGCTACTTGGAACCTGTACCGGAGTCCTTGCCGTAGCGGGTTTCGAACTTCGCTACCCGGCCACCGGTGTCCAGGATCTTCTGCTTTCCAGTATAGAACGGATGACACTGCGAGCAAACATCCGCGTGGATCACGCCGTTCTTAGCGGTGCTTCGCGTGGTGAAGGTGCTGCCGCAGGTGCAGGTCACCGTCGTTTCCACGTAGTCGGGGTGGATGCCGGCTTTCATGATTCACGTCCTTGTCGTCATTGTCCGGGTCGGATCGAGCAGCGTCCCATCTGCTGCCCGCCGTGAACCGGAGCCGCGTAAGTATGCCACGGAGGCGCTTAGTCCTCGTCGCTGGACCCCTGCACCGACGGTGTTGTCTTTTGCACCTGGAGCAGGAAGTCGTAGTTGTTGTCGTTTTCCCGCAGTTTGCTGAGCAGCAACTCGATCGACTGCTGTTGGTCGAGCGCATGCAGCACTCGACGCAACTTCCACACGATCTTGAGTTCGTCGGGAGACATGAGCAGTTCTTCCTTGCGGGTGCCGGAGGCATCGACGTCCACCGCCGGGAAGATCCGCTTGTCGGCCAGTCGGCGATCGAGCTTGAGCTCCATGTTGCCGGTGCCCTTGAACTCTTCGAAGATCACCTCGTCCATCCGAGACCCGGTTTCCACCAGGGCCGTTGCAAGGATCGTCAGCGATCCGCCGTTCTCGATGTTGCGAGCAGCACCGAAGAAGCGTTTCGGCGGGTACAAGGCGGTGGAGTCCACACCACCGGACAGGATGCGTCCAGACGCCGGAGCGGCGAGGTTGTACGCACGACCAAGTCGAGTCATCGAGTCCAGAAGGACGACGACGTCATGGCCGAGTTCCACCAAACGCTTAGCGCGCTCGATCGACAACTCGGCGATGATCGTGTGGTCTTCGGCCGGCTTGTCGAAGGTCGAGGCGATGACCTCGCCCTTGACCGACCGTTGCATGTCGGTGACTTCCTCTGGTCGTTCGTCGACCAGCACCACCATCAGGTGACATTCGGGGTTGTTCTCGGTGATGGCGTTGGCGATGGCTTGCAGCACCATGGTCTTGCCGGCCTTGGGCGGCGAGACGATCAAGCCGCGCTGCCCCTTACCAATCGGAGCCACCAGGTCGATAACCCGAGTCACCAAATTGGCCGGGGTTGTCTCCAGCCGTAGGCGATCTTGTGGGTAGAGGGGCGTGAGCTTGGAGAACTCGGGCCGTTCCTTGGCAGCCTCGATGTCACCGCCATTGATCGTCTCGACGCTCACCAGTGGGTTGAACTTCTCGCGGCGTTCGCCATCGCGAGGTTGACGAACCTGCCCGGTGATGGCATCGCCCTTGCGCAAGCCGTACTTGCGCACCAGGGACAGCGAGACGTAGACATCGTTCGGGCCGGGTAGATATCCGCTGGTGCGCACGAAGGCGTAGTTGTCGAGGACGTCGATGATGCCGGCGACCGGCGCGAGCACGTCGTCTTCGGTGACGACCGGCTCGGCCTCGCTGTAGCCGCCGCCCTTACGGTCCTTGCGGTCCCGGAAGCGATCGCGGCCGCGTCGGCGGCGACGACCACCGTCGTCGCGGTTGTCCCGGTTCTCCCGGTTGTCGCGGTTGCCGCGGTCGTTCCGGTCGTTCCTGTCGTTCCGGTCGCCGCGGTCGTTCCTGTCGTTCCGGTCGCCGCGGTCGCTTCGGTTATCCCGGTCCCCTCGCTCGCCGCCGCTGTCTTTCGCGGATTCGCTGCCGTTGCCGGCCTTGGAATCAGCCGCCTGTGTTGCAGCGGGCGCCTTCTTCGTTGCCGCCTTGGAGTCTGCGTCGCCCGATTCGGCGCCGCCCGCGGGCCGGGAAGCGCGGCGCGGAGCGCCGCCTTGCTTCTGGCGCTCGCTGATGGCAGCAATCAGATCCTGCTTGCGCATCCCGCTGGATCCGGTGATGCCCAGCTGCTGGGCGAGTTGCTTCAACTCCGGCAGCAGCATGGAAGCAAGGCCGTTGCCGCGCTCGGCAGCACGCGAGGTGGTTGTTTCGGTCATGGTGTCCTTCGATTGACGGACCCCCGCGGGTAAGCGCGGGAGTGTGCGTGAGCCCGTGGACGTTGCGTCTGCTTCTGGGCTGCCTCGCAAGCGCTGGGATCGGGGAAGGTGATCCGGTGCTCGCCCGATGGATTCTCCGGTACTGGAGTCATCTGCTGGTCCTTCGCGATAGGCGAGGTACCAACGAGGCCCTTACAAGGTACCACCGTCGCTGCGGGCTATACCTCTATGGGTCGCTCCGCGGCTCCCTGCGCGCTGATCGGGATCGCACGGACAGTCCATGAATTCAACCGATCGGCGATCGCCGCCACTTGCTCGACGTCGGCAAGATCCGCCGTCAGGACGATCACCGCGGGGCCGGCGCCGGAGATCGCCGCCGGAATACCTTCCTTACGCAACGCATCGGTAAGGGTCACGGCATCGGGGTACACGCCCACCCGTGCCTGCTGATGGAGTCGATCCGAGGTCGCCTCCCACAACAAGGTGGGGTCGTTGGTCAACGCGTGCACGAGCAATGCCGAACGGGCGAGATTGTGACTCGCATCGGCGTATGGCACCGACTCCGGAAGCACGGCTCGCGCTTGTTTCGTCGGCACCGCGCCTTCTGGCAGCGCGAGTACCGCGTGCACATCGGGATGGGGAGCCAATCGCACCGCTCCGGGACCCTGGTCTTCACTGAGCCAGGCAACAGTGAAACCTCCGTGCAGCGCCGCAGCCAGATTGTCCGGGTGGGATTCCATCGACGTAGCCGCTTGCAACAACTGTGCATCGCTGAACGGGGCTTCCTCGACCATCGCCCGCGCCAGCACCATCCCGCCGACGATCGCGGCGGCCGACGAGCCCAGGCCACGACCTTGGGGAATCGCATTACGGCAGCGCAGGACGAATCCGGTGGGCCGCACACCCATCTGCTCGAAAGCGATATTCATGGCTTGGACGACCAGATGCTCCTCATCACGAGGAAGGTTCTCGGCCCCCTCTCCGGCCACCTCCACCAGGACACCTTCGTCGTCGGTCGCCATGGCAATAAGTTCGTCGTACACGGCGAGGGCTAATCCGAGCGAATCGAAACCCGGACCTAGGTTCGCACTGCTCGCCGGAACCAGAACGCGTACCGGTCCGCTGCGCACCCGCGGGGTGGCCATCACACCAACCCGAGTGCCCGCGCCGCTGAGTGGACATCGACGGGAACGACCACGGGTTCCGGAGCACCCTCGAGTGCCCACTGCGGATCCTTCAAGCCGTTGCCGGTCAATGTCGCGACGATCATCTGCCCGGGATCCAACCGACCGGCTTGCTTCAACTTGATCAGTCCCGCCACTCCAGCGGCGCTCGACGGCTCACAGAACAAGCCCTCCTTGGCCGCCAGGAACCGGTAGGCGGCGAGGATCTCCTCGTCGGTGACCGCATCGATCAGCCCACCGGATTCATCACGTGCTGCGATAGCGGCGTCCCACGACGCGGGGTTCCCGATCCGGATTGCGGTAGCGATGGTTTCCGGTGAGCGAACGGGGGTCCCGGAGACCAAGGGCGCCGCACCGGCGGCTTGGAAACCCCACAGGCGCGGGAGTGCGTCCACGATTCCATCACGACGATATTCGGTGTAGCCGCGCCAATACGCAGTGATATTCCCTGCGTTTCCCACGGGCATGGCGTGGATGTCGGGCACCCGGCCAAGCATGTCTACGATCTCGAAACTCGCCGTCTTTTGACCCTCGATACGCACCGGGTTGACGCTGTTCACCAGCGCGACCGGGTACTCATCCGCCAATTCCCGCGCGACGGTCAAGCAATCATCGAAGTTTCCGTCAACCTGCAACAGCGTGGCCCCATGCACGATCGCCTGCGCCAGTTTGCCCATCGCGATCTTGCCCTGAGGGACGAGGACCGCTGAGATCATGCCGGCCTTCACCGCGTAGGCCGAGGCGCTCGCCGAGGTGTTCCCAGTCGAGGCGCAGATCACCGCACGGGCTCCGTCTTCTGCGGCCTTGCTGATCGCCAAAGTCATGCCGCGGTCCTTGAAAGAACCGGTGGGGTTGGCGCCTTCGAACTTCAACCACACCTCGCACCCGAGCAACTCACTGACGTTGCAGGCATAGACCAGCGGTGTGCCGCCTTCGCGCAGCGAAACGACCGGGGTCGCATCGCTTACCGGGAGACGCTCTCGGTACTCCTCGATGACACCACGCCACTGATGGGCACCGACCATCGTGGTCATTCCTCACCTTCCACGCGCATCACGCCCACAACAGTACGCACCGAATCCAAGCCGCGGAGCCGATCGACGGTGGCTTGCAATGCCGCATCGGTCGCTGCATGGGTGCGCACGATCAGCCCGGCGTCTTCACCGTGTCCTTCCTGGTGAACCACCTGGATGCTGACGCCCTCATCGGCAAACGCCGACGCGATGCTGGCGAGCACCCCGGAACGGTCAGCTACATCCAAGTTGACGTAGTACTCCGTGCGCGCGCGACCCACGGGAAGAACCGGCAGCCCGGAGTACGTGCTCTCCCCCGGCCCGAGTCCCCCACTGAGGCGGTTGCGTGCCGCCGCGACGACATCGCCGAGTACGGCACTGGCTGTTGGGTGGCCACCAGCACCGCGCCCGTAGAACATCATTTCTCCTGCGGCCTGCGCTTCGATGAAAACCGCGTTGAAGGATTCGCGAACTGCGGCCAGTGGGTGGGTCTTGGGCACCATCGCTGGATGCACCCGAACGATCACGCCAGCCTCGCCGTCTGCGCTGGCTTCCACGACTTCGGCGATGGCCAGCAGTTTGATGACGAAACCCATCTCGCGCGCCGCGGCCATGTCATCAGCGGTGACATTGGCGATGCCTTCAACGAAGACATCGTCGATCGTCACTCGGGTGTGGAAAGCAAGTTCGGCGAGAAT
This sequence comes from uncultured Rubrivirga sp., assembly GCA_964634545.1. Taxonomy (GTDB): domain Bacteria; phylum Actinomycetota; class Actinomycetes; order S36-B12; family S36-B12; genus S36-B12. Next base: position 33,184 of record CAZWIW010000005.1, read on the forward strand.
CGCAGCCTTGGCGGCGGCGTCGTGCCCATCCACATCCAAGGATGGATCGGCCTCGAGATAACCGAGGGCGTCTGCTTCGGCGAAGACGGCGTCGTACTCGACGCCTTCCTCGTCCATCTTGGTGAGCATGAAATTGGTCGTCCCATTGACGATGCCCATGACCTTGCGCACCCGATCGCCGGCCAGCGATTCGCGCAGCGGACGCAGCAACGGGATAGCGCCGGCCACCGAAGCCTCGAAGTACAGGTCAACCCCGTGACGGCGGGCGGCGTCGTACAACGCGGCGCCATCTTCAGCGAGCAGTGCCTTGTTCGCGGTGACCACACTCGAGCCGGCTTCCATCGCCGCCAGGATGCATTCGCGTGCGGTGTCGATCCCACCCATCACTTCGACGACGACATCCGCACCCGAGCGCGCCAAAGTGAGGGCGTCGTCGGTGATCACGTCAGAGGGAATTCCCGGGCGCGGCTTGGCGGCATCGCGCACCGCGACCCCCAGCAGCCGAAGCGGGGCGCCCACTCGCTCGCGCAGATCGGCGGCGTTCTCCTCGAGCAACTGCACGATCGAGGTACCGACCGTCCCGCCGCCGAGGATGGCAATGGTCACCTCGTCGCGCGCGGGCATGCTCTCTCCTTCACGTTGACGCCACGATCACTCGACCGTGGACAGGGCACAGCCTTTCAGGTGCCTACGTCGAGACCGAGGAGGTCCTCGATGCTCTCCCGGCGCACGATTGCTCGGGCTTCACCCTCGCGCACCGCCACTACCCCCGGCCGGGGCAGGTAGTTGTAGTTCGAGGCCATCGATCGGCAGTAGGCGCCGGTGGCCGCGACCGCAAGGAGATCCCCCGGTGCGAGATCACCGGGCAACCAGGCATCGCGTACGACGATGTCACCGGATTCGCAATGCTTGCCGACAACCCGACACAAGATGGGCTCGACCTCGGACACCCGCGACGCCAACGTGACGGTGTACTCCGCGCCGTACAGCGCCGTACGGATGTTGTCGCTCATGCCGCCGTCGACGGACACGTACGTGCGCACCTGACCGTGGTCGAGTTGTACCGGCTTCACCGTGCCGACCTCGTAGAGGGTGACGCCCGCCGGCCCGACGATCGCTCGGCCGGGTTCGAATGCCAACCGCGGGGTGGTGATGCCGTATTCGGCGCATTCTTTGGCAACGATGTCGCCGATCTGCGCAGCCATGTCCTGCACATCGAGCGGATCGTCGGAGTCCAGGTAGGCGATGCCCATGCCGCCACCGAGGTTGAGTTCTTCGATCTCGATGCCTTGTTCGTCGTAGATCCGCTCGGCCAAAGCCACCACGCGGGCGGCGGCCACTTCGAACCCCGAAGCGTCGAAGATCTGCGAACCGATGTGCGAGTGCAGCCCCACCAAGGTCAAGCTCGGCAACTTCGCGATGCGCCGCACGGCCTCCTCGACCGCGCCCCCCGCGGCAGAAAGTCCGAACTTCTGGTCCTCGTGCGCGGTCGCGATGAATTCGTGGGTGTGTGCTTCCACGCCCACCGTGGCGCGGACCATGACCGGCTGCACTCGGCCAGCAGCCGCGGCGGCTTGCGCACACCGGGCGATCTCCTCGAAGGAGTCCAACACGATGCGACCCACCCCGTACTCCACGGCGGTGGTGAGTTCTTCCATCGACTTGTTGTTGCCGTGCATCAACAAGGATTCGCCGGGCACACCGGCGCGCATCGCCACGGCGAGCTCCCCGCCGCTGGCCACGTCGATTCCGAGGCCCTCCTCGGTAACCCAGGTAGCCACGGCGGTGCTCAAGAACGCCTTGGCGGCGTAGTAGACGCGATCGGCCCCCGCTTGGGAGTAGGCCGACCAAAAGGCCCGCGCCCGAGATCGGACGTCCGCCTCATCCATGACGAACAGCGGCGTGCCGTAATCACCTGCAAGTTCGCGGACGTCCACATCCCCGATCAGCATCTGCCCATCCGAGCCGCGCTGCGCGCCTTGCGGCCACACGTGCGCGGGCAGTTCGCGCATCGCTTCCACGCTCACCGCAGCCGGCAGCGCACCATCGACCGAGATATCGGCATGGCGGGGTCCTGCGGGGTGGGCGCGCACAGAGCAAGGCTAGGGCAGCGATGCCCGATCGGCTCACCACTACATGCGCTCGGGCGCACTCACTCCCAGGAGGTCCAGACCATTGGCGAGCACCTGGCGTGATGCGGCGCACAGCCACAGCCGGGCCACGTGCAGATCCGAGAGTTCCTCATCAGCGCGCGGCAACACTTTGCAGACGTCGTAGAAGCGGTGGTACACGGTGGCGAGTTCCTCCAAGTAGCGGGCCACCCGGTGCGGTTCACGAAGTTCGGCGGCGCTGGCCACTACGCGCGGGAATTCCGCGAGGGTGCCCAGCAGGTCGTCTTCTCGCTCGTGCGCGAGTAACCCGGGTTCGAACGGCAAGTTGCGCCAGTCGATGCCCAACTCGGCGGCGTTGCGCAGCACCGAGGAGATGCGCGCGTGCGCATATTGCACATAGAAGACCGGGTTGTCGTTGGTCTGCCGGGTGATGGTCTCCAGGTCGAGCGTGAGCGGTGAGTCGACCGGGTAGCGAATCAGTGTGTAGCGCGCGGCGTCGACACCCACTTCCTCGACGAGGTCCTCGAGGGTCACGATGTTCCCCGCGCGCTTGGAGAGTTTGACCTCTTCTCCCCCACGGGTGATCTTCACCAGTTGGCCGATCAGCACCTCGATGTTGGCGTCCATGTCATCGCCGGCGCACGCCGAGACCGCGCGCAGCCGGTTCACATAGCCGTGGTGGTCCGCGCCGAGCAGGTAAATGTTGATGTCGAAGCCGCGGGCGCGCTTGTCTACGTAGTACGCGGTGTCGGACGCAAAGTAGGTGTACTCACCGTCGGCCTTGATGAGAACGCGGTCCTTGTCGTCGCCGAAATCGGTAGTGCGCAACCAGACTGCGCCGCCCTCCTTGAAAACGTGTCCCTGCTCGCGCAGCCGCTGCAGCCCGCGCTCCACCGCACCGGAATCGTGCAGTTCCCGCTCGGAGTACCAAACATCGAAGCGGGTGCGGAACAACTCGAGCACCTGCTGCTGTTGACGCAGCTGCTTGGCATAGGCCGCTTCGCGGAAAGCGATGAGTTGATCGCCTTCGGGCTGATCGAGGATGTCGGGATCCTCCGCGATGATCGCCGCGGCCAGGTCGGTGATGTATCCGCCGTGGTAGCCGTCTTCGGGGACGGGCTGGCCGTGCGCGGCGGCCATGACCGAGGCACCGAACTTATCCATCTGCACGCCGCGGTCGTTGATGTAGAACTCACGCGCCACGCTCGCACCAGCAGCGGCGAGCACCCGGGCAATCGCATCTCCCACGGCCGCCCAGCGGGTATGCCCCAGGTGTAGCGGCCCGGTCGGGTTGGCGGAGATGAACTCGACGTTGACGCTGCGCCCGCCGAGGGTTTCGGTGTGGCCGTAAGAATCCCCGGCAGTGACCACGGTGCGGGCAACCTCGCCTTGGGCAGCGGCTTCCAAGGTCACGTTGACGAAACCCGGGCCGGCCACCTCCACCGATTCGATTCCCTCGGCGTCTTTCAAGAGTTCGGCGAGTTCGCCGGCCAATTCGCGCGGGTTGCGCCCGACCTTCTTTGCCATCACCAGAGCGACGTTGGTCGCATAATCCCCGTGTTCACGGGACTTGGGCCGCTCGATGACCACATCTTCCGTAGCGATCGGCTCGACCGCACTGCCCTCGAGCACTCGGGCTAACGACTGGGCAACGGCGGTCCGCAATTGCTCGATGGTCACCGCGCGAGCGTAGCGACGGGGTGTGTGGTTATGCTCACGGTAGGCAAGTACGTATCAGCACCACCGTTCATGAAGCGGCGCCAGCCAGGCGACGCAGCAGTTTCTGAGCAAGAGCACAGATTCCGGACGAAGGTTTGAACGGCTAGCCCGCTCCGGGCGCGGTGTCCGGCGCGAAACTTCGTGCAAGGAGAATGTGCAATATGGCTCAAGGAACCGTGAAGTGGTTCAACTCCGAGAAGGGCTACGGCTTCATCGCCCAGGCCGACGGAGGACCGGACGTATTCGTCCACTACTCGGCGATCGAGGCCGACGGCTACCGCTCCCTAGAGGAGAACCAGCTCGTCGAGTTCGACATCGTCCAAGGACCGAAGGGTCCGCAAGCGGACAAGGTTCGTATGTCCTGAACTGACGTCCGCGTCAGTGCTGACGAAAGTAACGACGAACTTCGATGAGGGTCCCACCTTCGGGTGGGGCCCTCATTCGTGTTCCGGCCGATCCTGAGGCACACTGGAAAACATGGCCGACGACGACATCGAACGTCTCCTGCGCGAAGTCAACGCGATGAACAACCCCGCAGCCGGTGGGCAGCGCACCCCGGAGCGGTCATCGGTATCAAGGCCCCCCGCGAAGCAGGATGATTCCTCCGGTGGTGGCGTCGGGGGACGTCTGGCCTTCGCCGTGGGTTCGGGAGCGGTGCTTGGTGTCGCCGGGTGGTTCGGCGGACTCATGATGCCGTTCGTGGGCTCGTTTTCCGCGGGCGTAGGCGCAACTTTCGGCGCATTTGCAGCGGCGCTGATCGCCGGCCCGCCGCGCTGGTTCTCTTCCTGAGCCTTGAGCCCTCACCCGGTCGAGTCCGGCACCTTCGGGGCTGCGATCCCGTGAACGCCCACCTTGGCTGCCGCCGCCTTCGCCCAGTGGGGCCATTGGATCGGTGCCGGTCGCGGTGGTGCCTTGGCGCCGTGGATCTGGGCCTCGATAGCACCGCCGATGAGGATGCCCATGAAGACCAGGTAGAACCACAGCATCAGGACGATCGGGGTGCCGAAGGCGACGATCGCGGCACCCACGGTGTTCGACAGCGAGGTATACAGACCGAAGACGGCGCTGGAACCGAGCATCCACAACGTGGCGAACAGCACCCCCCAGGAGCGGACCTTCAACCGAGTGGGGGTGTCCGGCAGGAACTTCAGGACCAGACCGCAGATCACGAAGGCCACCAGCGACAACACGGTCCAATTGACGACCCGGACTCCGACCAGCCGCAAGACGTCCGACAAGCCCAGCTCATCGAGGATTCGCGGCAGCAACTGCAGAACCAGCAGCAAAGCGACGACGGTGACCATCCCGCCGAGGGCCACGAACGCGGAGAACCCACGATCAACTACGCCGTGCACCCGATCAGGAGCTCCGAATATCCGGGTCAGCGTGGCCCGCAGGCCGTAGACAACTCGCGAGGCAACGTAGACGGCCACGAAGAAGGACACGATGGTGGTGATGGTGAAGGCGCTCGACGTACCACGGTCGGCCAACTCCACTAGGGCCTTCGTCGTCGGCTCTAAGGACTTCAATGTCTCCGGGCTGCGGTCGAAGATCTCCTGGACGGCCGTTTGCACCTGCTTTTGCGTCAGGAACGCACCGGCGAGCGCGCCTATCGCCAGGGCTGTCGGGGCTAGCGCGAAGAAGACATAGAACGAAAGTCCCCCGGCAACGATGCTGCCGCCGACCGATGAATACCGGAGCATCACGGCCTGTCCGAACGCGATCGCTTCCTTCACGCGCTCAGACACCGGAACATCATTGCGCACGCGCGCGCTGATAGCCTGTCGCTCCCCTCGGCCCCCGTAGCTCAGGGGATAGAGCGCCGGTTTCCGGTACCGAAGGCCGCAGGTTCGAATCCTGCCGGGGGCGCATGGATTCTCCGCAACCCCGATTCGCGCAGGTCCCCAGGAGTTTGTATCCGGGGATCGTCGCCGTCTTCGTTGCCCTGTTGCTTATCTCGAACATCGGTGCGGTCAAATTGATCGAGTTCGGACCGTTCATCACCGACGGTGGCGCTTTCCTCTTCCCCCTGGTGTACATCGTTGGCGACGTTCTGGCCGAGGTCTACGGGTGGAAGGCGGCCCGCAGGGCCATCGTGCTCGCCTTCGCGATGTCCGCGCTGGCCGCGTTCACCTTCTTCTTGGTTCAAATCTCTCCGCCCGCCGAGGCGTGGGAGAACCAAGCGGCCTTCGAGGCGGTCCTGGGTTTCGTACCTCGCATTGTGCTGGCCAGCATCCTCGGGTTCTTGGTGGGCCAAATGCTCAACGCCTACGTGCTCGTTTGGATCAAGCGACGTACCCAGGAACGAAAGCTGTGGGCCCGCCTCCTTGGCTCCACGGTGGTCGGCGAGTTCGCCGACACCCTGGTCTTTTGCACCATCGCGTTCTACGGGGTCATTACCGGCGGCGACTTCCTCACTTATGTGATCGTCGGCTTCACCTACAAGACCGCCGTCGAAGTGATCTTGCTTCCCGTGACCTATCGAGTTATCGCGTTCGTCAAGAAGCGCGAACCCAGCTACGACGTCGCACTGACCGCTTAACTCGGATAGCGCGCGAGGAATTCGTCGCGGAAGGCGACGTACTCCCCCGCCTCGATCGACATCCGAATGCGATCGACGAGCGAGACGATGAAGTGCTCGTTGTGGATCGTCGACAAGGTAGCGGCGATCGACTCCTTCGCCTTGAACGCGTGGTGCAAGTAGGCGCGGGTGTAATTGCGGCAGGTGTAGCAGGTGCATTCGTCGTCGATCGGGGAGAAATTGCGCCGATTCGCGCTGGTGTTCACATTGAATCGACCCTCGAAGGTGTACAACGCTGCGTTACGGGCCACCCGCGCTGGAGACACACAATCGAATGTGTCAGCGCCGGACTCGATGGCAGTGAAGAAGTCCCGTGGTTCACCGATACCGAGCAGATGTCGAGGCTTGCCCTCCGGCAACTCTTCGCTCACCCATCGCACGATCGCAGCCATGTTCTCTTTCTCGATCGCTCCCCCGATCCCGAACCCGTCGAAGTCCAAAGCACCGATGTCGCGGGCAGCCTGCCGTCGCAGATCCTCGTATTGCGCCCCCTGAACCACCCCGAAGAGCGCTTGGTAGGGCCGATCGGCCCGTTCGATCGTGAGTCGCTGATGTTCGGCGATACACCTATCAGCCCACGCGAGGGTGCGATCCATCGCCAATTGTTGATACTCCACGGAGTTCATCAAGGTGGTGCACTCATCGAAAGCGAAGATGATGTCGGCGCCGAGTTCATGCTGGACGCGCATCGACACTTCGGCGGTGAAGCGGTGCTGGGAGCCATCCAAGTGCGAGGTGAAGGTGACGCCGTCGTCGTCGACGAGCGCCAACCGGTCCTTGCCCTCGGCCACGACATCGTCGACGCTCCGCCCGTCGGTATCCATAGCGAGCACCTTCTTGAAACCGGCACCCAAGGACAGCACCTGGAAGCCACCACTGTCGGTGAAAGTGGGCCCGGACCAGTTCATGAACGCGGCCAAGCCGCCGGCCGTCTCGACGATGTCCGCTCCGGGCTGCAGGTACAGGTGGTAGGCGTTGGCCAGTAAGGCTTGCGCCCCGAGCTCGGCCATCGTTTCCGGGAGCACGGTCTTCACGGTGGCCTTCGTCCCCACCGGGATGAACGCCGGCGTTTGGATGGGGCCATGTGGTGTGCGGATGATCCCGGCGCGACCGATCCCGTCCTCATCTCCCATCCGCGCGGTGATCTCGAAGCCGAAACCGCGTCCGTCTGCAACCACGTGCGGAGGTTATCGGGGTCGAATCGGCGTTCCCCACCGCCGATCTGTACGAACGAAAGTTAAACGTGTGACCAACGGGAAACAATGCATCCAACGTGTCTACATTGACGAAAAAATTTTGCCCAAACACCTTGTGTCCGCTTGCCAAAGCCTGTTGTATTCAACCCAACGCACCGCAAGGTGCGGGTCGGTTCGAAGACCAGCGGCCTACCGGGTTCGACCCGGGAATCCCCGAGTGCTGGCGGGGGTGGCGGCAAGGTACGGATCGAGGAATGCCACGAAGGACCGGTCGGGTGGCAACACCCGACGAGCGCCGCGGACTGCACACACCGCGGATGGCCCCGGGCAACCGGGCGGATCGATCGAGCGTTCCATGGCAAGGCCCCTCGAACTCATACTTCGAGGGGCCTTGCTCTTTTGTACCGCGACCTCATGAAGCGTTGAGGTTGCCACGCCGGGGAGCGCGATCTAACGCCCCGCGTACCACCGAGCCAGACGCTGCATGCCCTCGTCGAGTCCGATTTCGGGACGCCAATCGAGCAGCCGCCGTGTCTGCCGTTGGTCGAACCAATGCGCAGTCGCCAATTGCTCCACCAGGAAGCGGGTGACCGGTGGCTCTACCCCGCGGCGGGCAAGCACGGCCTCGGCCGCACCGCCGGCCGCGTAGGCGGGACCGAACGGAACCGACCGCGGGGTCATGTCCAGGCCCGCCGCACGAACGATGGCGGTCAGAATGTCGCGGACCGGACGCGGCTCGCCGTTGCTCACCACGAGCGATCGACCACATAGTTCACGCCCTAGCCCATCGAATGCGTACATCCGTTCCAAGGCGGCACCGATCGCCGCCCCCGCATTGTCGATATATGTCGTGTCGATTAAGGCCGTGCCGCCATCGATCATGAAAAGGCGACCGGCCCGCGCCCGGGACACGATTCGCCCGACCAGCTGGGTATCACCGGGCCCCCACACCAGGTGCGGTCGGATGGCCACGGCAGGAACGTCGTCTTGACCTAGCACCAGTAGTTCGGCCATCGCCTTGGATCGCGAGTAGTGTCCGCGCGCCGACGTGGGATCCGCGGGTTCGGCCGCCGCTCCGACAAGTGGGTGACCAGCGTGCGCCACCGAGGGTGATGACACCTGCACGAAGGCGCGAACGCCGTGCCGTTGGGCCGCGCTCAAGACGACTCGCGTTCCTTCAACGTTCACCGATTCGAAGTCCCGCCACGTGCCGTCGATACCGACCCGCGCAGCGAGATGGATCACCGCGGTACAACCATCCATGGCTTCGTCAACGGTCCGCGGATCGGTGACATCGCCGAGATGATCACGCACCTGCGTCTTATCCGCGCCGTGCGCGTCGTCAGCTCTGCCCGACGCCGACCGCTGCAAGGCTGTGACGTGCCATCCCCGAGCGCGGACATCGTCGATCACGGCATTGCCGAGCAGACCACGGCCACCGGTCACGAGCACTCGCTTCGTCACTGCCGACCTGCCAACAAATGTTCGGCCTCGCTCGCCAATTGCGCGCGGTTCACTTTCGCCCCGTGTCGGATGTCAACCGGCATCGCGTCACGCCAGAGCACGGCTGCTGTCATCGGCATGACTGTTCGGACCCGATCGGTGAGATCCGCCGACGCCAATCGAATCTTTCCCCGCTTGCGGCTTCGAGCCTTCCCCGTAGCCGGGGCGAGCACCACTGCGATCACCTGCACACCGGTCGGACCGATTCCCACGGCCGCGGCTTGGAAGCCCTCGCCGGCTAGTTCGGCCTCCACGAGTTGTTCGATCGAAACAGGTCCGAGCGGTCCCTGCGCCGTCGTGATGACATGCGCCAAGCGACCCTCGATACGCAGGCGACCTTCGGCATCCAGCCGACCGATGTCCCCAGTTCGATGCCACCCCCGGTTGCGACTGGCCTGCTGTTCGGTGAACGCGCGGGCGTCGTAGCGCGACTTGCCGTGCCGGGCCCGCAACGCCACCTCCCCCAGGACACCGGCATCGCTGCGCAATTCCTCGCTGGGAACGCCTGCTTCGTCCAACTCCGCGATCGCGACATGCACACCCGGAAGTGGCCGACCGACGAGGACTCCGCCGCTCGCATCAGCGGCCACAATCTCCGCGGCGCGTACGTCGGTCGCGGGAAGGACTTCGGTCATGCCGTAGGGCGTCCGCACATCCACATCCGGCCAGCACTCCAGAACCTCACCCACCAGTGCTTGGGAGACCGGCGCACCAGCGATGAGTAGCAGGCGCAGTGTCCGCGTGCGAGACCGCAGTTCCTCGCGCTCCACAGTGCCTGCAGGTGCACTCGCCAAAACCGACCGCACGGCCGCGGGTGATGCCCACATGACCGTGCCTCCAGCGTGCTCGACTGCGTTGCCGAGGGCCTGCGCCGAGAGTGTCCCCGGCCGCGACGCATCCATCTGCGGAATTACCGACGGCAAACCGACGAGCGGTCCCATCACCGACCATGGGGCAAACGCTGCGACGAGTACGTCGGAGGAGGTGAATTCATAGGCCTCACGCAACACTTCGGCCGTTGCCGCCAACCGCGCCCATGAATAAGCCACTGGCTTGGCTGCACCGGTGGCACCGGAGGTGAACACGATCACGGCATCGGTATCAGGGTCCGGTTCGGCCACCGAAGTGTCCGCTCCATCTCCCAGCAGATCAACAAGTCGGTCGGCCCACATCACCCGCTCCCGCATCCCGACCGCGACAACGATCGGCATCGCGCGACGAATCGCCACCACATGGTCCAAGCGAGCGCCACGTAGCGCGCGGACCATGGCCGGAGGTTTGTGGGCAGCGTCGATCACAACCACCGTGGCGCCGAGATGCCACAAGCCGTACACAACAGCAAGCAAATCCGCACTCGGTGGCACCAAGACGGCCACACGATCACCTGGAGCAACGCCCTGCTGCCTGAAGCCGCTTGCCAGGCGACGCACCCGATCATCGAGCAGCGACCACGAAACACTGCGCCACCGGGTCGAACTGCGGGTCGTGATGGCTGGCTGCGAACTGACGGCCAGATCGCGCATCCGGCTTCCCGGATGACGGGGCGCAGTCCCAGCGTTCGGATCCACATTCGCCCGATCGCCGACGGACACGGGCTTACGAGAAGCAGGCTCACGAGAAGCGCATTCACCGATCCACGCCCAGATGTCGGCGATCGCGTCGGGGCGATCTTCGAGTACCAGGTGACCGGCATCGGCGAACTGCTGAACCTGCGCGTGCGGCATCCGCCGCCGCAGATCATCGAGGTAGCGCACGGAGAAGACCGGATCGCGCAACCCCCACACCAACAACGTGGGGATCTGCACGAGTTCTGGCAAACCTGCGGCCACTCGCCGCAGAGTCGGCATCGACGGGTGATCGTCTTCCAACGGAATGTCAGCGACGAAATCCCCGATAGGACGACGTAGCTCCGCGGTTCCATAAGGCGCACGGAACGCTCGGGCCGTCGATCGATCGACAGAGGAGATAGCGGTGGTCCCGCGCAGGAACGTGGTGGTGCGCACGCAAACGCCTTCTCGCAGGGCGCCAGCTCGGGCTAGCGAGATCAAGCGTGGTGCTGCACTGTCATGCGGCTGGTGGACCGCCGTGTTCGTCAGCGCGATCGCGGCGAGGCGACCTTCGGGTGCCGCGTAGGTGCTCGCCCATCCGAGTGCAACTGGGCCGCCCCAATCGTGAGCCAGCAACGCGATCTGACCACCGATGTCCAGTGCACCGACGATGGCCTGAAGGTCATCGATGCGCCTGCCGAGTCGCCGCATTCGACCCGTGCGTGCGGAGAATCCCATGCCTACCTGATCGATAGCGACGACACGCACATCGGCCGGCGCTTGGGCGATCACCTCGCGCCACAGGTACGACCAGGTTGGGTTGCCGTGAACGCACACAAGCGTGAGCTCGGCATCGGCAGGCCCCGCATCAAGGACGTGCACTCCGATGGTGGAGTCGGTATCGGTGTCGTCGATGAAGACGATGCGCGACCAGTCCGGCGATATGCCGGGAAGGGCCGGGGGCGTTCGCGCTGGAGCGCTCACCACTCGATTTCGATGACCGCGGAGTTGAGTCCGGATCCGATTCCCATTGCAGCCACGCGATTACCTGGCACCAAACCCTCAGCGGACATAGCCAACGTAAATGGAACAGAGGCCGGTCCGATGTTCCCGCGGGTGGGGAAGGTCTGCGGGACCCGGGCAGGGTCGATGTGCAAAGCCTGCGTAATCGCCTCGGTGTGCACCTTCGAAACCTGATGGATGACGTAGAGGTCGAGATCGGACCAGTCGAAGGTGGTGGCCGCATCGGCCCAGGTTGCGACTGCCAGTTCCACCGCCGCCTCCAGCAGCGCACGGCTGTCGGTGCGCATGCCCTCGAGGTCACCCAGACACAACAGGTTGTGCTCGGTCGCGGCTCGAGAAACTCCACCAACGAAGCGGTGCCCTTCCGGGTGGGCAGAGGCCCGTCCCAGCACCATCGCGGCGCCACCAGACCCCAACGTGAAGGTGGCGAAGTTCTCCAAGATCTCATCGCGAGTTGGGCTGGTGGCGTTCAAACGCTCGATGGTTCGCTGTTGGGTGTACCGACTGCCCTCACCGTCCACGATGAGGGCGTAGTCGATCTGACCGGCATCCAGCATGGTGGCAGCGAGTTGCATACCGCTCATGAAGCCCAAGCACGCGTTACTCAAATCGAAATTCGTGCACGCGGTCGAAAGGCCAAGTTGCCGGTGCACATCCACCGAAGCAGACGGCTCCAAGCGTTCGCGGCAGACCGAGGTGTCGATAAGGAGCCCGACGGCCGCCGGATCGACTCCGGCTTCGGCGAGCGCCTTGGCACCGGCCATCGCGGCGGCATCAGCGAAGGTGACATCCTCTGGCCACCAACGACGCTCTGTGATGCCAGCGAGCTGCTCGAGCATGCCCGGTCGCATGCCCGCTTGCTGGTAGGCGCCGAGGAGTTGATTGTCGATCTCCTCGGAGGAAACCACGCGGGGAGCATCCACCGCAGCCACCGAGAGCACCGCGGTGTCGCGGTACTGGAAAATGGCGCTGCCTGACACCGAACCCCATGCCACGGGCCCACATCCCTTCGCGTTGATCCTCTAGCCTGCCATGGAACCCCCAATGCGACACCTCCTGCCCCACCCAACATGGCGTACCGTCATGAGGTGACCCCTTCTTCGGGACGTGCTTTCACGCGCAGCGCCTTCTCGCTACTGGCAGCCGGCGCCCTGGCCGCGGGCTTGCTCACCTCCCCGGCGACAACCCCTAATGCCGAGGCACTCCAGCCAGCGCTCCAGCCAGCGCTCCAGCCAGCAGCGGACCCCGCGTCCAATCCCGCGCTCGCGAACTTCTACGCCCAACAAGTGCGGTGGGACCGGTGCGAAGGCCGGGGACCGAACGTGGAATGCGCGAGCGTCCAAGTGCCGCTGGACTACTCCAATCCGTCCACACGCACCCTGGAGTTGGCTCTCTTGCGGGTTCCGGCAACGGGGACTGCCCGCGGCTCGCTGGTCGTGAATCCGGGAGGCCCCGGAGCAGGAGGTGTCGACTTCGCCGAGTACCTCGGCAGCGTGGTCGATCGCGAGATACGCCAGGCATTCGACATCGTCGGCTTCGACCCACGCGGCGTGGGTCAGTCCGCGCCGGTCGAATGCTTAACAGGGAAGCAAACCACCCGCTGGTACCGCACCGACCCCACCCCGGACAACCGCCAGGAACGACGCACGTTGTGGCAGCGGGCCGGTCAGATTTCAGCAGGATGCCTTGAGCGCGACCCGCAACTTGCTCGCTTCGTTGGTACCGCCAACACCGTGCGCGACATGGACGTCATCCGCAGCGCTGTCGGCGATGAGGACCTGAACTGGTTCGGCTTCTCCTACGGAACTTCCCTCGGCGCGCTATACGCCCAGCAGTTTCCCGATCGAGTCGGGCGCATGGTGCTCGACGGAGGGGTGGATCCGCGACTAGATGCCATGGAGGTGTCGGCGGATCAGTCGAAAGGCTTCCAGCGCGCCGTCCAACGCTTTGCGGCCGACTGCGCACGCAAGGTCCGATGCGTAGCGGACACTCCCTCGGGTGTGATTCGCGAGTTGAACACGATCTTGCGCAAACTCGATCGCAAATCGTTGCCCACCGACGGCTCCCGACGACTGGTGCAAGGCGAAGCCATCACCGCTGTGTTCTTCAGCATGTACTCCACGAGCCTGTGGCCCACACTGCGAACTGGCCTCACCGACGCCGCCCAGGGTGACGGCACGACGCTGCAACTCCTCGCGCAGCTGGCCAACGATCAGACAGGTCCGAATGAGTACGGCACCAACATCGCATCGGCCTTCTACGCGATCGGTTGCTGGGATTACCCGGCCACCCCCGACCGTTCGGGTCTGCGGGTGGCCGCTCGGGACTTCTCGCGCAATGCGAAAGTGCCCGAACTCGCACGCGCGATGTCATGGGGCAACGCACCGTGTTCGCAGTGGTTCGGGCACTCACCGACTCCTCCGGCAGCAGTGTCGTCAACCACCACGGCCCCGATCTTGATCATCGGAACGACCTTCGATCCAGCTACCCCGTACGCCTGGTCCCAGGCGCTAGCCGAGCAACTGCCCACAAGTCGGCTGCTCACCCACAGAGGAGACGGCCACACCGCCTACGGCGACACCAACCTGTGTATCGACGACATCACCGACCGGTATCTGCTGACCGGTGCACTACCTCAGGCCGGGACTACCTGCACGAGCTGATCAGCGGCCGGGGTCTTCGCCGGACTTATCTTCTTTCTGTGAATCGTCTCCGAGCCCAGCGAGGAACTCCTCCACCTGAGCGGCGATCTCATCACCACTGGGTACTTCACCCTGGGGTGCGCTACTTGGCTTGGTGAGAGCGCTGCGCGCTTCGCTCATCTGGTCGTATTGGGCTTCGAGCGCCGAGACCACCGCAGCGAACTCCTCGTTCCCGGAAAGTTGATCGGCGACCTCACTCTCGGCCTTCTGTGCGCCTTCTTCGAGTCCAACGCCGGAAAGGGACAAGCCGGTGACGTCCGTGAGTCCTTCGACCAGCACCATCGCGCATCGGGGAAAGTCGAACTGCACGAGGTAGTGCGGCACCTGCGCGGTGACCCCGATGGAGGACAAGCCGCGCTGCCCGAGGTGGTACTCCAGCAAAGCCCCCATGTGGCCGGGTACCTCGATGTCACCGAGCACCGCGCTGCGTCCGGCGATCAACTCCGGATCGTTGCCGTGCACCGTGATTCCGATCGGTCGAGTGTGTGGCGCTGGCCAGGGAATAGCCGACAACCCGACAGCGCTGGTTACCTCGAAGGCATCCACCACTAGGTCGACAGCAGCCAGAAAGCGGTTCCACTGATAGTCCGGTTCGGGGCCGTCGAGCAACAAGAACGCCTGTCCGGAATCGTCGATAACGCGACTGACTGTGATGGCTGGCGTGTCAACGCTAGAGAAGTGATCGCTGGAGAAGGTCATCCGCGGGCGCCGTGCCCGATAGTCGAGCAGCTCATCCACGTCGAATGACGCCACCACGGTCGTTTGGCATGACTCCTTGATGCTCGCGGCCGCCTGCCGCACCCCAGCGCCGGCATCCACGAATCCGCTGAACGCATGCACCATGGTCGGGATCGACTCGTAGTCGCCGTACATGGTGAGCAACTTCCCCGGTGAACGCATGCCTTCCAGGGTACGTGCGGGCTACTGGCTTGGCGATCCCGGATCGGTTCCCTGCTCTTCGCTTGCTTTCGCGGGTGTCTTCTTCGTCGTGGTCTTCTTGGCGGCGGTCTTTTTCGCGCTTGCCTTCTTAGCCGTCTTCGCGGTCGTTTTCTTTGCGGCGGCCTTCTTGGTGGTCTTCTTCGTCCCGCTCGTCGCCTTCTTCGCCGCCTTCTTGGCGGTGCCAGTCGTCTTCTTCGCAGCAGCTTCGCCGTCGGGCTGCGCCTGCGGCTCGGACTCCGGCTGCGGCTCCGACTGCAAATCAGGCTCCGCCTGCGCGGACGCCGATTGCGCGTCGCCGCGTTCCGGCGCGGGTGCATCCACCAGATCCCGGAGCGTGCTCGGTGGGTTCGCGGTAACGATCGTCTGCACCGAGGCCTGGTTCTTCCCGCGCCACCACAGCCATCCGGCCGCCCCGATAGCGGCCAGGAGCAGAACCCACAACGCCCGGCGCACGCTACGACGCTAACAGTCCAGCGCAGCCGCCGCCCGGATAATCAACGACGAGTGAGGTTGGATCGGAACTTGTCCACCATGGCCGAGGATCCCCAGAAGGCGTCCTGTTGCCCAGGCGGCAAGGTGAGCGCGTATTCACACACCTTCGACCAGGCGATACCAACTGCCCGGGTCAAGGAACCGGCCACCGTGGCCGAGATGGCCGAACCGGCGACAACACCGCCGGGCACGAACTTCAGCAGGTTCGTCACCGCGTACCGACCGGCCATCGTCGCCCCACCGGTGAGGACCAACGACCCAGCTACCGCAAGGGCTCGCGAGCGCCGCGGAGGCAACCCGTAGGCGGCGGAAATGCGGGAGAGCATCGTGACTTGATTCGGTACCAGTAAAGCGGCATCAGCGAAGGGGATCGGGACGGCGCCGATCCCAGAAGCGACGGTGACGGCCTGGTTGATGATGGCCTTCACGGCTTTTTTTTTGCGCTCCATGTCTAGCCGCTGCGCGGCGGTCAGCGCGGCCTCGGCTGCTTCCGGAGCTACGTCGTAGGTAGCGTCCAGTAGTTCTTGCAACCCGAAGACGGGCGCATCGGTGAACGTATCGCCCAGTGCGTTAGTCAGAACAGGTCGCCCGCCAGCCCGAATCGGCAGGTCGAGCCCAGTTATGTAGTCGGCGAGTTCGGTGGCATGCGGATGCACCTGACCATCGCGCGTCGGCACCTGGGTGATGACGATGATGACGGGCAGGCCAAGGTCGGCCAACCCCCGAACGAAGGCCGCCTGGGCGTCCTCGAACCGGCGATCGGACCATCGGACCAGGTACCAGGCCGCGTGGATCTGCTGGTCGATCGGGCCGCGCCGACGTGACGTGACGACCTCATGTAGACCTTGCAGGATCTGGTCCCCTGCCGAACCCGTCTCGAAACCCTCGGAGTCGTAGATCCCCAGGAAGCCGTCATCGCGGCGGTGGTAGTGGATGCCCTTGGTGACCGACTGGCCTACGCCGGTGTCGGCAACGTCCTGTCCGAAGATCGCGTTCACCAAAGTCGACTTGCCGGCTCCGGTCGCGCCGAACACTGCGAGGTTGAAACAGCCGAGGGCCGCGAACGCATTCGTCAGTTCCTTGTCGAACAGTCCCTCGAGAGCCGTTTGGGACAGGTCAGCCGCACGGCCGGTGCCCGACTGATCGGATGGGTTGTGCTCGGTTGGCCCGCTTGCCCCGGTGGACTCAGTAGGCCCATCGGACTGACCGGGCCCAGTAGGCCCTGTGGGCACTGACGACATAGTCGGCAGCGTACGCGCAGGTTAGGACCCGTCTCGGGTTACCGTGGTGGGGCCATGGGCCCGATCCGCTCGCCAGAGCGCTCCCCTGCTTCCCGATCCACCACGGCGTGGACCATCGGGATCGTTGTCGTTGCCATCGCCGCCCTCGCGGTCGTCTGGCTGGTGAATTCCGTGGACTGGGAACGCTGGCAGCAGGCCCGAGATACCGGCAGGTTCGGTGGTTCGCCAACCATCCCGCAGGAATACAGCCCGGTGCTCGCCGAGGCAGCGAAGCGCTGCCCGGAGATTCCCTCGCGGGTGCTCGCTGCGCAGATCGCGGTGGAGAGCGCCTGGCAGCCCGATGCAGTGAGCCCCGCAGGGGCCGAAGGCATCGCGCAGTTCATGCCCGGCACCTGGGAGCAGTACGGCATCGACGCGGACGGCGACGGCACCCGCGATGTATGGGATCCCATCGACGCCATCCACTCCGCGGCAGCCTTGAACTGCGTAAACCGCTCTTTGGTAGCCGAGGTACCCGGAACCCCGCTGCACAACATCCTTGCTGCCTATAACGCCGGACACGGCGCGGTCCGCCAGTACGAAGGAGTGCCGCCTTTTCCGGAGACCGAGCAGTACATCGAGCGGGTACTCGACCTCGCCGAACGAATGCCTGTTCCGGGCTGAGTTCGAGCTACGTAGTCGCGCCTACTTGATGACGACGATGGCTTGATGGTTCTCGACGGCCAATCGGCCATCGCTGGTCCATAGCCTGCGGGTTTCGGTCGTGAAGCCGGCTTCGGCGTCGGCCACCCAAGACTCAAATGCCAGTGGCTCCGCGGGATCGACCGTGGCCGGATCGACCAAGAGATGGGCACTGAAGGACACCGTGGCCATCGGCCGCACCTGCGCGAGCGATCCCACTGTCACGTAAGTCGCGGGCCACCAGGCATCGACGATGCCCAGCATGGTCGCAGCGCTCCAAGCCGACCATTGCTCTCCCTCGGCCGGGCCGATCCAGCCCAGGCACCGCGGCGAGGCCCCACTACCGGGGATGCCGTCAACCGGACGGAAGGCGAAGTGCGCACCGAACGGCGGCCCGAAGGGTGGTTCCACCGGAACGGTTCCCACCTCGCTCCACGGCGGGAGGGTCGGCGCGACACCCACTCCCCAACGCTGCCCACTTTCCACTGGACGGTCGGTTCCGGTGATCACTACCGCTTGCGAGGCGAGTTGATCGTCGCCTCCGTGCAGCCGCACCTGCCAGGTGCTCATTGCCGAGCCCTCGCGCAGGCATTCGACGTCCACGGTGGCCGGACCTTCGGGAAGCGCCCCGAAAAGGTGAGCGGCGATATTGCGTACGCGCCGACTCGGATCGACAGCAGCCTGCGCCTGTTGCGCAGCCTTCACTTGTGCGGCGACAACGAGACCGCCCCACGCACCACGACCTTGCAGCCAGCCGGTGGGCACATCCCAAGAGAAAGTTCCCGGAGCTACCGGAGTGATATCGCTGCCGCTATCGAGGTTCACGCGCTGGCCGGTCGAGCCTGATCGATGTCACCTTCGACTTCGCTGGCGTCAACGTTGCGGTTGCCGTTGCCGAGCGCGGACTTCTTCAGCCACTTGTTCCACGGGATGTTCCACAGTCCGCCGGGACCGTTCCACGGTTCCATCATGTCGCCACCGGTATTGCGGAAAGTGACGACGTCACCGGGAATGGTGTTGTCGAACACCCATTTCGCATCCTTTGCGTACATGTTGGTGCACCCGTGCGAGCCGTTGTAACGACCGAGGCGACCGTAGGCCCAGGGAGCCGAATGCAGAAACTCTCCGGTGGGTGTCAAGCGGGTGTTCCAGGGTGCGTCGAGTTCGTAGAAGTCATCGGGGTCGGTCAGACCCAAGCTCGCGCTCCGGTAGACCTTGAACTCTTCCTTGTCGGTGCTGACCACCTTTGCCCCGTTGCGGGTCTCCCAACCCGGTTTGCCCAGCGAAACCGGGAAGTTCTCCACGCGCTTACCATCGATGAATACCTTCATCCGCTTGCTCGCGCCGTCGACCTCCGCGATCAACGAACGGTCGGTGCGGAAGGTGAACACCTGCTCGAGTTTGTTGGCGCCGATCAGGTATCGACCCTTGGACTTCCCGAGACCGACGTCATCGAGTGTGGACGTGATTTCGATGGTCGAGTTACCCGGCCAAAAGTCCTTCGGGCGGAAAATTGCGGTGCGATCGTTGATCCAACCCCACGCACCTTGCACTTCGGTGGTGCGGCCGTCGTCGTTCGTCGCAGTTACGACAAGGTGCCGTTCGACGGCTCGCTTGTCTGGAATGGCTCGGTTGAACTTCAACTGTGGCAAGGTGCCGACGCCAAGCTTGGTCCGAGCACCGCTGACGCCGAGGCTGTTGCCGGCGGCTTCGAATTTGGCATTGACGCGGGTGCGTGGGCGCGGCAGCGGCGTCGGCTTGTTCGGATCAGCACCGGGGGCCAACTCCGGGATCGTGGGTGGCGCGGCGACTGGGCTCGAAACCCCCGCCGGTCCCACCGCGCGCAAAGCCGGTCGGTATTGACGGCCGTTCGTCAAGTCCGAAAGCCCGCAGGTGCCGCTGAGATCGGGGCAGTCGAACCACGAGTAGCCATCCGGCGAAGCCTGAACGCCGGTGACGGTCGCAGCCTTACTCGGCCGGTAGGTCAAGATGATCGAGCCGTCGGCCGCGGTCGCATCGAGCAGGGTGGGGGCTGCCGGTAGGGCGGTGCTTTGCGACGTTCCGCTACCCGCGGGGCCATCGATGGTCTCTTGGGCGTTCGCGGCCTGGCCACTCACGGTCATCGATGCGACGAGCGCCAAGGATGCGGCGGTAGCCACGAGAGCGCGGCGCACAAGGATCCCCCGGGGAAGTTGCATACCCGAAATGTACGACGACTGGATACGCCCCGGTCAACTCGCATCCCTACGATGAACCCTCGTGGGACTGTTCGATCGATTCAAGTTGCCTACTGTCAAGCCCGCACAGGCACAGGAAATGCTCAAATCCGGGGCCACGCTGCTCGACGTCCGGGACAACTCCGAGTGGAACGCCGGCCACGCCCCCGGGGCGGTGCACATACCGGTACGCAACGTGGGCGCCCAGGCCACCAAGCGCCTGCCCAAGGGGCGCCCCGTGATCGTCACGTGCCGGACCGGCTCGCGGTCACGCGGAGCAACCCGCATCCTGCGTGAGAAGGGAATCGAGGCCTACAACCTCGCGGGCGGGATGAGTGCCTGGGAATCGGCCGGCGGCAGGTTGATCGGGAAAGGCAACCGGCCCGGAACCATCGCCTAGCACGCCTGGCCACTTACCAGGGAACGATCTCGCGGTCCTCCCACAGCAGTCCGGTTTGAACAACATCGCCATCGAGGTTCCGATCGTCTCGGTCGGCCAACCACACGACGGTCTCGGCGCCCTCTTTCGCGCTACGGGGCGCATCCGGGCCACCCATGTCCGTTCGACAGTGGCCAGGACACACCGCATCGACGAGCACGCCGCGCTGCCCCCACTGCATCTCGGCCGCGAAGTTGCGCACCATCGCGTTGAGCGCCGCCTTGCTGATGCGGTACGGCGCCAACCCACCCGCAGTACCCGGCCCGGAGAAGCGGCCTAGGCAGGCCGATAGCGCGATGACCCGACCCGAACGCCGCTTGGCGAGGTCTTGGCCGAAGGTCTCTAGCGAATAGAAGGCCGCATCGAGGTTGGTTGCCATGACCCGTCGCCACTCGTGCGGACTCGTGCGCAACGTGCGGGTCATCTTCTCGGCCATCACTCCCGCCGAAAGCACCAAGACATCGGGGCCGCCAAGGGGCCCGAGTCGCTCGCGCAGCGCGTGCAGCGCCACTGGATCGGTCGCATCGACCGCCTCGCCCACTGCGTCAATGCCCTCGGCCTGCAGTTCCTCGGCCGCCTGCGCGGCGCGCTGCGGATCTCGCCCCAGCAGCACCACCGAAGCCCCCTTCTCACCCAGACCGCGGGCGACTTCCAGGCCGATTCCGCGGGTGCCACCGGTCACGAGCGCCACGGTGTCCGAGGTGAGGTATCCCATGGGAGAACCTTGCTGCCCAGACCGGCGACGCGCATCCGCACCGAGGGTGACTACTGTTGCGTTCGCATCGAATTCGCGTGCGAGAGGACCACGCAGTGGCCAGTGAGCCCCCCACCCATGTGACCAGCCGGTTCGGCCCGAACGAGTGGTTGGTCGACGAGATCTACGAGCAGTTCCTGCGCGACAAGAATTCCGTCGACCCTGCTTGGTGGGACTTCTTCGAGGACTACACCCCGGCGGAGTACTCCCCTGCCGCGGCAATGAAACCGGCAGCCGCCCCGGCCTCCGGCGCCGCACCTGCAGGAGCTCCGGCAGCCAGCGCCGCTGCCTCAACCACTCCAGCGCCCAGCGGTCCCACGGCACAGACACCCACAACGCAGACACCCACCACCCAGACACCCGCAGCCAGCGCGACACCACCACCGGCGAGCACCGACCAGCCGGAAGCCGAGCCGCAGGGCGTGCAACCGACGATCTTGCGCGGCGCCCCCGGACGGGTGGTCGCGAACATGGAAGCCAGCCTCTCGGTTCCCACGGCCACCAGCGTGCGTTCGGTGCCGGTGAAGTTGCTGTGGGATAACCGGGTCGTCATCAACAACCATCTGGCGCGCGGACGCGGCGGCAAGGTCTCCTTCACCCACATCATCGGTTTCGCGATGGTGCGGGCAGCGGCCGAGATTCCGGCGATGAACTACTCCTTCACCACAGTCGACGGCAAGCCCGCGGTGCTGGAGAACGACGACGTCAACCTCGGCTTGGCCATCGACATGGCGAAGGAAGACGGAACGCGGCAACTGCTCGTGCCCAACATCAAGGGTGCGCAGGCGATGGACTTCGCGACGTTCTGGGCCAGCTACGAAGAGGTGGTTCGCCGCGCTCGGGGAGGAAAGCTCGAGGTCTCGGATTTCGTGGGCACCACCATCTCGCTGACTAACCCGGGCACCATCGGCACGAACCATTCGGTGCCGCGCTTGATGGAGGGTCAGGGGTGCATCGTCGGCGTCGGCGCAATGGAGTACCCGGCCGATTGGCAAGGAGCGTCCGAGGAAGCGATCGTGCGCAACGCGGTCTCCAAGATCATGACGCTCACCAGCACCTACGACCACCGGATCATCCAGGGCGCGCAGTCCGGCGAATTCCTACGCCGCATCCATCAACTACTACTCGGCGAAGACGACTTCTACGGCGAGATCTTCCGCTCCTTGCGGATTCCTTACGAACCGGTGCGCTGGTCGCACGATCTCTCCGCTAGCCATGAGACCGATCTGGACAAGACGGTTCGGGTGCAGGAGATCATCCACGCCTACCGGGTGCGCGGTCACCTCATGGCCGACACCGATCCTCTCGAATACGCCCAGCGCACCCATCCCGATCTCGACGTCCTCAGCCACGGGTTGACCTTGTGGGATCTCGACCGCGAATTCCCCACCGGTGGCTTCGGTAGCCGACCTTTGATGAAGTTGCGCGAGATCCTCGGCGTATTGCGCGATGCCTACACGCGCACTGTGGGTATCGAGTACATGCACATGCAAGATCCCGAGCAACGCCGCTGGATCCAAGAGCGCGTGGAAATCCCGCACGTCAAGCCCAGTCGCGACGAACAACTGCGCATCTTGAACAAGCTCAATGAGTCCGAAGCGCTCGAGACCTTCTTGCACACCAAGTACGTCGGCCAAAAGCGCTTCTCGCTCGAGGGCGCCGAATCCCTCATCCCACTCCTGGATGGCATCCTCACCGACGCCGCGAAGGACGACATCCTGGAAGTCGCCATCGGTATGCCGCACCGCGGACGACTCAACGTGCTGACCAACATCGCCGGTAAGTCCTACGGCCAGGTCTTCCGTGAGTTCGAAGGCAACTACGGCGACGATTCGGTACAGGGCTCAGGCGACGTGAAGTACCACCTGGGGACCACCGGCTCCTTCCTCACCCCCGAGGGCGAGTACACCTCGGTTTACATCGCCGCGAATCCGTCGCACCTCGAAGCTGTTGACCCAGTACTCGAGGGCATCGTGCGCGCCAAGCAGGACCTACTGCCGAAGGAACGACGCACCGACATCCTGCCCGTGCTCATCCATGGCGACGCCGCCTTCGCAGGGCAAGGTGTGGTCGCCGAGACCCTCAACCTGTCCCAACTCCAGGGCTATCGCACCGGCGGCACCGTGCATGTGGTGGTGAACAACCAAGTCGGTTTCACCACGTCACCGAAGTACGGCCGGTCTAGCGTCTACAGCACCGATGTGGCGCGCATGGTGCAAGCACCGATCTTCCATGTGAACGGAGACGACCCCGAGGCCGTGGTGCGCGTCGCGCAGTTGGCATTCGCTTTCCGACAGGCATTCCACAAGGACGTCGTGATTGATCTGGTCTGCTACCGGCGGCGTGGACACAACGAGGCAGACGATCCCTCGTTGACCCAGCCGCGCATGTACTCGCTCATCGATGCCAAGCGTTCGGTGCGCAAGCACTACACCGAGGCGTTGATCGGTCGAGGCGACATCACGGTCGACGAAGCCGAGACCGCGTTGAAGCACTTCCAAGAACAACTCGAGCGCGTGTTCCAGGAATCCCGCGCGGCAGGTGAGCAGTCCGAGGAAGACGATTTCGCAGCCCGCGCGAAGGACATCATCGAGACCGGCCAACTCGATCTCGCGCCGCAGACTCCCTTCACCGAAGTGGACACCGCGATCAGCACCGAACAGATCGAGACAGTCATCGACTCGCAACTCACGTTGCCCGAGGGCTTTCAAGTTCATCCTCGCTTGGCGCCGCAGCTGCAACGGCGTGCCCAGATGGTCGCCGACGACAGCATCGATTGGGGCATGGCCGAAGCGATGGCCGTCGGCTCACTATTGATGGAGGGCCGCACCGTCCGGTTGTCCGGGCAAGACTCCCGCCGCGGAACGTTCGGCCACCGCCACATGGTGATCGTGGACAAGGAAACCGGCTGGCAGTACAAGCCACTCAAGGCGTGCTACCGAGATGGCGGGAAGCTCTACGTCTACGACTCCCTGCTCAGCGAATTCGCGGTACTGGGCTTCGAGTACGGCTACTCCGTCGCCCGGCCCGATGCGCTGGTGATGTGGGAGGCGCAGTTCGGCGATTTCGTCAACGGCGCCCAAACCATTACCGATGAGTTCATTTCCTCCGGGGAGCAGAAGTGGGCGCAGCGCTCGGCCGTCACGCTGCTGCTACCGCACGGGCACGAGGGTCAGGGGCCGGATCACTCGAGCGCGCGCCTCGAGCGCTTCTTGCAGTTATGCGCCCAAGACAACATGACCGTAGCCATGCCGAGCACGCCGGCTTCCTACTTCCATCTACTGCGCTGGCAGGTCTTCAGCCGACTCACCCGTCCATTGATCATCTTCACGCCGAAGTCCTTGCTACGCGCCAAGCACGCGGTGTCTTCCAAGGCTGACTTCACCTCCGGCACCTTCCAGCCGATCCTGCTCGATCCCGAGCACGAGGGAGCGAACATCACCAAGGTGCTGCTGTGCAGCGGCAAGGTCTACTACGACCTCGCCGCGTACCGAGATGAACACGGTCTGCACGACACTGCGATCTTGCGCTTCGAGCGTCTGTACCCGATTCCGTTCCGGCTGCCCGAGGTGATGGAGCGATACCCGAACGCCGAAATCCGTTGGGTGCAAGAAGAGCCCGCGAACCAGGGTGCCTGGAGTTTCATCGCGATGAATGCCCCCGGCATGATCAACCGACCGATCGAAGGGGTCGCGCGACCGCCGTCATCCTCACCGGCAGTCGGCACCCACCAGCGGCACGTGATCGAGCAGCAGGCGATCGTCGAGCGCGCGTTCGCTTAGGAGCAGTCCGTGTACTTCACCGATCGTGGCATCGAGGAATTGCAGCGTCGTCGCGGCGAGGAGGATGTCACTTTCGAGTGGCTCGGTGATCGCATGCAGGAGTTCGTGAATCTGCACCCGGAGTTCGAGACTCCGGTCGAACGACTCGCCACCTGGCTAGCCCGACTCGATGACGACAGCGACGACGATATCGACGACGACTGAGTTACCGACCAGGTCACGAGCGCCGAAGCGGTCGCACCCGAAACAGGACCCGCCCCCGGATCGACTCTTGTCGTATTGCGCCGAAGTGCCGGCTGTCGGTGCTCTCCTCGGGGTTGTCCCCTTCGACCCACCAGCCCTCGCCGGCCGGGCGCACGACTCTTTTGACGGTTAGCAATTCGGGACGTTCGGGGTGCTGCACCAGCACGACATCGCCCGCCTTAACCGCTGCCCGAAGCGCCACCAGATACACCTCACCGTTGCGCAGTTGCGGCTCCATCGAGGGCCCCACGATGCGAACGGTGGCCAGTGAGATCACCGACCTATCCTCGCGGCCTCTCCTCGCAGGTTGTGCCGTCGGGCGGCGCTACTAGGCTTCGGGTAATCGAGACACGGCCAACCCCGAAGGGAATCGACATGCTCGACCGCTTGTTCCGCAACCGCCTCTTCCCCACCAGCCTTTTCCCCACCAGCACGGCGTACGCCCACTGCGATCTCCCCTGCGGCGTCTACGACCCCGCCCAGGCCCGCATCGAGGCCGAGTCCGTGAAGGCGTGCATGGAGAAGTACCACGCCTCTGACGATCCAGAGTTCCGCGCCCGCGCTATCTCCATCAAGGAAGAGCGCTCGCACCTGGTCAAGGAGCACCTGTGGGTGCTGT
>CAZWIW010000006.1:0-16576 GCA_964634545.1 uncultured Rubrivirga sp.
CAGCACGGTGGGAGTGACGGAGGTTCCGGCCACAGCATCTGACCAGGTGACGGCTTCGGTGATGAAGTGCGCGGCTTCGACCGAAGCATTGACACCGCGTTCGGGATCCAGCCCCGCGTGCGCAGCGCGTCCGTGGAATGTCAGGTGGTACCAGGAGGTGCCTTTGCGCTGGGTCTTCAACGCACCATCGGCGGATGGTTCGAGCACCAGGACCGCCTCGCACGCGGTGATCGCTTCGGCGATGAGATCCCGAGAGGCCAGCGACCCGGTCTCTTCGTCGGTAGTGAGCAGCATCCCAACGTTGCCGTCAGATCGCGCGCCGATGCGGGCGAGGGCTGACCAGCCTTGGACCACACCGGCCTTCATGTCGAAGACGCCGGGGCCGGTAATGCGGTCCGCCTCGGCGGTGAACGGAATCCGCTGCAGCGTGCCAAGTGGCCAGACGGTGTCCAGATGACCGAGCAGCAGGATCCGCGGGCTTGGTGGCCCCCAGCGCCAGACCGAACGGCCACCGTGTTCCTCGATCCGCCCAGGGTCGACGAGCCATTGGCCGGCGAGCGCATCCGCTGCTTCGACCACGCGATGACAGGCATCGAGATCCTCGGTGGGGGACTCGACTTCGACCAGGGTCCGGGCGGATTCGACGAGGGAACGGGGGATATCGCGTTCGTCCATGATCTCCTCCTCGCTACCGTGCAGCCGTGACCGTTGTCGATGATGCCTGGGGAGACGCCCAGCGAGCCCAGGTGGCGACCGGCGTCCGGATCGAAACCCTGGAAGACCCTAATGACCAGGCGATAGCGGTGCGAATCTTCGACCAGGTCTGGCCGCCCGGATCAGGCGCCACACACGTGAAGTCGAATCTGCTGCGGGCGATGATCCACTCCGGCGGGTACGTGGCTGCCGCCTTCGATGGCGATGTCCCGGTCGGTGCCGCCTTGGCGATCGTGGGTCGGCATCGAGGCGACGATGGACCTCCTACCGAGCCAGCTGCCTGGCATACGCACCTGCACTCGCACATGGCCGGCGTTCTCGATGAGTACCGCAACCGCAGCATCGGAACCGCCATCAAGTTGCACCAGCGTGCGTGGGCCCTCTCGCAGGGAATCGACACCATCGTGTGGAGTTTCGATCCGCTGGTTCGACGAAACGCCAGATTGAACGTCCAGAAACTCGGCACCGACGTGCGCGGGTATGTCCCGAACTTCTACGGAGATATGGACGACGCCATCAATGCAGGGGACCCATCCGACCGAGTCTTCGCGTGGTGGGCGCTCGATGGCGTGACCGCGATCCACGCTGCGCGAGAGCCGCTGCCGGCCGTTGATCCGTCCTTGTTCGACGCGGCCCGCGTTATCCAGACACCCGAGGACATCGTCGCGCTGCGGGCAGCAGATCCAACGGCTGCTTTGGAGTGGCGGATACGCGTTCGCGAACAGTTCCTCGACGCCTTCGACAATCAACTCAGCGTTGTCGGGTTGAATCGCGAGGGTTCCTACGTCCTAGCGAAGGAGAACGCTCGGTGACGATCGAAGCCTTGCGCTTGCACTCCCTGGAGATCCCGTTGGTGCGTCCTTTCCGGACGAGCTTCGGAACGCAGAACGTGCGAGACGTCATGCTGGTCGAAGCAATCGACTCCGATGGTGTTCGCGGGTGGGGTGAATGCGTCACGCTCGGTTGGCCGGGCTATAACTCCGAGTACACCGCCGGCGCTGTGCGCCTCATAGAGGAATACCTGGCTCCGATCGTGTTGGGCAAGGTATGGGAACCAGAGTCGCTTCGAGTTGCTCTCGACGTTATTCGCGGACACCACATCGCTCGTGCGTCCGTGCACACCGCGATCCTCGACATCTGGTTGCAGCACCGGGGTCAGTCACTCGCTGATTACCTCGGTGCCGTGCGAAGCGAAGTCGAGTGTGGGGTCAGTGTCGGTATCCCGACATCGGAGACGATTGCCGAACTTCTCGAGGAAGTCGGCAGCTATGTCGATGCTGGTTATCGCCGCATCAAACTCAAGATCGAGCCAGGCTGGGATGTGGAACCGGTTGCCGCTGTGCGGGAACGTTGGCCGTCGATGCCCCTTCAGGTCGACGCGAACCAGGCCTACACCCGTGAACACGCCCAGCACCTTGCCCGCCTAGATGAGTTCGATCTGCTGTTGATCGAGCAACCCCTCGGTGAGGAGGACTGGTGGGGACACAAGCTCGTGGCCGATGCATGCAGCACTCCGATTTGTCTGGACGAATCGATCCTCTCTGTCGAGTCCGCGGAGAGTGCGATCGAAATCGGCGCTGCTTCCAATATCAACATCAAGCCCGGTCGAGTTGCCGGGTTCTTGCAGTCCAAGGAGATCCACGATCTTTGTCTCGATCGTGGCATTCCGGTGTGGTGCGGCGGGATGCTCGAGACGGGTATCGGTCGTGCGGCGAACGTCGCCTTGGCCGCACTCCCGGGATTCACCCTTCCGGGAGACACCAGCGCATCCGATCGCTACTACGCGCAAGACGTGACCGAACCGTTCGTCCTGCATGACGGTCTGCTCACCGTCCCCAGCGGTCCGGGCATCGGCATCGCGCCACTGCCGGAGGTGCTCGCCGAGCGAACGGTGCGCGTTGTGGAGTTGACCCCGAGCTAGGCACTGATCCGCACGGCCGCGACACCGGAGATGCGGGAGATCGCGAAGGTGCGCACTTGTTCTTCGTGGTGATCGTAGGCGGTGAGGGAACCGCCACCGAGACGAATTGGGTCCACCAAGAGCAATGCGGTGCTGCCATCCGATTCCGCGTGGGAGATGCGGACGGTCTCGTGGTGATCGATGGAGTAGCGCAACGCTGAAACAACGGCCGCACCCTCCATCGTGGGAACGTCGGAGTCGGCCAATTCGGCGACGATCTGCGGGATGCGTCGTTCATCGCGAGCTCGCAAGATGTCAAGCGCCTTCTCTACGCGGGCGGGCGTTGCTTGGATCGATGTATGTCGCACGGGAGTCGGCTCGGCTGGAGCAACGTGCAGCACCTTTTGCGCGGGAAGTTTGCGAGCGGCGTCGGTGATCAGGTACGCGACGGGTTGCGGGAGTCCCTTGGATCCGATGTCGGTGAGGAACTGCTGCCAGGCCTTGGGATCGGGGTCGAGACTGAGTGCCCGCTTGATGGAGGCGTTCGTCAGACGGAAGACCGTGGCGTGTCCGCGGGACTCGACATCGGCGATCATGCGCAGCTTGCGCCCGAGCGCAGGATCGAGCGGACCGGGTGCCACGATCGTGTGGTCGGCCTGAATGTGTACTTCATCGACTTCATCGGTCAGCGTCGATCCAATGGTCGAGGCCAGCACAGCAGGCGTGGCGTCAGAGGCCAAGGCTCGCCCGGCATCGGTGAGGACGCCATCGACGAGGATGCCGAGGTGCTCGGCCTCGATCCAGGTCGCCTCGAGGACTTCGGTTCGCTTCGCCCCCCGGCGCCGTGGCCAGCGGTAGTCGATAACGGCGATCGCCGCCTGGAGGTCGCACGCGCGAGGTGCGTCAGCGAGGACGTGAAGTAGGTGCATCCGCCAGGTTCGGGTGAAAGCGTGCTCGCCCTCGACCAGCGGGCGATCCCCGGTCACGCTCGGTCGGTCCCGCCAGGTGCGGGCGATCTTCGCCCAACGCTTCGCTGCGGGATCGGCGCTCCAGGTTTCGAAAGCGGCGGTGGGCATCCAGCCGATGTCGGACCCGGTCGAGCCTTGCGCCACCAGGCCCGCACCTCGGGCGAGGTCCAGGCAGATCGTTACCTCCTGCTTGGACCTACCTAAATGATCGGCAAGTGCATCGAGCGCGCGCGCCGATAATCCGCCGGAGCGAAGAACCGGGCCCGGTGTCAGAGCCCAGAGGTCACCGATCTCCTCGATGGTCTCGATGAATTCATGGGCACCGGACCCACCACGAGCGTTGGCCTGGTGAATCGTCATCTCGCCGCTGCGGTCTTTGCTGCGGCCGCATTCCGGGGCTGGCCAGGTGGGCACGGGAGCGGCAGCCACTTGATCCCTGACCGCCGTCACCACATGCAAGCGCTCGTCTGTGCCCCACAAGAGCGCAGCGGAGCGCAACTGCTCGATGGCTTCGCGGGCTGCGGGCCGGATCGATTCGTCCGCGATCTCCGAAACGATCGCATCCACCACACGATCGACCGAAGTGGGCTCGGCTGCGGTCTGTTCGCTGGCAATGCGCAGGGCGAAGTGGTGCAGGCAGTCCACGGTGTCCAGGTACCGCGCGATGGAGGGACTGGTGGCAGCCCGGGTGGTCAATGCGCGCATGTCCGAGGGAACTGGGTGCAAAAGGTCAGGGCGGGAGCGCAGCAGAGCGGCGATGTGGTCATCGCTGCGGCCGCGGAGGTCTTCGGCGAGGGTCTTGGGCTGCGCCGATGGGGCTGTGGACATCCGCCTTAGGTTACGCGGGTGCCGCGGCGCGACCGTGCGGAGCGCACGAGGCCGACGAGGACCAGGGCGATGCCCACCCCGGTCAACATGGAAAGGAACCACCACAGCCCGGACATCTCCAACGAGGGGATGAACAGGGGCGCGATTGCGACGAGCGTGCAGATCAGCCCGATAGCGGTCACCACGACGCCTACTCGCAGCATGCGGTCTCCCGGGGCGGCTTGCATGGCCCTAGTATCGCGCGAGGAGGCAGTTTCGGCTGCCCGGAAGTGGCGTCGTTAGCGAGGAGAAAGCCGTGCCTACCGGAATAGTGAAGTGGTACGACTCCGAAAAGGGGTTCGGCTTCATCACGGCTGACGATGGCGAGGATGTCTTCGTCCACGTTTCCACCCTCCCCGAGGGGGTTGCCGCCCTGCGACCGGGAACGAAGGTCGACTTCGGGGTTGTCGATGGGCGTCGTGGGAAGCAAGCGCTGTCCGTGACGGTTCTCGAGACACCATCGGTGACCAAAGGCACCCGGAAGCCGGCTGATGACATGGCGGTGATCGTCGAGGACGTCATCAAGATGCTCGACGGCGTCTCCGGTCAGCTGCGTCGAGGCAAGTACCCCTCGGACGAGATGGCCCGCAAGACCGCTGCGGTGCTCCGCGCCGTTGCCGACGACCTCGACATCTAGGCGCGGTCGAGGCGGAAGACCCAGATCCCCTTGGTGGATTCGCCGCGACCGGCGACCACCTGCAGCAGTACGCCCTCCGGGGGCACTTCCTGCAGATCGGGGTAGGTGAACCGGAAATACGTGGCCTCCAGCGGAGTGCTGGTGAGGCGTTGCTGACCGATCACCGGAGTCCAGCCTTCTTCGGCGACCTTCGGGTCGACACTGATGCCAATGGTCTCGCCGGGCAGCACCGGTATTCGCGCGACACCGTCACCGGTGCTCGCCTCGGTGATGACGTCCTGCGCGCAATCCCCCGGCTCCAAGGAATCGGACTGGAATGCCCAACAGACGGCCTCACGCCACTCAGTGGTGGTTCCAGAGAAGACGGACACCCCAGGTGCGGGCTTCTCGCACGCGGTGAGGAGAAGCCCGGCGGCGGCGCCAGCAGCGGCCAGCGCTGCGATTCGACGGGTCTTTGGTGCCGACAGTGATCGCATACCCCCGACATTACCGCTAGTGCCCGGCGGCAACCGGTGCCCTGGAATGGCCTGCGGATGCCCGGTGGGCCACAATCGACCCGTGGCAACGACGACGAGCACGGGCATGACCTCCACGCGGATGGACGCGGTGCTGCGAGATGCACGGGACCTCGCGCACGACGCCGTGGTGGACGAGGTGGGTGTCGGACTCGTGGGTGACTACGTCGACTTCGCGATGGACTCCGAGCGTTTGGGAACCCATACCTTCCGCTGCGCGGATCCGGCGTACGTCGGATGGCGCTGGGCGGTCACGGTGGCCAGGGCCCCGCGGGCCAAAGCCGCGACCGTGTGCGAGGTAGTGCTCCTGCCGGGTCCCGATTCGCTGCTCGCTCCCGAGTGGGTGCCGTGGAGCGAACGTATCCGTCCCGGCGATCTGGGGGTTGGGGATGTCCTGCCTACTCCAGCGCAGGACGAACGCCTCACCGCCGGCCTTACCGGCGAGGACGAGCTCGATGCGATCGTCGATCGTGACGAACCGCGGGGTATGACCGGTTGGGAAGCCGGACTGACGCGACCTCGGGTGCTCTCCGTCTTCGGACGTGACGATGCTGCCGAACGTTGGGACGGCGGTGAGTTCGGTCCGCATTCGGCCATGGCCGAAGCCGCGCCGAAACCGTGTGCCACCTGCGGCTTCTTGATCCATGTTGCCGGGCCGTTCTCGCGGGAGTTCGGCGTCTGTGCCAACCAGTTCGCCCCGGCCGATGGCCGATTGGTCTCCTTGGCCTACGGCTGCGGCGCGCATTCGGAGATCGCCGAGCCGGCTGCTGCCGACGACGAGTAGCGAGCGGTTGCCTCACGCAGGCGTTTGATCTGCTCGCTTACCGGCCGCCATTCGTGCTCGCCGCCGCACGAGGAACGGGAGTCCGATCGCGCCGCTGAGCGCGCCGATCAGCGCAGCGCCCCACCACCACACACCCTCCTGCGGGGGTGTGACGGATCCGCGCACGCTCAGCAGCACGAGCGCGACAACCCAGACTGCTGTGCCGAGGATGACGGCTGGCAAAGCAGTCTGATCGGCCGATGGCTTAGCGGAACGCATGGACACCAGCCAAGGGTATGGCTCCGAGTTACCTGAGTGCGCCTCGTTCAGGGGTTGTTCACTCGGGATCCGCGTACTGCCCGTCTACGCTGCACGATATGGACGCTCGAACTCGGCGGCTCATCACCCTGCTGGTACTCGCCGTGGCTATCGGGGCGGTCATCGTCGCGACCGTGGCATCCGGTTCCTAACCGTATGCATCGTCGTCTGACTCTGGGAATCTGCCTTGCGCTGACGGGGGTTCTCGGCGCCGCGGTTCCTGGATGGAGCGCAACCGATGTGTCCCTTGAATCATCCGTGCTGTGCACGATCGAAGACCCGCGCCTCGTGGAAATAAGCGGCATCACGTCTTCGATTCGACACGCGAATGTGGTGTGGGTACACAACGACTCCTCCGACGCCGCGCGCATCTATGGCCTAGATATGGACTCGTGCGCGGTGGTTGCCGAAGTCGACCTACGCGGGGTGAGTGCACGTGACATCGAGGGCATTGCGGCAGCTCGTGACCCTCGAGGGAGGCCAGTGCTGTGGATCGGAGACATCGGCGACAACCGCGACTCCTGGCCGGATGTCGGCATGTACCGCATCCGTGAACCCGCCCAGTTGGGGAGTACGTCGCGCAAAGTACGCGAGTACCG
This sequence comes from uncultured Rubrivirga sp., assembly GCA_964634545.1. GTDB lineage: Bacteria > Actinomycetota > Actinomycetes > S36-B12 > S36-B12 > S36-B12. The sequence continues at coordinate 7,282 of CAZWIW010000006.1, forward strand.
ATTCACCTACGACGACCGTCCGCACAACGCGGAAACTGTGATGGTCGACGAAGATCGGATCTGGATCGCGACGTGGCAACTAGCCAGCGGTGGTCTATACGAGTTGCCGGAGCTAATCGGTAAGCGGGCTCGCGATTCGGTATCGGTAGCCGATCGAGTGGGTGATGTGGGCTCGTTGATCACTGATGGGGCGATTGCACCCGATGCCTCCGGCTACGTGTTGCGCGACTATCTGGACGTGCACTTCTTCCAGGGACTTCCGCCGGGTCGCAAGATCGCGACGATGCCGTTGCCGGCCCAGCCGCAAGGTGAAGCGATCACCTGGACATCCGATGGGTCCGCGCTGCTGACCGCGAGCGAGGACGACAACCGCATCCTGCGCGTCGAGATTCCGTGGTGGGTGCGCGCGGGCATGCGACCACCGGACCACTTGGTGACCGGCCTTAGCTAGTGATCGGTTCGCTCGAGCGCACGGGCTTGGCGATGATCAGCACCAATGCCGTGATCAGCAGCAAGGGCACGATGAGGAATGCGCGGTGGAAACCGATGGTGTCGGACATCGCCCCGAGGATGAACGGTGCGATGCCGCTCGCTGCTCCGGCCGCGACGGACGACAACCCCGATGCCCGGTCGGTCAATCCACCCGAACTGGCAACGGCGCGGGAAACACCGATCGGCCAGTGCACCGAGATGCCCAGACCCACCACGAAGAGACCGGCCAGGATGACGAAAGGTTCGGCCACCAACCACGCCAGGGCGAAACCACCGAGGGCGAGCAAGATCGAGGCGATCAACAGCCGGTCGATGGACCAGGTTTGCGCCAGCCGACTTCCGTACAAGCGACCGATGAACATCCCACCCGTCACGGCAGCAAGGGATGCAGCGGCGGCGGCCGCACCTAGGCCCGCGCGCTCGCGTAGTAGGTCGGCGCTCCACAGGGTGAGGGTGAACTCGGTTGCCAACAACAGCGCGACGACGGACAGCGACCACCAGAACCGGCGCGGCAGTTGGGCCTTCTCCCGGCGGACGGGGACGGCGATGGAAGGCAGTTCTGCCTGCCGAACCTGCGGGTCGCGCTCGTCGCGGCTGCGCACGAACTCAGAGATCACCAACGCCACGATCAGCGCCCACAAGCCGCTGCGCCAGCCCCAGGCGATCGCGGTGGTCACGCCGATCACGAGAGGAACGACGAACCCGAACAACGCGGCGAGGGCGTTCGCTTGAGTGAGGGCAGCTGGTCCGGCGCCGCCTTGGTAATCCAGGACGAAGGCGTTGATGGTGATGATCATGGAAACGCCACCGCAGGCGACGATGGCGGTGCCGAGGAGACTCACAGGCAGTCCACCCGGAGCGGTGTACACCGCTACTCCAATGGCCATCGTGAACACGGAAAATCGAATGACCTGTCCGCGCCCCCAGCGGGCGATCAGTCGGGGAACGAGCAAGCCGGTAACGACGTTCGCGAGCGCGAAGACGACGGCATGAAGGGACGCGATCGTGCGCGAGGTTCCTTGTTCGTCGCGTAGCAGCGCCTGGGTTGCACCGAAGCCGTAGAGGAAGAACGCGAACAGCGAAATCTGTACGTAGGAGATCCAGGTGATGCGATCTAACGTTGGACGACGCCCCGCTGAGGGCGACGTCCCACTCACGTCAACTGCGCGATGACGTAGTCCAAGCAGCCGGTGAGCGCACGGACATCATCCGGTTCGACCGCTGGGAACGTACCGATCCGCAGTTGGTTGCGACCGAGTTTGCGATAAGGCTCGGTATCGACCACGCCGTTAGCTCGCAGGGTTGACGTGATGGCCGTGGCATCGATCGAATCGTCGATATCGATGGTCACGATGACACTCGAGCGCGCAGCCGGATCAGTCACGAAAGGCGTTGCGATCGGACTGGCTTCGGCCCAGTCGTAGAGAATCGAGGACGACTCTGCGGTGCGCGCGGTGCACCACTGCAGACCACCGTTCTCGTTGAACCAATCGACCTGCTCTGCCATCAAGAACACAGTCGCCAGCGCCGGGGTGTTGTAGGTCTGGTCCTTCACCGAGTTGTCGATGGCGGTCTGCAGGTCCAGGAAGTCGGGGATCCAGCGGCCACTTGCCTTGATTCGCTCGGCACGTTCCAACGCCGCCGGTGACATCAGGGCAATCCACAGACCACCGTCGGACCCGAACGACTTCTGCGGTGCGAAGTAGTAGGTATCGACCTCGGCGGGATCCACCGCCAGGCCGCCTGCGCCGGACGTGGCATCGACCAGCATCAGCGCCTCGGGATCGGCGCCCTCGACCCGCTTCGGACGCACGATCACTCCGGTGGAAGTCTCGTTGTGCGGCGAGCAGTAGGCGTCGATGCCCGCCTCGGCTGCGAATTCCGGGGCCGAACCGGGCTCGGCCGTGATGATGGTCGGATCGCCCAGATGGGGGGCTTTGGCCACGCCGGAGGCGAACTTGGCGCCGAATTCCCCGAAGGACAGGAATTGAGCGCGGTCCTCGATCAAGCCGAAGGTGGCGACATCCCAAAAGGCGGTCGATCCACCGTTACCCAAGACGACCTCGTAGCCCTCGGGCAGTGCGAACAAGTCACGCAAGCCCGCCCGTAGTCGGCCGACCTGGGACTTGACCGGCTTTTGCCGGTGCGAGGTGCCCAGGTAGGACTGCCAGACCTCGCCGAGTGCATCGACCTGGGCCTTGCGGACTTTCGAGGGCCCGGCACCGAAACGACCATCGGTGGGAAGCAGGTCAGCGGGGATTCGGATGTCCTGGGACACGGGGGACCTTCCTGATCGACGAACGAGGGGAAGCCTTTAGTATCCCGCGCCGCTTCCTACTCGGTGTCGTCGGGGACCAGCCAAGACGGTCGAACCATCTCGATGTCCCACCCGGGAACCTCCTGCGGACGGCGCGGGCGTGGACCCACGTAACGCGCCGACGGTCGGATAAGCCGGCCGGTGCGCTTCTGTTCGAGGATGTGCGCACTCCATCCGGCGATGCGCGCGCAGGTGAACATCGAGGTGAACATCGATGCGGGCACCTCTGCGTAGTCCAAGATCACAGCCGACCAGTACTCGATGTTGGTCAACAAACTGCGGTCAGGACGACGCTCGCGCAACTGGGCGAGGGCCTCCTGCTCGAGCGCAGCGGCCACCTCGTACCGGGGCGCCCCGAGGTCCCGAGCCACTTCACGCAAGACCCGCGCCCGCGGATCCTCCGCCCGGTAGACGCGGTGCCCGAAACCCATCAACCGATCGCCGCGATCGAGCGCGGCGCGGATGTAGCCAGCCGGATCGCCAGAACGTTCGACCTCCTCGATCATCGACAGCACCCGAGCCGGTGCGCCGCCGTGCAACGGACCGCTGAGCGTGCCGATTGCACCGGAGATGGCCGCCGCAACGTCGGTTCCCGTCGAGGCGCTCACCCGGGCGGTGAGTGTCGAGGAGTTCAGGCCGTGCTCGGCAGCGGCCACGAAGTAGGAGTCGACCGCCTGCACGTGCTTGGGGTCGGGCTCCCCGCGCCAACGAATCATGAAGCGTTCGACGATCGTGTTCGCCTGATCGATCTCGGCTTGCGGAACCATCGGTAGACCAAGACCACGCGCCGATTGCGCCACGAAGGAAAGGGCCATCACCGACACATGGGCGAGGTTCTCGCGCGCGGTGGCGTCGTCGATGTCCAACAGCGGCTGCAGCCCCCACGCGGGAGCCAGCATGGCGATAGCCGACTGCACGTCCACCCGGATATCGCCGGAGTGGATGGGGATCGGGAATGGCTCGGCCGGCGGGATCCCGGGGTTGAACTCCCCATCGACCAGCAATCCCCAGACGTTCCCGAAGGAGACCCGGCCGACCAACTCCTCGACATCGACCCCGCGGTAGCGCAGGGCGCCACCTTCACGATCCGGCTCGGCAATTTGCGTTTCAAAGGCGACGACGCCCTCTAGACCTGGCACGAACTCGCGCATATCGACCTCCCCGATCAGGGGCAACATTCAACACCGCGGATTCCATGGTGGGATCAGGGCATGGCAAACAGCGCGGAATCATCCGGAATCGAAGGCGTAGCCGACCTTCGGGTGACCTACGACGAAGGCACCTTCGAGGCAGGCGACCTCGCTGCTAGCCCGCTGGAGCAGTTCCGGGTCTGGTTCGACCAGGCGGTCGCGCACGAGGCGATCGTCGAGCCGAACGCGATGGTGCTCGCGACAGCAGACGCGAGCGGTGCCCCGAGTTCGCGCACTGTGCTGTTGAAGGGCGCCGACGAACGCGGCCTGACCTTCTTCACCAACCTGACCTCGCGCAAGTCTCGTGAACTGCGCGCCAACCCGCGGGCCTCGGTCACGTTCCCGTGGTTCGCAATGCACCGGCAGGTCGTCGTCGTTGGTGATGTCGAGGAATTGGGTCGCGACGAAGTCCTCGCCTACTTCCGAAGCCGACCGCACGAATCGCAGTTGGGTGCGTGGGTCAGTGAGCAGTCAACGGTGATCGATTCCCGTGACGTGCTGGACCGCAACTGGCGTGACCTGCACGATCGCTATCCGGTGGGCAGCGACGTTCCACTCCCCGAGCACTGGGGCGGGTGGTTGATTAGGCCGAATGCGATCGAGTTTTGGCAGGGCCGGCCATCGCGCCTGCACGATCGGCTCCGCTATCGAGGCAGTGGAAGCCTCGCCGATTCCTCGACCTGGCAGATCGAACGGCTAGCGCCATAGTTTTCAACCGATGATCAGCTAGAGCGTCGGCGCACTTCGGCGGCGAGTGCCGCAGTTACCAGCTCGTCCAAACTGATGTCGCTATCGCGTGCCAACTCGCGCGCCTGCTTGCGCAACTTCTTGGGAACCCGCACCACAAGCGGCACCTTCTTGCCTTCGAGAACCGAATCGGCGGTGTTGAGCGCTCGCCCGGTGGTGGGGTGGATGTCGGCATCGGCGGCCTTGCGCAGTGCCGGTTGCAGTGCCGGCCGGGGAGTGGGGTCGAACGTGCTGCTCATCGCAGACCTCCAGGGATGAGGCGATCCAATAGGGAATCGAACAAGGTTGATAGCTCGCGACCGGCGGGGGAATCCCACGCGTGGATAGGCATCCCCGCCGCCTCGGCTTGGCCGATGGCGTTGCGCTCGGGGATCTCGATGTCACTGACCTGATTGCCGAACGCATCGCGCAGTTCCGCCACCCGTTGCCGGTGCTCGGCGACGGTTCCGCGAACCCGATTCAGTACCAGGGTCGGACGTTGCAGTGTGCGGTTACCGTGGGAGCGAACGAGGTCGATCGCTTCGATCGCCTGCTGCGCGCCACGCAAGGAGAAGTAACCCGGTTCGGTGACCACCGCCGCCTGTGAAGCGGCGTGTAGGGCATTGCGGCTCATCTCCCCGAGAGAGGGTGGACAGTCGATCACCACGAGGTCGTAGCGATGCCCGATGCCGGCCAGGACGGTGCGCAGGCGCTGCTCGGATCCGGGTGCGGTCTCCGAAACGCGATGCTCGAGGGCCGGCTCCGATGGCAGCACGTCCGCCTGACGCCCCCACGTGGAAGGGACCACGGCTTCGGCGGCAACTCCGGGGCGCCCATCGGCGAGGGCATCTCCCACGGTGAGCGCAGGATCGGTGATGCCCATGCCCATCGAGGCATTCGCCTGCGGATCGAGGTCGACGACCAACGTGCGCCAGTGCCGGTTCCACGCCGCGCTCGCGAGCCCGAGGGCGACGGTTGTCTTCCCGACTCCACCCTTCATGGAAAGCACGGCCAAGGTGGGCATGGGGCGCACCCTACGGCGCGCGGGTGAACGTGGTGTCAGGCTCCGGTGCGCTTGATCGCGGCGAAGTCCGCGAGGGCTGCCTCACGCTCTGCCTTGTGGTCGACGATTCGTTCGGGGTAACCGTGGTCGTATCCGCCAAGGACGTCCCACGGCTCGTGGGCGGCCTTGCCCGGCAGGTGGGCAAGCTCGGGGATGTATCGGCGCACGTAATCGCCATCGGGATCGAACTTCAAGCCCTGGGTGATGGGGTTGAAGATCCGGTAGAACGGGGAGGCGTCGGTTCCACAACCCGCGGTCCACTGCCAGCCGTGTGAGTTGCTCGCGATGTCACCGTCGCGCAGCCAATACATGAACTCAGCGGCGCCGCGTTGCCACGGCTGGTGAAGGTCCTTGATCAGGAAGCTGGCGACGACCATGCGCACGCGGTTGTGCATCCAGCCTTCTGCTCGCAGCTGTCGCATTCCGGCATCGACGAATGGGAAACCGGTACGGCCTTCGGCCCAGGCAGCGAAGGCGTCGTCGTTGTTCTCCCAGCGCATGGTGGTGTCGTATCGGTCATCGAGGGAAACCGAACTCGACCGTGGGTTCTGGTGCAACACATCGGCGTAGAACTCTCGGAAGCAGATCTCCCGACGAAAGCCATCGTTCGCATCGGTGAGATCGGCCAAGATCGTGCGCGGGTGGATCTCGCCGTACTTCAGGTGGTGGCTTAGCGCGGATGTTCCGGCAAGGTCGGCACGGTTTCGCAGGTCGTCATAGTCGGCAAGCCCGGCTTTGCGGAAGGCATCCCAGCGCTCGAGTGCGGCTTGCTCACCGGCTGGTGGCAATCCGATGTCCGCACCGGCGGACGCTTGCGGAACGGGTCGACCGTGACATTCCATCGGCATCGACCAGTTGATGTCCGCGGGTGGATCCTCGGCTGGTGCCCGCCAACCGTGCGCGAGCCAAGCCCGATAGAACGGGGTGTAGACGCGGTAGGGAGTGCCGTCGCTCTTCGTGATTCGCCCGGGTGCGATCGCGTACGGCGATCCGGTGCGCACCAGGGGCACGTCGAGCGCGGCCTCGACGGCTGCATCCCGCCGGCTGCCGTAGGGGCCGTAGTCCGCCGCGATGTGCACACTGCTCGCCCCGCTAGCTCGCACTACCTCCGGAACCACGTCGAGCGGATCACCATGTCGAATGAGCAGATTGCGTCCCAGGGAGGCGCCGAGCGCATCGAGGGAATCGACCAGGTAGCGCTGGCGGACCGGCCCGGCGGGCTCCCACAGTCGTGGGTCGACCACGAACAAAGGGATCACGGTGGGGTCGCCATCGCCCTCCTCGCGCGCGGCTTCGACAGCCGCCAGGAGCGCGGGGTTGTCGTGCAGCCGAAGGTCGCGGCGGAACCACAAGATGGTCGTCATGGCCGCACCGTAGGTGGTCTCGGCCCAGATCGCATACCTGGTGGGCTTCCTCACTAGCCTGTTGGCATGTCGGCCGAATTGCTCACCACGAGCATCGCTTCGGTCCCGGTCCTGGCCTTCGTCCTCGGTGTGGTGGGCGCGCTGCTGCGCGCGGACCTGCGGCTGCCCGATGCGGTCTACCAGGCCACGTCGATCTATCTGCTGCTCGCGATCGGCATCAAGGGCGGTGTGGCCCTCCGCGAATCCGATATCGCCTCGGTGGCCGCTCCCGCGTTGATGACGATCGCTCTGGGCGTGGTGATTCCGATCCTCGCGTTCATGCTGCTTCGGGTGATGACCGGCCTGGATGTCACCGACCGAGGGGCGATGGCCGCGCACTACGGGTCCACGTCCCTGGTCACCTTCACCGCGGCGCTGGTATTCCTGGACGCCCTCGGTGTTTCCTACGAAGGATTCGTGTCAACGCTGCTTGCGATCATGGAGATCCCGGGCATCCTCGTCGGCCTGCTACTCGCGGGCTCGGCCGCTCGTCACTCCGGACGCCTCAGCGAGACCGTCCGGGAGATCCTCACCGGACGCTCCATTCTGCTGTTAGCCGGCGGCCTGGTGATCGGCTTCATCACCGGCCCGGAGGGCTTCGCCCGGGTCGAGCCGTTCTTCGGGGCACCATTCACCGGAGTCCTGGCGCTGTTCCTGCTGGAGATGGGTGTCCTCGCCGGGCGGCGGCTCGGCGATGTGCGCAAGGCCGGCATCGGCCTGGTGCTCTTCGCGATCGGTTTCCCGGTGCTCGCCGGCGCCCTGGGTGTTCTCGGCGGGACGGTGGTCGGGTTGAGCGCGGGCGGCGCCATGGTGCTCGGGGTGCTGTCCGCTAGTGCCTCGTACATTGCCGCGCCCGCTGCCGTGCGCTTGGCGCTGCCGCAGGCGAATCCAGGGCTGACCCTCACCAGCAGCCTGGGAATCACCTTCCCGTTCAACCTGATCGTCGGTATCCCGCTGTATTGGTTGATGGCCGATTCCCTGTCCAGCATGATCGGAGCGTGAGTGCGATGTCCGATCTGCCGCGGAGTGACGCCACCGGAGTGGTCGTGTGCGTAACGATCGTCGCGGAGTCGATACTCGAAGCGCGACTAGTCGACGACCTCGCGAAAGCCGGGGCACTGGGCTGGACGATCACTCCTGCTCGTGGTCAAGGTCCCCGGGAACGACGCGTCAGCGAGATCGAAGGCGGCAACGTCCGAGTAGAGACACTCGTCTCACCTGCTGTGGCCGAGCGCATCTGGGAAGTGTTGTCCACGGATTACTTCAGCGACTACGCCATGGCCGCGTGGACCTACGAGGTCCACGTTGCACGCCCGGACCGCTACCTCGGCTCACCTGCACCGAACCCTCCGGCCCGGTAGCGTTCCCCCAAGCCTGAAGCACCAGGCTCCCTGGTTCAGGCGCGTAGGGCACGAAGGAGCAGCGTGAGCGATCTCATCGACACCACCGAGATGTACCTGCGCACCATCTACGAATTGCGCGAAGAGGGCATCACACCGCTGCGAGCCAGGATTGCCGAACGGCTCAGCCAAAGCGGCCCCACCGTCTCCCAAACCGTCGCACGAATGGAGCGGGACGGATTGCTGCACGTCGAGCGGGACCGACACCTAGAGCTGACGGAGCGAGGCGAGCGCGAAGCCGTGCGCGTCATGCGTAAGCACCGGTTGGCCGAGTGCATGCTGGTCGATGTCCTGAAACTCCCTTGGGAAGATGTGCACGCGGAAGCCTGTCGCTGGGAGCACGTGATGAGTGATGCCGTCGAGCGACGCATCCTGGAACTACTCGACCACCCGACGGTCAGCCCCTACGGCAACCCCATCCCCGGCCTAGCCGAATTGGATCCCACGGCCACCGACATCCTCGCTGGCCTCGACGGACTGATCCCCTTGCCGGATGTACTCACCGCAGAGCCCAAACGCATCCGCGTGCGCCGGCTCGCCGAGACCATCCAGACCGATGAGTCCGCGATGACCAAGTTGCGGCGCGTCGGTTCCACGCCGGGCGCTGATGTCAAGGCGTACCTGACCGGCGAGGGCGTGATGATCGGCAGCGGTGGCGAGTACGTGGAGATTCCCGCCGAGGAAGCACGCCACATCCTCGTCGA
>CAZWIW010000006.1:16676-44806 GCA_964634545.1 uncultured Rubrivirga sp.
TAGCCGAGCGCGGCGCGAAAGTCTTCGTCCTCGGCAGAACCGCGCAGACGCTCGAAGAAACCCAGGAGCGTGCACCCGCCGGCTCGGTCGAGACCATCGTGGCCGATGTTCGCGAAAGCGAGCAGGTCGATGCAGCGTTGACCCGCATCCTGGATGAGGCGCCGCTGGACATCCTGGTCAATAACGCAGGTGGGCAGTTCATCGCCGCAGCCGAGCAAATACCCGCCAAGGGATTTCGCGCGGTCATGCGACTCAACCTCGATGCCACCTGGTACCTGACCACCCAGGCAGCCGAACGGTCGATGCTGCCGGCCGGCTACGGCAAGGTCGTGTGCATCACCATGACTCCGAGCCGTGGAATGCCGGGCATGAGTCACTCGAGTGCATCCCGCGCCGCCGTCGAATCCCTCGTGCGCACGTGGGGTGCGGAGTGGGCATCCCGCGGTGTCCGTGCCGTTGCCGTAGCCCCGGGCATCGTGCATACCGAAGCGATGGAGCGCTACGGGATCGATCCCGCGCAGGTCGCCACCGTGGTACCCGCCGGCCGGTTGCAACTCCCCGAGGAGGTGGCCGAGCTCGTCGCGTTCACCTGCGCCCCTGCCGGGGACTACATCACCGGCACCACGCTGGTGGCCGACGGTGGTCTGAACGTCTCGGCGCCTTCGCCGTTGACGTGAATGAGTCCCAGTCCCTTTGGCACCCTTAGACAGGTTGCGAAGCGCGGGTACTGAAATCCGGCCGCAGCGGCATCCCCGATGACCCGCCGGGGCCGAGCTTGACCCCGAGGGTCTGGTGCAACTGGATGGTGTCGAGGTCGAAACCGAGCCGGGATGCGGCCATGTACAGCCGCCAGACCCGCGCGGTGCCCAAGCCGGCTTCGGCGACCGCCTCATCCCAATGGTCCTCGAGGTTCTCGCACCAGTGCTTGAGGGTCAGGGCGTAGTGCTCGCGCAAGTTCTCCTCGTGGCGGATCTCGAAGCCTGCCGCGTTCATCACGCTCATGATGTGGCCGGGACCGGATAACTCGCCATCGGGGAAGACGTACCGGTTGATGAAACTCGTCCGGTAGTGCGTGGGCGCGGTGTCATTCGGTCGGGTGATCGTGTGGTTGAGCATCCGGCCTTCCTCGCGGAGCTTTCCGTACAGGAAGGAGAAGTACGAGGGGTAGTTCGCTCGACCGATGTGTTCGGTTAGACCGATGGAGGAAACAGCATCGAACTGCGATTCGGGAACATCCCGATAGTCGCTGAACCGGATCTGCGCTTGTCCCTCCAGGCCGGCATCACGGATTGCCTTTTGCCCCCACTCGGCCTGTTGGGCTGAGAGGGTCACGCCGATGGCTTGGACGCCGTAGTTCTTGACGGCGTGCAGCACCATGCCGCCCCAACCGCAGCCGACATCCAGCAACCGCATCCCAGGACGCAAGCCGAGTTTGCGGCACACCAGGTCGAACTTCTCCTCCTGCGCAGTCTCCAGTGAAGCTTCCGCGTTGGGGAATACCGCACACGTGTAAGCCATCGATGGTCCCAGCACCCAGTTGTAGAAGCGGTTGCTGACGTCGTAGTGGTGGTGGATGGCTTCGGCATCCCGACCCTTGGAGTGCCGGCGCCCACTTAGCCGACGTTCCTGCGGCGGAGGTGTGGGACGTTGCAGTGCGTATGGACCGAAGGCTTTAGCCAACTCGAGTTTGTCACGCCACGTTAGGTGTGACGTATCGAGCGGGTACATGCGGCTAAGCGCGGTGTAGGCATCGCCGATGATCTCGAGGTCGCCGCTCACGTAAGCGCGCGCGAGTCCGAGCTGGGAGGGTGCGCCGGCGAGGAAGGCCACTGCGCGCGGGCTGCGTACCTCCAAGATGACGTCGTTGTCCTGCGGTCCCGCAGTGGAGCCGTCATAGGCACGGAAACTCACCCGGCGATCGGGGGTGATGATCTTGGAGAATGCGTCAGCGAGTTTCATCGCATTTCCACCACTTTCTCGTACAGGCCCAGCAAGCGTCCGCTGGGGTCGTATTCCTTCTTCAACCTTTCGTAGTCGACACCGCCGTAGGTCGACCAGAAATCTTCACGGGAGTAGTACGCGGTCGAGTACAGGGACTTGCGGCCGTCGAGGTCGGCCACGACTTCCTCGATGCGTCGATTGATGCGACCTTCGCTGGGATCCGCTCCCTCGGGTAGCGCGACGGTGGACCAGAAGCCGACATTCACATAGAGCTTCTCGGGATCGAACTCATACAACGGCCAACGCGCTTCGGGATCGCGCTGCTTCAGCGGACACACCCAGATCGGCTCGATACCCACTTCGCGGTGGAAGAAGTCCAAGAACTCGGGCAGTTTGTCGGCAGGGACCTCGATGTCCTGCACCACCTGTTCGCGGGCGGGACGACCGCGTAGCGAATCGGTGCGAGCGGAGAACTCGTACTTGCGATCCAACGCGATGAGTTTCCAGTAGAAGTCGCTGCGCAGTTTGGACTTCGGCCACCACTTGCGAATCGCCGGCTTCTGCGTGCCGAACGCGCGCGAGCACCAAAACCAGTCGGTGTCCCAGCGCCAGAGGTAATCGTGGATGGTGAGGACATCTTGCTTCTTGGTTTGGATCGACCGGTAGTAGATGTCCATTCCGGTGTAGTCGCTCAAGGTCAGCCCCGCTGGCAAGCGGCCGACCATCTCGCCGAGGGTGAGGTATTGCTCGGTGGGGGAGAAAACCGTTCCGTCGAGGAAGTCCACGCGTGAACCGTCGTGCTCGCCCTGGGCGCTTATCTGTTCGATGGCGGCGGTCATCGCCTCGGCCGAATCGAAACGTAGGTGGCGAAGGTGGACGAATGGTTTGGTCGGTTCGAGCTCGATCTTCAGTCGCAATGCGTAGCCGAGCGATCCGTAGGAGTTGGGGAAGCCGTAGAACAGGTCGCGGTGCGGATCGGTCGGATCAGGGGTGACGGTGATGACTTCGCCATCGCCGGTGAGGATGTCCATCTCCAGAACCGACTCGTGCGGGGTGCCGTTGCGGAAGCTCGCGCTCTCGATGCCCAACCCGGTCACTGCGCCGCCAAGCGTGATGGTCTTGAGTTGGGGGACGCACATCGGCATCAGGCCGTACGGCAGCGTTGCTTGCACCAGATGCTCATAGGTGGTCATGCCCATCACCTCGGCGGTGCGGGTTACTGGATCCACATGCAGCACGCCGTCGAAGTCGGTCACGTCCAGTCGGCTCGTGCCCGAGTCGGCCCGGGGGCGGAACAGATTCGAGGTGGACTTGGCCAGCCGCAGGGGTTGGTCGTAGGGCAAGGTGGCCAATTGCGCGCGTAATCCATCGACGTACTCCCCGTACCGGGAGCGCCAATCGGTTGCCAACGTTGTGCCCACGGCCGATAACCGTAATGCCCACGGCGGGCCTCTTGCCCGGGGATCATCCACAATGGCGTCATGACCGACCAGCCGGTAGCCCCTCGATCGTGGGTGCACCGCCGCTGGGTGCCCTGGGCTGCTGGGGCTTTGGCCTTCGCGCTCACCTTGCTGGCCGGGGGTGCACTCGTCGCCGACTGGGCCTGGCGCACGGCGCAGATGAACGAGTTGCTGGACCGGGTCGAGGCCTCCGAGGCGGTCATGGGTGAACTCCAGGATGGGGTTGCCGAGGCGTTCGAGGAGCACGGCGCGGGGAATGACAACCAGAAGTTGGACAGCGAACTGCGTGACCTAGCAGCCGAGGCTGAGGTCGAGATCGCAGCGGCGGGCGCGGCGGTGGCCGAACTACCGATTGCGGTGTGGCACGGGGATATCGAGCAGGCCCGCGACGCCTACCTGCTGCACAACCGAGCCTGGGTGGAGTACATGGCGCGGGCCAGTGAGGATTCCGCTGAGTTCCTTCGCCCGCAAGAGGCGGTCAACGAGACCTTCTTCGATGCCCAGGCGCCGTTCGTGGAGGCAGTGCCCGAGCCCGATGTCGAAGACCTGCTGCAGCGGGTGATCACGATCTTCGAAGTCCCCGATGATCTCGACTCCGGGGGCTCCGGGGGCATGAACGCCTAGACCCGACGCTGCGCGGGCAGGTCGACTACACGACTTGGGGGTCGCGCTCGTCCTCCGGCTGAGGCGCTCGCGCTAGCGCGCTGGGCCACCAGATCTTCGGACCGATGGTGTACGCCAACGCGGGGACGAGCGTGGTGCGAACGATGAAGGCGTCGATCAGGACGCCGAGCGCAACGGCGAAGCCGACCTGGCGAAGTGCGACCAGCGGAAGCACGCCGAGCACCAGGAAGGTGGCGGCGAGCACGATTCCTGCGCTGGTGATCACCCCGCCGGTCACTGTCAATCCGCGCAAGATGCCTGGTCTGGTGCCGATGGTCTTGGCCTCCTCCCGTACGCGGGTCATCAAGAAGATGTTGTAGTCCACGCCCAGTGCGACGAGGAACACGAATGCGAACAGCGGGAACGACGCATCCGCTCCCGGGAAGTCGAAGATGTAGTTGAACGCGATCGCGCAAGCGCCAAGCGTTGCGAAGAAGGACAGAATGACGGTGCCGATCAACAGCAGCGGCGCGACGAGCGAGCGCAGCAAGATGATCAAGATGATCGAGATGACGAACAGCACCAGCGGGATGATCACTGTGCGGTCACGCAGGTTCGCTTCGTTGATGTCGACACTCACGGCGGTGGGTCCACCCACGCGCGCGTCGGCGCCGGGGATGCCGGCTAGGTCGGTTCGCAACTCACCGATCAGTGCCTCAGCGGCAGCGGAGTCGGGTGCATCGGACAAAGTGGCCAGCATCAGGACGCGGCCGTCGACCACCTTCGGCTCGGCCATGCTCGCGCCCATCGATCCCGGTGGCAGATCGGTTTGGAAGACAACACCGTCCACGCCCGGGGTTGTCTCGATTACCTCAAGCACCTCCTGGGCTGAGTCGACGTTCGCCGTGACGAGTGTCTCGCTGCCCAGGCCGGCGGCGAAGTTCTCCACCAGGATCTCCTGGCCGATAACCGAATCCACTTGCGAGCCGTTCACAAAGGACTCGGAGGTGGCCACGCCGTCGGCCTTCAAAGTGGTGCTGAACCCGGCGAGGACGAGCAGCGCGAGAGCCGTGGCGATCCAGGTGAACTTCGGACGGCGTCCGACAACTCCAGCGATTCGCGCCCAGACCCCGGAGAGCTTGAGGTCCGGTTCACCGTACTTCGGTACCCGTGGCCAGAACGCCCAACTGCCCGAGGGGAATCGTTCGCGGGTGAACGGCCCGCGGCCCTTGACGCGAGCGATGCCGAAGACGATCCAGCCCACGATGGTCAGCAGCGCCAAGAGCCCGCCGGTCGCAACGAAGGGAAGGGTCGGAATGTCGACCACGAATCCAAGGCCAACTCCGATGATCGTGGGCACCAAGAACGCCAGGATCGGCAGCACCACGCTAGGGATCGCGAGGAGGGCTGGAAGGAATGTCAGCATCACGAGAACGGCAGCCACGATGCCGATCGCTGCGACCGGTCCGGTCGACTTGTTGGAGTTCAGTTCACTGAGCAATAGGCACAACAAACCGATCGAGGTGGTGGCACCGGAGGCGACGATCGGCTCGACCACACCGCGCAGTGCCCGACGAATCGCGAGGGTGTGCTCGCGGTGATTGTGCAGTTCCTCGCGATACCTGCTGACGAGCAATAACGAATAGTCGGTTCCTGCACCGAAGACCAAGACGGTGAGGATTCCTTGGCTTTGGCCGTTCAGGACGAGAACGTCGTTGTCGGCAAGTACGTAGACCAAAGCGCTCGCTGTGGAAAGTGCGATGCCGGCCGCGATGAGCGGGATGAGCCACAGGAACGGACTGCGATAGACGAAAATCAAGATGACCGCGACCACCAGCGCCGTCGCGATCAGCAAGGTGGTGTCGATGGCACCGAAAACCTCGATCAGGTCCGCGAGGAAACCTCCCGGGCCCGTAACGTTGATCTGCAGCTGCGGGTAGTCGGCGGCTTGCGCGCGGATCGCATCGACGATGCCCAGGAAAGCGATCTCACCGTTCTCGAGGGTCGCCGAGCCGCGATCCCCGTTGACCGGCACATTGATGAGCACCGCGTTGCCATCGGCAGATGGGATCGGAACCAGCGGTTGTGGATCCAGGTAGGCCTGGACACGGTCACCGTCTTCCACCTGCAGGCCGGGAATCTGCTCGAGGAACGCCCCGATGGCTTGCTGGTCGGATGCGGTGAGTTGGCCACCATCCGGTTTGGACACGACAACCAGAAGTGGGATGGCGGTGCTGTCGGCAAACTCGGCCTGCTCATCGGAGACGAGGGTCGATTCCGCCGATGCGGGGAGGAAGGCGGCGTTGTCGTTTTCTTGCACCTGGGACAAGGATCCGGCGAGCGGGCCTGCCCAACCCGAGATCAGCAACCAGGCGATCGCAACGGCGATGGCGATCCACACGCCCTTACGGGCGGAGGAGGTGCGGTTGGCGGGGTTGGCGGAGTTCGCGGATGGGGTTTGCGGGGCCCGAGTGATCACGGGGACATATTTCCCGACGGTGCGTCGGAGCGCTACCCGGGCCCGTATTGGTCGTTAGCGTTCGGTCATGGACGAGGTGCGCATCATCCGCGGAGTGCTGGCAGCCGGTGCACTCGTCTTCATCGCCTCTGCGGTAGCGCTGCTGGTTGCGCCCGGTTGGTTCGGGGAACTGTTGGGATTACGGCCCTCCGTCGAGGGCGAGTGGGCGCTACGGATGCTGGGGGCGGCCTTGGTGGCCCTCGCCGGCCAGATGTGGCTGGTGCGCCGAGGTGATCGCGCGGCGGTGCGCGGCGGCGCGGCGGTGATGATCGTCGGCGGTGGCTTGATGACGCTGCTCACGGTGTTCCTACCCGCGGACGATGGCTGGACGCTGTTCCGCTGGTTGTACCTGCTGTTTGGCTCGACTTTCATGATCGCCTACGCCGGCCTGTTGTACTGGGGCCTGCGCGAACCATCCCGCACCCCCCACCGCCCCTAACCGTTTCCCCCGGATTCCGGGGGAAGTGCCCAGAATCGGAGCGATTCCGGGGGAAACGAAGCGAATCCCCCGGAATCCGGGGGAAACGGGTGTGCGGTGGATCCGTAGGCTGTGCGCTTGTGTCCACGATCGTGCAGAAGTACGGCGGTTCGTCCGTCGCCGATGCTGAAAGCGTCAAGCGCGTAGCCCGGCGGATCGTCGACACCAAGAAGTCCGGCCATGACGTCGTCGTCGTGGTCTCGGCCATGGGCGACACCACCGATGAGTTGCTCGACCTGGCCAATCAGGTCTCGCCATTGCCCCCGGGACGAGAGCTCGACATGCTCCTGACGGCCGGTGAGCGCATCTCCATGGCGGTTCTTGCCATGGCTATCCACGACCTCGGTGCCGAAGCCCGCAGCTACACCGGATCCCAGGCCGGCTTGATCACCGACTCCGCGCACGGGGCGGCTCGCATCATCGACGTCACTCCCGGTCGCATCACCCAGGCCATCGAAGACGGGGCGATTCCCATCGTTGCCGGTTTTCAGGGTGTGGCGCAGGATTCCAAGGACATCACCACGCTGGGTCGCGGCGGTTCCGACACCACCGCCGTTGCGCTCGCAGCCGCGTTGAACGCCGACGTATGCGAGATCTACACCGACGTCGACGGCGTCTTCACCACCGATCCGCGCGTGGTGCCAGCGGCGAGCCAGGTGCCGTTCATCACCTACGAGGAGATGCTCGAACTCGCAGCCGTCGGCGCGAAGGTGCTGCACCTGCGCTGCGTGGAGTACGCACGCCGGTTCGATGTTCCGATCCACGTTCGGTCATCGTTCTCGACCAAGGAAGGCACGTGGGTGCTATCGCCAGAAGCGATTACTCGCGCTATCGAAGAAGGAAAAGCCATGGAGCAACCGATCATCTCCGGTGTTGCAGCCGACGTGAACGACGCCAAGGTCACCGTTCTCGGCGTTCCCGACAAGCCCGGTCAAGCCGCGGCGATCTTCCGCGCACTCGCCGACGCCAGCATCAACGTGGACATGATCGTGCAGAACGTCTCTGCTGCGTCGACCGGTCGCACCGACGTCACCTTCACCTGCCCGCAGGGTTCGGTGCAACAGGCGATGGCGGCGATCGATGCACGACGCGATGCGATCGAGTTCGAATCACTGACCGTCGATGAGCAGATCGCCAAGGTCTCGCTTGTCGGGGCGGGCATGCGCTCGCACCCGGGTGTCTCTGCCGACTTCTTCAACGCTCTAGCCGAAGCCGGCATCAACATCGAGATGATCTCGACATCCGAGATCCGTATCTCCGTCGTGACGCGCGTCGATGATTCCAAGAAGGCAGTGCAGACCTTGCATACGGCCTTCGGCCTCGATGCCGACGGCGAAGCCGTGGTCTACGCGGGAACAGGACGATGAGCGGCGACCCCGCGGGTGTGAACGTCGCGGTGGTCGGTGCTACCGGCCAGGTCGGTGGCGTGATGCGTCAACTCCTGGTGGATCGCGATTTTCCCGTTGCGAAGATGCGTTACGTAGCCAGCTCACGCTCGGCCGGCAGCACTTTGCCGTGGAAGGGCGAGGACATCGTGGTGGAAGACATCGCCACGGCCGATCTGTCCGGGATCGACATCGCGCTGTTCTCTGCCGGCGGATCGACGTCCAAGCAGTGGGCGCCGAAATTCGCGCAGGCCGGTGCGATCGTGATCGACAACTCCTCAGCCTGGCGCATGGACCCGGATGTTCCGCTCGTGGTGAGCGAGGTTAACCCCGATGCCATCGATGAGATGCGCAAGGGCATCATCGCCAACCCGAACTGCACCACCATGGCCGCGATGCCGGTGCTCAAGCCACTTCACGACGACGCCGGACTTCGCCGGATGATCGCGATGAGTTATCAAGCTGTCTCCGGTAGTGGGCTTGCCGGTGTGGAGGAACTCGCGTCACAGGTGCACGCCGTCGAGGATGCAGGGATCGAGCAACTCACCTACACCGGGGCAGCCGTCGATTTCCCAGAACCCAACAAGTACATCGCGCCGATCGCCTTCAACGTGGTGGCCCAAGCCGGCAACTTCGTGGACGACGGATCAGGTGAGACCGACGAGGAACAAAAGCTCCGAAACGAAACGCGCAAGATCCTCAACATCCCGGACCTGGCGGTCAGCGGCACGTGTGTGCGGGTTCCCGTCTTCACCGGGCATTCGCTTGCGATCAACGCCGAGTTCGCCGCGCCGCTTTCGGTGGATCGCGCCACCGAATTACTCGAAGGTGCACCTGGAGTGGTCGTCACCGAAGTGCCGTCGCCCTTGATGGCAGCGGGCCAAGATCCGTCCTACGTCGGTCGCCTCCGCCAGGACCCGACCGTTCCCGACGGCAAAGGCCTCGCACTGTTCGTCAGCGGCGACAACCTGCGCAAGGGCGCGGCCCTGAACGCGGTGCAGATCGCCGAGTTGTTGCTTCCGCGCTTTCAGTAGCCGAAGACCTCGTAGTCCCGCGCGTAGATCGACCGCACGCGATCGCGCAGTTCCGGTGTGAAGTACTCGTCCACCTTCGCTGAGGCGCCGGTGGAGTTGCGGCAGTAGAACGTCTCGCGCAAATCCGTGATGCCGGTCAACTCGCCAACCTGGTCCCACGATGCATCCAAATTCTCCAAGTGGATCGCGGCGTCGTAACTCACGATGCCCCAACCGACATGGTCTGCTTGTCGGCGCCAATGCGGATCCTGCTCGCGCGAATCCTGCGCTGCGATCACGTCGAGGAACTGCGAGAACGAGATCTCCGAAGCCGGAATACCCAGCGCAGCCACGATCGGCTCGCTTTGCTTCAAGCCCTGGCCGATCTTCTCCAGGTAAGCGGACAGCACGCGCGACGCCGGATCGCGCACCACCGTGAAACGGCGGTACGACGACGACGTCAGCACCTCTTCGAGCATGTCCGATGGCAACTGGAACGGTTTGACGAACGGCGTTGCGTTGATGCGGTTGTGTGGGGCCTCCTGCACCCGCTGCACCAAGCCGGGCCCTTTGCGCGCTGCCTCGAGGCCGCCGAGCGTGGCCTTCATGGTTCCGCAGCCGGCTTTCGGCACTTCCACGTACACGTACTTGTGCACCAAGGAGATGTGGGTGTGCATGTTCACCGAGCGCCAGCCCAGGGACTTCACGTACTCCCGGGTGGCCGGGCCCAGATCCGAACGCGAAGGACGAAGGTCGGGAACGCTCACCGGACCTCCTTCATAAGACGATGGGGCAAGAGCCGAAGGCTCCTGCCCCATCAGCGTCGGGGTGGCGGGATTTGAACCCACGACCTCTTCGTCCCGAACGAAGCGCGCTACCAAGCTGCGCCACACCCCGAGTGCCCGATGAGTGCTTTGCGGGCCAACGGAGTCTAGCCGACGGCTTTCAGAGGTCGAACGGCTCGTCAAGCCGAGTGAGTGAGCGTTAACAAAGTTGCTTCCGGTGGGCAGGCGAAGCGGAATGGCGCGTAGGGCGAGGTGCCCAGCCCGGCACTGACATGCAATGCACTGCCGTTGTGATCGCTAAGTCCACGGGCGCGCCCCGTGTCGAGATCGCAGTTGGTGACGAGTGCGCCGTAACCGGGAACGCGAAGTTGTCCACCGTGCGTGTGCCCGGCCATGATCAAGTGCGCGCCGTCTTCGGCCATCGGGTTCAGTACGCGAAGGTACGGCGCGTGGGCTACTGCGAGGGCGAGATCAGCGCCAGGATCGAAAGCGCCGGAGACGTCGTCGTACTTGTCTCTTCCGATGTGGGGATCATCGACGCCGCGAATATCTATCTCGCGGCCATCGGCCTTCAGGCGCGACTTCGCGTTACTCAAATCGAGCCAGCCGCCAGCGGTGAGGCCGGCAACCAAGTCCTGCCAGGGAAGCATCGGGCGATTCGGCTGCAGACCCGAAGGTCCTTGCAGATAGCGCGCAGGGTTGATCGGCTTGGGGGCGTAGTAGTCGTTACTGCCAAGAACGAACGCGCCGGGAACGTCGAACAGCGGCTCGAGGGTGTCGATGACCTCGGGAATCGCATCTTCGTGCGAAAGGAAATCACCGGTGGCGATCACCGCATCGGGTTGCAGTTCGCGCAGGCTCGACACCCACTCCTTCTTCTTCGTCTGCCCGGGGACTAGGTGCAGGTCCGATAGGTGCAGCACGCGCAGATCGGGTTGCCGGGTGGGAAGGGCTGGAACGTTGGCGCGGCGCAGGGTGAATCGCTCGGATTCCCAGCGCGCGTAGGCCAGGGCGCCGAGGCCAGCGACAACGGCAGAGGTCAACAGCCGCCCGCGTGTGTTCACCTGACCATGATCGCACGGGTGGCGTGGGCGGGCGGTGGCAAGATGCGCTGCATGGCTGAACTCAAGGATCGACTGCAGACGGATCTCACCGCGTCCATCAAGGCCCGCGATGAGATGAAGTCCGGAACCATCCGCATGGTGCTTTCGGCGATCACCACCGAGGAAGTCTCGGGCAAGGAAGCACGCGAGTTGTCCGACGACGACATCCTCACCGTTCTCGGGCGCGAGGCCAAGAAGCGACGCGAGGCTGCGCAGGCCTACGACGACGCAGGACGCACCGAACTCGCCGACAAGGAGCGTGCCGAACTCGCGGTGATCGACACCTACCTTCCATCACAGTTGTCGCAAGAAGAGGTGCAGGCGATCGTCGATGCTGCGGTTGCCGAAGTTGCTGCGGAGGGGATCGAGGGCGGCAAGGCGATGGGGGCAGTGATGAAGATCGTGCAGCCGAAGGTCAAAGGGCGCACCGATGGTTCCCAGGTGGCGGCGTTGGTCAAGGCCGCCCTCGGTATGTGACCGCTACTCGATCGGGACGATCTCCGCTGGAACCTCTGTGGGACCCGGCTGTGCTGGCTGCGCGGGTACCGGTTGCGGTTGCGCCGGTTGAGGTTGGGCTGGTTGCGCCGGTTCCGGTTGCGGTTGGCCAGGGTCGGCGGGCGCCGGAGCTGGAGCGGCCTCGGTGTTAACGGTCAGCGTCACGACCGTTCCAACGGGCATGGAGGTGCCTGCCGCGAGCGATTGCGCGATCACGGTGTCTGGCGGTGAGGCAGGGTCCGCCGCTGGGACGATCTGCACTGCGTAGCCCGCCCGCTCCATGATGGTTCTGGCATCGCGCGCGGGTGCGCCGCGCGTTTCCGGGATGGTGGAGAAGCCGGTGGAGACCACGATGTCCACCGCTGTTCCGGGAATGACGGTTCCACCGGGTCCCGGTGTCTGGCTGATGACGACGCCGGCCGGTTGCGGTGCGTCGACCTCGGCAACATTCCCGAGTTCAAGCCCGCTGTCCTGCAGCTGCTGGATGATCTGCTCGCCGTCGGAGATTCCGACCAGATCGGGGATCCGCTCAACATTGAAAACGGCAACCGGCAACCCGGTGTCGAGGGTGAATTGCTCGATGGGCTTGTCGGCCAGCGCAGCTTCCATGCTGGCCTTCCAGATCGGGCCGGGCAGGGTGCCGCCGTAGACCTGCGAGTAGAACTCACCATTGATAGTGATGTCCTTCATCGGGTGGGCGAACCCACCTCGTGGATCACCGACCCACACCGCGGCTGCCACCTGGGGTGTGTAGCCCGCGAACCACACTGCGGCGGAATCGTTGGTGGTTCCGGTCTTGCCGGCTGCAGGTTGTGGGTCGAGGGACATCCGCGAGCCAGTGCGCCCGGAAATGGGTCCATCCACCACACCGGTCAGTAGTTCGGTCACCGAATCCGCAACCGGTCGATCGATCACCTGGGTGCAGTCCTCCGGCGGGATCGGCATGCGTCGTTGTTCGCGGTCGCGAACCTCAAGGATCGAGCGGGGGGCGCAGTACTCACCGTGTGCGGCGAACGTGGCGTACGCGTTCGCCATAGCCATCGGGGTCACCTCAGCCGATCCGAGTGTCAAAGACGGAACCCGCGGCAGCGGATCACCAGCACCGGTGAATACGCCCATCGATTCGGCAATCTCAGCAGGTCGACACAAGCCGGTGCGTTCCTCGATGGCCATGAAGTAGGTGTTGGTGGAGAACGCTGTGGCCTGCGCCATGGTGAGGGACCCACCACGAGTGGAGTTACGGACGGTTACGGGTGGGAAAGGCACGCCGGTTTCGCAGTTGACGAAGCCTTCGAAGGTTGCAGGACTCGGCGAACTGATGGGTTCGTATGGGGAAATGCCGGCCTCGAGTGCGGCGGCCAGAGTGAAGATCTTGAATGTCGATCCGGCCTGCATACCGATCGTGCCGCCCATGGCTCTGTCGGTGTTGTAGTTGTACGTGGTTTTTCCAACCCCCGACGTTCCCCAGGTGCGGTTCTGCGTCATAGCGACGATGTTTCCGGTGCCCGGTTCGATCATGGTGATGGCGGCGGCTTTGCGGCTTTCGTCGTTAGCCGGAATGAACTCATTGACCGTTTCGGTGGCAGCCTGTTGAACATTCGGGTTCAAAGTGGTGCGGATCGTGTATCCGCCGCGGCGCAGGAAGGCTTCGCGTTCCTCAGGGGTCTCGCCGAAAGCCTCGCTGGTCAAAATCGTCTGCAGGACGTAGTCGCAGAAGAAAGGTGCGTACGACGACGTGCAACCGTTCGACGTTCTCGTGGGATTCAGGACGTCTTCCATAGGAACCGCTGCGGCGCGATCAGCCTGCTCCCGAGAGATGTAGCCGAGTTGGGCCATGCGGTTCAAGATCAGGTTGCGTCGCTGTGTCGCGTTCTCCGGATTACGAAGTGGGTCATAGGCCGTGGGCCCTTTGACGATGCCAGCGAGAGTGGCCGATTCGGTCAGGTTCAAATCCGCGGCGGGTTTCGAGAAATAGCGTCGGGCTGCAGCCTCGACTCCGTACGCGCCGGAGCCGAAGTAGGCAATGTTCAGGTAGCGGGCGAGGATCTCACCCTTGCTGAAGCGCTTCTCCAGAGCCAGGGCCAGGCGTGCTTCGCGGATCTTTCGGGTAAAGCTGTCGCCGCGGGCCGCTTCGAGATCTTCCGCGGAGGTTGCTTGGTTTACCAACACGTTCTTGACGTATTGCATCGTCAGCGTGGACGAACCTTGCTCGATCCCACCGGCCGTGGTGTTTCGCGCAAGGGCACGCACCACGCCACGTGCATCTACCCCGTTGTGATCGAGGAAGCGGGCATCCTCGATCGCGACGATCGCTTGCCGCATGACCGGGGAAATACTGTCGAGCGGTACTTCCACCCGGTTCTGGTAGTACAAAGTCGCTAGCAGGGATCCGTCGGATGCCAAGATCACCGATCGTTCGGGCAGCGGTGGGGTGCTCAGCGAGTCGGGTAGGGACTCGAAGTCGGTCACGACGTCCCGAGTCACCACACCTGCGGCTCCCGCGAAGGGCATGATCATCAGGCCGACGATGACTCCGGCGATCACCGCACCGACGACGAAGCCCAGCAAGCGCCCGAGCACACCGGCCGGCCCGGTGCGGCCCGCGCGCGTATCTCGGGGCGAATCGTCGTCAGGATGCACACTCATCGGACGACCAGGGTAGGCGTCAAGGTTCCCGGGGGCCGACTATGAGTGGTCCGTGGCCTGGGCAAACACGTCATAACCGCGCCGGAGGTAGTGCAAGGCACCCGTCGTTGTGTCGCAATGTGATCACACGAGCGTGATGAAAGCGTCCTGGATGACGAGAAGTGACCGCTTTCGTGAGGGAAAATCCGGTGGAGGCAGCTAGATAGTTATTTCTAACTATTATGAGAAGGCTATTAATTACCTAGCCTACGGGAATTCGCGGGCGTACTGTCCGCGTCCACGGAAGGTACCCGTACCTAGCGTGATCCAACCCTGCGAGGAGGAACCAACGTGACGTCGTTGGACAGCGACTGGGCCGCGCGAGCGGCATGTCGAACCACCGATCCCGACTCACTGTTCGTTCAGGGCGCTGCCCAGAACCGCGCCAAGGCGATCTGCATGGGCTGCGAGGTGCGCACCGAATGCCTGGCCGACGCCCTGGACAATCGGGTGGAGTTCGGGGTGTGGGGCGGCATGACGGAGCGGGAGCGGCGGGCGCTGCTTCGCCGGCGTCCGCACGTGACCTCATGGCGCAACCTGCTGGAGACCGCGCAAAGCGAGTACGAGCGGCGCGCGATCTTGTCGCCTTCGCGCGCGTCCTAGTAGCGCTAGACCGCCTGACCGCGGGCGAGTAGTTCGCCCACTTCACGCAGGCCGGCGAGGTCATGCACGTCCTCTGGCAACGCTGCAACCTGCGCTGTTTCGACCCCAGGGTGGGCTCCGGTGAAACGCTCGGTGAGGTGATGCTGCCGTTCGCGGGTTCGCAGGCGACTGGCGTGCAATGCCAACAAGCGCGCCGTCAGATCAGCGGGCTCGGTGTCGTCTTTCTCTAGGGCTAGCTTCTCGGCCGTGGCTATTGCAGTATCGGCAGAGAGCAGATCGCGATTGACGTCTTGAACCCGGTTGACTATCAGGCCACCGAGCGGCATGCGCTCTTGCTGCAGGCGCTCGACGAAGTACGACGCTTCGCGCAGGGCGTCGCTTTCCGGTGTGGCAACGACGAGGAAACGGGTGCTCGGCTCCTGGAGCAAGGAGAAGGTGGCATCGGCGCGCTCCCGGAAACCACCGAAGGTGGTGTCGATAGCAGCCACGAACGTGCCGACGTCGGCGAGCACTTGAGCACCGAGGATCTTGCTCAGCACGCCGGTGAAGATGCCGAAGCCGGCGGCGGCAATACGCCCGAGACCGCGACCAGCGCCCCGAGCTGGCGCGGTGAGGATCCGAATGAAGCGTCCATCGAGGAAAGAGCCGAGCCTCGCGGGGGCATCGAGGAAGTCCAGCGCACTTCGCGACGGCGGGGTATCGACGATGATCAAATCCCAGGGTGCGTCGGTGTCCGCGTGGAGTTGGCCGAGTTTCTCCATCGCCATGTATTCCTGGGTACCGGCGAACGACGACGACAGCGCCTCGTAGAACGGATTGGACAAGATCTGTTGCGCTCGCACGGGATCCGCGTGCGCTTCGACGACTTCGTCGAAGGTCCGCTTCATATCGAGCATCATCGCGTGCAGGGAACCACCCCCCTCGATCCCAGGAACCTCGCGCGGGTTGTTGTCGAGCTCGGTTAATCCCATTGCCTGGGCGAGACGACGAGCAGGGTCGATAGTCAAGACGCACACGTGGCGACCTCGCTCAGCCGCGCGCAGCGCCAGAGCCGCTGCAGTGGTCGTCTTGCCTACGCCACCTGCGCCGGTGCACACCACGATGGAGACTTCGCGATCGTCGATGAGATCGTCGATATGCAGATGCGGAGCTTCCATCAGCGAACTCCTTGCGCACGCAGGAGTTCGGCGAGTTCGTACAAGCTCGCGAGATCTATACCGTCGCTGAGATAGGGCAGAGGAAGTATCGGGACATCAAGGTCCGCAAGCCGCTCGGATTCCCGGCGCTCGAGGGCCACTCTGCGGGCGTGATCGTCACCCTCGCGAACCAAGGTGGCGGCGATGGCCGGCGCTTTGTCGGTGAAGTCAACCGAGCGAAGTGCCGCCTCGATGCGGTCGGCAGGCAGATCGCCGTGAACCGCACGTTCGAGTTCGTCGTCGGTGAGGATCGGGGTTCGCGTCATGTTGACGAAGATGCCTCCGACGGGCAGGTCGGCTTCCCGCAACTCGCTCACTGCATCGATCGTCTCCTGCACCGGCATCTCCTCCAGCAAGGTGACCAGATGGACGGCGGTGCGGGGAGAGGCGATGACGCTCATCACCAAATCGGCGTGATTGCGGATCGGGCCCACCTTGGCTAGCCCGGAGACCTCGTTGTTCACGTTGAGGAAGCGGGTGATGCGGCCCGTTGGCGGGGCGTCGAGGACGACGGCGTCGTAGGCGTCGGTTGCGTTCTTCTCCGAGCGACGAACCACTTCGCAGGCTTTGCCGGTCAAGAGGACGTCGCGTAGGCCGGGAGCGATGGTGGTCGCAAAGTCGACGGCGCCCATGCGGCGAAGCGCCGACCCGGCCCGGCGCAGGTTGTAGAAGATCTCGAGGTAGTCCAGGAGGGCTTCTTCGGGGTCCACTGGGAGCGCCCACACTTCACCGCCTCCGGGTGCGACGGCCACTTTGCGTTCCTCGTACGGAAGCGGGGGGACGTCGAACAACTGCGAGATACCTTGTCGACCCTCCACCTCCATGAGCAGGGTGCGTCGACCGTCGCGGGCAAGAGCCATTGCCAGCGCCGCGGCAATAGTGGTCTTTCCTGTTCCGCCCTTGCCGGATACGACGTGCAGGCCGACACCTGGCCACAGGGTTTCTTCCACCGTGCCACCCTATTCACGGCACCGGTGACGTCGCGCGGCCGAGCAGTTACGCTGCGAGCCATGACGAAGTGGGAGTACGCGACGGTGCCGTTGTTGATCCATGCGACCAAGCAGATCTTGGACACGTGGGGCCAAGACGGATGGGAATTGATCCAAGTTGTTCCAGGGCCTAATGCCGAGAACATGGTCGCCTACCTGAAACGCCCGATCGAGGGTTAGGGGAAGTCATGTCGGCGAGTCAACGTCTGGCCGAGCTCGGACTGGCGATTCCGGAAGTGGCGGTACCCCTCGCTTCCTACGCGCCCGCGCAACGTTCCGGAAATCACATCTACACCTCGGGTCAACTGCCGATGGTGAACGGTGAACTGATCGCAACCGGGAAGGTCGGCGGAGGTGTCGGCGAAGCACTTGCCGTCGAATGCGCGCGTATTTGCGCCCTCAATGCGATCGCTGCGGTCACTTCGCTCGTAGATGACATCGACAAGATCGAGCAGATCGTGAAGGTCGTCGGTTTCGTTGCGAGCGACCCGGACTTCACCGGACAGCCCGCGATCATCAACGGAGCGAGCGAACTTCTCGGGGACATCTTCGGTATGGCTGGTGTCCACGCGCGCTCGGCAGTCGGCGTTGCGGTGCTTCCCAAGGATGCACCCGTCGAGATCGAGATGATCGTCCAGATCGCCGACTAACGACGCCAACGAGAGCATGGACCGGCAAGCGCGACTAGCGTCGTTGCTCGCCGGCGACGGCCTGTGGGAACCGCCTCCGGCCGAACCCGCATCCACGATGGTCTTACTGCGAGCGGGAGAGGTTCTCCTGTTGCGTCGTGTTGCCTCCATGAAATTCGCGCCCCATATGCATGTGTTCCCCGGTGGTCGCCTCGATGCCGCGGATCTGACAGATCCTGACCCGTTACAGGCGTGCGCCCGGCGCGAGACCTGGGAGGAAGTCTCGATCAGCGTGGATTCCTGCACGCTGATCGACCGCTGGGTCACGCCGGAATTGGAGGAGCGTCGTTATGACGTCTTCTTCTATCTCGCCACCACGCGGGACGCTGGGCGCTTGAGTACAACCGAGGCCGATGTGATGCGCTGGCTTCTTCCGAGCAACGCGCTGGAACTTCATGCTCAAGGCGAGCTACCGATGCTGCGCCCGACTTCAGCCGTGCTCGAAGGTCTGCACGCCGGTGCCTACGACGATCCAGGTCGAGTGGTACCGAAATTGCCGCGGCTGCGCCACGACGGAACGTGGGAGGTAATCGACGCCGAGTCTGGGCAGTTGCTGGCAGAAGGGATCGAAGGTCCGACCCGCGCGGAGACGGATGGAGGTCTGTTGCCATGAGTGGGCGCCTTCTCGTCGGTGACGGTCAGGAGTGGACCGGTGGAGGTGTGTCCCCACTCGCGTGGTGCGTGTTGGCGCCCAACCCATCGGCCTGGACGCTCGATGGCACGAACACCTGGATCGTGGGAGCCGTGGGTGATCGGTGCGTCGTCGTCGATCCCGGACCCCTGGCGAATGGTCATGAGGCGGCGATTCTCGAGCGAGTGGACGAGCGGAATTCACGCGTCACGGCGGTGCTGTTGACGCATGGTCACTGGGATCACGCTGAAGGCGCCCAGGAATTGGCTGACCGAGTGGGCGTGCCGGTGTTTTCCTGGGCTGCTGGCACCTTGACGCCCGCGGACCGATTCGACATCGGGGGTGGAGATCTACGAGTTATCGCAACGCCCGGCCACACTTCCGACAGTGTTTGTTTCCTGGTGGGCGACGCGCTGCTGACCGGCGACACAGTGCTGGGCCGCGGAACCTCGGTCGTTGCTCACCCCGATGGCCGCCTCGGGGACTATCTCGCGAGTTTGCAGACTTTGGCGCGGTTGTGCCACGACGAGGGCATCGACCGGCTACTTCCCGGGCATGGACCGGTTATCGATCAACCAGCGCAGGTTGTCGACTATTACCTACGTCATCGGCAGGAGCGGTTGCAGCAGGTTCGCGATGCGATGCACGCTGGAGCGACAACGGTGGAAGAGATAACCGATCGTGTGTATTGGGATGTTCCGGTCGAGGTGCGACGGGCCGCCGAAGCGACGGTGTCGGCGCAGGTTGCCTACCTCGAGGAAGTGAACTAGCGCGCTCGCTTGCCCATGCGCTCGACATCGGTAATCAGCACCTGGCGGGATTCGAGTTTGATCCAGCCGCGCTGCCCGAACTCGGCGAGCGCCTTGTTGACGGTTTCCCGGGATGCACCCACGAGTTGGGCCAGTTCCTCTTGCGTCATGTCGTGAGTGACGAGCAGCCCGTCGGGAGTGAGGGTTCCGAACTTCTCGCCTAGTTCCATCAGAGCCTTCGCTACGCGGCCCGGGACGTCGGAGAAGACAAGGTCGGCCATCGCCTCGTTGGTGCGTCGCAGGCGACGGGCGAGCGCTTGGAGGAGCGCAGCGGCAACCTCCGGACGCCCCTCCAGTAGTGGCATCAACTGCTCATTCCCCAGACCGAGGACGGTGGCGTCGGTGAGTGCAGTTGCCGTGGAGGTGCGCAAGCCTGGATCGAACAGGCTCAGTTCACCGAACATCTCCCCGGGCCCGAGCACGGCCATCAGTGATTCGCGACCATCGGGTGAACCGTGACCGAGCTTCACCTTGCCTTCAAGGATCAAGTAAAGGTGATCTCCGGGCTCGCCCTCGTGGAAGAGTTCCTGCCCCCGGGCAACGCGGATTTCCTGCAGCGAAGCGCGCAATGCAGCCGCACCTGGCTGATCCAAAGCCGAGAACAGCGGTGTGCTGGCTAAGACGTCGTCCACGAACCCGCCCTTCTCCTCTCGGCCCCGCTTTAATGTCGTGCGCGTGGGCTAGGTAGGCATTGTGTCGTAACCGCGTTACGCCTAGATGGACAGGGTGGTCGGATTCGGGCAAACCCGGCTTACCCTTGCAGTTATGACACCCGCGAAGCAGGCGCCGCCCCCGGAGCCGGGTAGTCGCCAGCAAGCACGGGCAATCTTCCGCAAACTGGCCGCGACCTACCCGGATGCGCATTGCGAACTCGACTTCTCCTCACCGTGGGAGTTGCTGGTCGCGACCGTCCTCAGCGCGCAGTGCACCGATCAGCGCGTGAACAAGGTCACTCCGGACCTTTTTGCTCGCTTTCCGGGTCCCGCAGATCTCGCAGGTGCCTCGCGAGAGGACGTGGAATCACTCATCGCGCCCACGGGGTTCTTTCGACAGAAGGCTCAAACGTTGCAGGCAATCGCCCAAACTGTGTGCGACGAATACGGCGGTGAAGTCCCTGGAGACCTCGATGATTTGGTGACATTGCCTGGGGTCGGGCGCAAGACCGCGAACGTTGTCTTGGGTAATGCATTCGATGTTCCGGGAATCACGGTCGATACACACTTCGGACGACTGGCTCGCCGGTTCGGGTGGACGACACAGAAGAATCCGGACAAGGTCGAGGCGGACGTAGCAGAGTTGTTTCCCGCCAAGGACTACACGATGCTTTCGCACTATGTCGTCTGGCACGGTCGGCGTGTGTGCCATGCCCGACGGCCAGCCTGTGGGGCGTGTTCAGTTGCCCGCCTGTGTCCCGCCTTCGGAGAAGGTCCGACCGACCCCGATGAAGCCGCAGCGTTGGTCCGAACGCAGGGGCGCGCATGAAGCCGCGGCGTAGAACGAGTTGGATCGTGGCCACGGTTGGCGCGCTGGTAGGCGCGCTCGGCCTGGTGCTGGGGGCGTGCTCCGGCGGGTCCAGCGAACCTGATGCCGCACCCACCACACCCACGGCAGTACCCACACCGCAAGCCACGACGGAAAAGGATCCTGATCTGCTGCCGCTTATCGCCGAAGCGGGTTTGGACCCGTGCCCACCGGGGGACCCCAATCCCGATGCCGCGATCCCCGGATTGCCCTCGCTTACCTTGCGATGCTTGGGCCACGGACCCGATGTCGATCTGTCGCGACTGCGCGGAACCCCGCTCGTGGTGAACGTGTGGGCATCCTGGTGCCCGCCCTGCATCGCGGAAATGCCGATCCTTGCTGCTGCGGCATCCGAACTGCGCGGACAAGTGCAGTTCTTGGGTGTGGACATCCAAGATAGGGATGCATCGGCACTGGCGATGATGCGCGATTTCGAAGCAGACTTCCCCTCGGTGGTGGACGAGCCGGGCGTTATCCGAGGTGAGATGGCCATCTCCGGTCCGCCCGTCACGTTCTTCGTCAACGAACAAGGCGTCATCACCGGTCGCCACGATGGGGCCCTTCCCAGCACCGAGTACTTCAACGCACTGTTGAGTGAGTACCTCGGCATCGAGCGATGAAGTGGCGTCGTGCGGGTTTCATAGACCAGCAAGTGGCCAGCGGGTTACCGGAGTGGTTGCATCCACTCGCCCGGGCAGTACCCGATGTGCAGACCGACAACTTGACGCGGTTCGTGCCGACTGACGGGCAGGGGCGTTCTGCGGCCGTGCTGGTGTTGTTCGGTGACGGCCCCGATGTGCTGGTGATCGAGCGAGCACGAGGACCGGTCGCGCACTCAGGGCAGCCAGCTTTTCCCGGCGGAGCCCACGAGGAATCCGATGTCGACACCTTCGCGACGGCACTGCGTGAGGCGCAGGAGGAGACGGGGGTGGACCCCGCCGCGATAGACGTCTTCGGTGCGCTGCCGGATCTGTGGGTGCCGGTGAGTGATTACGTGGTTTCGCCCGTGCTGGGCTGGTGGCATTCACCGCACCCCGTTCAGGTGCAAGATCCCTCGGAAGTGTCGCGGGTGCAGCGAGTGGATCTTTCCGCGCTCGTTGACCCAGCCAATCGATACACCGTCGTTCACCCGTCCGGATACCGCGGGCCTGGATTCGCCGTTCATGATCTCGTGATCTGGGGATTCACTGCCGGCGTGCTCTCCGGTCTTTTGGATCTGTCTGGTTGGCAGGAGCCTTGGGATACGTCCCGGGAGATCACGGTGTCGGCGTGAATCTGGTCGATTGGGTGATGATCGGGGCGATCATCGTGTTCGCCCTCGTTGGCTGGCGGCAGGGATTCTTGACCGGAGCGCTGTCCTTCCTCGGATTCCTCGGCGGCGGACTCTTGGCAGTGCTGTGGCTACCGGAAGTGGCCGAGCGGTTCGTGGGCGCGCAGACCGCGCGCGTTCTCCTCGTTGCCCTGGGCATCTTGGCAAGTGCTGTGATTGGTCAGACGCTGCTTTCGATGCTGGGTCGAAGGATGCGCGCATCCATTACCTGGCAACCGGTGCGATTCGTCGATAGTTCCGCCGGAGCCTTACTGAATGTTGCGGCGTTGGCGCTTGTTGCTTGGGTGATTGCCAGTGTCGTGACGTATCTACCGCGCAGCGAGATGACACGTCAGGTGACCGGATCATCGGTGTTGACCACGATGGATCGGGTGCTCCCGGACGCGGCCCGTTCGGCCTTCACCAGTTTGCGAGATCTGGTGGGCACAACCGCTGTTCCCCGGGTGTTCGCCGGTCTCGCCCCCATTCCCGGCAACGACGTTGACCCGCCGGTGCCGGATGCCGCCGCCGATGCAGTTGACGTGATCCGCGATTCCACCGTCCGGCTCAGTGGCGTCGCACCCACGTGCGATGCCGTGGTCTCCGGATCGGGTTTCGCTATCGAACCGGACCTCGTCGTAACGAACGCCCATGTAGTGGCTGGAGTCGAAGACCTCGTTTTGCGGGTGCGACCAGGCCAGGTTTCGCAAGACGCGGAAGTCGTCTACTTCGATCCGGAAATCGACATCGCACTCGTGCACGCACCTGGTCTGCAAGCTCGGCCGGTGCGACTTTCCCGCACACCGCTTGCGGAAGGTCAGTCCGCGGTGGTTGCCGGCTTCCCGCGCGGCGAACGGTTCGCCGCCGCACCCGTGCGCGTTCGAACCCAGGTGCTCGCACGCGGCGAGAGCATCTACGGCGATCCGGGAGTCGAACGTGATGTGTACGTTCTGCGTGGTCGCGTGCAGCAGGGCAACTCCGGCGGCCCGCTGAGCGATGAGTTCGGGGAGGTACACGGAGTTGTCTTCGCCTCGGGGATGGAGGACGAGGACATCGCCTACGCGCTTACCGTCGAAGAGATCACGAGCGCGCGGGCTGCATCTGGAGATGCGAACGTTCCGGTGCCGAACGGCTCATGCGAGTTGCGCTAAAGAATTCGCAACGGACTCGACATCGACATAGTCCGGTACACCCGATGACCGACGCGCTTGAGCCAAACGGTCTTTGGCGCGCTCGGCGATCCGCTGCTTGCCGACGTTGTTGCCGCGAGCCTGCTGGGTCAGCGCGGCACCCCACTGTGCGAGGGCTTGCCAGCAATCACGTTCAGATGGCGGCGCGCACTTCCACCGCTGTTCGAAGACTTCGTGGGCGTGAAACGGCAAACCATCGTCGAGGTACGCAAGCCCTTCGGCCCACGCATCACGACCGTCGATGAAGCCCCGTTCGGGCACGGTTGGAAAGGCTTGTGGATCGCCTGGATCGAGGGGGCGCCCAAGAGCATCGCGCGGGCGCTCGCTACTTCGGGACACGGCGGTGGACCCGAGTGCTACTCGCCGATCGCTGGGCGCCCGACCGCTTGGGAGAGCGCCTGCGACGTGGCTTGCCATTCCGATTGGGCCACGTGCAACCCGGTGATCTTCCCGGATCGAACCTTCGCCACGACTCCAGCGATGATCGCGCCGAGTAGCAAGATGCCGGTCACGATCAGGAATCCCGCCCACTCCGGAAGCCCCATCGCAACGAAACCGAAGGCCAGGGCGATGAGTCCGAAGAGCCCGGCGATGGAGATCGCCCCGAGCGCGATGAGTCCGAAGACCGACACCACTGCGATCTGCTGTCCGGTCTGTTGCGCCTCGGTTCGGGTAAGCGCGACCTGGGCATTGAGCAGGTTCTTGGTGTCCTGGACAACCTTCGAAATCAAGGTGCCCAGGCTTGGTTGGTCAGCCATTTCGCTCGCCTCCGTGGGGTGTCGCTGTCAGCAGGCTAGCGGCTTGCGTCAGTCGTCGTCGCTGCCGGAGTCCAATCCGGTCGCGATGAGGTTCATCACGGTCGGATCGGCCAGCGTTGTGACGTCGCCCATGTCTCGATGTTCGGCGACGTCACGAAGTAGGCGGCGCATGATCTTCCCGGACCGGGTCTTGGGTAGTTCGGGCACCACCATGATCTGACGAGGTTTCGCGATCGGTCCGATCTCCTCGGCCACGTGGTTGCGCAGATCCTTGACCAACTGCTCGCCCTTCGCGGTCTCCTCAGGAACCCCGCCCCGCAGGATGACGAAGGCAACGATTCCTTGTCCGGTGGTCTCGTCCGCCGCACCCACCACCGCAGCTTCGGCTACCGCCTCGTGCGAAACGAGTGCCGATTCGACCTCGGTGGTCGAGATCCGATGGCCCGACACGTTCATGACGTCGTCTACGCGTCCGAGAAGCCAGATGGCGCCGTCCTCATCGAGCTTCGCACCATCACCGGCGAAGTACATTCCCGCGAAACGCGACCAGTACGTCTCTTTGAAGCGTTCCGGATCGCCCCAGATGCCGCGCAGCATGGCCGGCCACGGTTCGGTCAAGACGAGATAGCCGCCACCGCCGTTGCCCACGGGCTGGGCTTCGTCGTCGACCACCGCCATGCCGATCCCGGGTAGTGCGCCCATCGCGGATCCGGGCTTGCAGGCGGTGACCCCGGGCAGGGGGCTGATCATGATCGCGCCGGTTTCGGTCTGCCACCAGGTATCGACGATGGGGCACCGGCCACCACCGATGACGTCGCGGTACCACATCCAGGCTTCCGGGTTGATGGGTTCGCCCACCGAACCGAGGAGTCGCAGTGAGGACAGATCGTGGGACTTCGGTAGTTCGTCTCCCCACTTCATGAAGGTGCGAATTGCCGTGGGTGCGGTGTAGAACAACGTGACGCCGTGACGTTCCACGATGTCCCACCAGCGATCCTTGTTGGGCGTATCCGGCGTGCCCTCGTAGACCACTTGAGTGGCCCGGTTGGCTAGCGGGCCGTAGACGATGTAGGAGTGTCCGGTCACCCAACCGATGTCGGCGGTGCACCAGTAGACATCCTCGTCCGGCTTTAGGTCGAAGACATTTCGGTGTGTGTACGCGGCTTGGGTTAGGTAGCCGCCGCTGGTGTGCAGGATGCCTTTGGGCTTGCCCGTCGTGCCGGACGTGTACAGGATGAAGAGCGGATGCTCGGCGTCGAATGCTTCAGGGGTGTGTTCCGTTGATTGCGATTCCACGATGTCGTGCCACCACAGGTCCCGGTCGTTCCACTCCACGTCGCCCCCAGTACGACGAACGACGAGAACATTGCGCACACTCGGAGTCTGCGCAACGGCCTCATCGACCGCAGGCTTGAGTGGCATCGCCGACCCGCGTCGATTCTGGCCGTCGGCCGTGATGACGAGAACCGCTTGCGCATCTTCGATTCGACTGCGCAGTGCCTCCGAACTGAAGCCGGCGAAGACGACTGAGTGAGCAGCGCCGATCCGTGCGCAAGCGAGCATCGCCACGATCGCCTCGGGGATCATCGGCATGTAGATCGCGACGCGGTCGCCTCCGGTAACACCGAGTTCGGTGAGTGCGTTAGCAGCCTTGGAGACTTCGTCCTTCAGTTCGGCGTACGTGATGTCGCGCCGGTCGCCAGGTTCGCCTTCGAAGCGGATCGCCACCTGGTTGCCGAAACCATTGTCGACGTGCCGATCCACGCAGTTGTATGCCACGTTCAAGGTGCCGCCAACGAACCATTTGGCGAAGGGGGCATCAGACCAATCCAGGATCTGCTCGAAGTCTGTGGCCCAGGACAGATACCGCGCCTGCTCGGCCCAGAACTCCAGGCGATCACCCGCGGCTTCGTCGTAGAGGGACGCGGACGCATTCGCCTGAGCCGCGAATTCCGGGGACGGCGGGAAAACCCGGTTCTCGTGCAGCAGGTTCTCCAGTGCCTCGTTGCTCACGTCGTTCCTTTCCTCGAGTGGAGCCACTAAACCAAATTCAGCGCCGGGACGGGATGGAATCCGGTCAAACTGCCCGCTAGCGTTCGGGCCGTGCCCGGTGGACTGGTAAGCGCCATCGATCGGCTCATGGCCCTAGGTGATACCTCGGCCGCCTTGAACGCAGCACGTTCGGAGGTAGATGCCCTGTTGTGGCGACGCGACGTCCGCGCCGCTGCCAGCGACTACACGATCGCCTCCCGTCAGTGGGGCTCTCGAGATTCGGCCGCGATCGATGGCGCCGATGTCGCTACGGCAGAGGATTCGCCGATGGGTCGGGTGCTCGGTTCGGCCCAGGCGGTGACGGCAGAGGTACCGGCCCAGGTGGAGACCTGGGCGAGGGCACCGTTGCAGGTGCTCGCCAGGCTCCATTCCGTTGTGGCGCACGGGCATGTCCCCGAGGATCAACTCGGCAGACCCCGGCGCGCTGGCGAAGACCCGGATGATCCGCTGCGACTACCGATCGACATCCCTCCGGCTGAGTCGGCGGCGGCGCGGCTGACCTTGCTATCGGAGTTGGTCGCCGAGTCAACCGATGCTCCGGCACTGGCGATCGCGGGCATCGTGCATGGCGAATTGCTGACAGCCCGGCCTTTCACGTGGGGTTCGGGTCTGCTCGGGCGGGCATCGGTTCGGTTGGTGCTGGCTGCACGGGGCGTGGATCCGTCGTTGTTCACCATCCCCGAGGCCGGGATGTACCAGCGGGGGCGGCCGGCCTACGTGCGCGCGCTGCGCCAGTACGCGACCGGGGAGCCCGAGCAGATGGCCGGGTACTTCGCGTGGTTCGCCGACGTCATCTCACTGGGTGCGCAAGCAGCGACACCGACGTCCGCTTGACCCCGCCCCCCTTTCCGGCAACTCCTGCAGCTGGCGTCACAAAGCCGGCGCTTTTGTGACGCCAGCTGCAGGAGTCAGTGCGCGGAGGGGCGGGCCTGTGGATAGACATTTGCGGACACGCGAGTCGGTCCGCAGGCTCGGTCGGTATGCCGCGCCGCGCCGACCCCGATCCGCCTCTGCCGCCCTTCACTCTGCTCGCGGATGCCACCGGGGCCGGTCTCACCCGACACCAGGTCCGCCAACGCGTGCGTTCGGGTGCGTGGTCTGCTGTTGCGCGCGCTTCCTATTTGTCTCAGGGCGATCACACCTACGACGGACTCGATACCTACGCCCGCGCCCGGCTCGAGCATTTCCACCGAGCGATCGCCGCGGCTATCCGCAATCCCGGTGCCGTCGTGACGGACGCGAGTGCCGCAATCGTGCACGGTCTGCCGTTGCTCGAGGTGCCGCGCCATGTCCAGCTCGGGGTCGCACCGGACCGGTGGACGGGGACCCGCAGCGGTATCGACTTTCGGATGCGTTCGTTCGATCCGGGGGACATCGATGAGCGAAGGGTTCCGGTGGCCACGGCCTGGCGAGCATGGATCGACATCACCAGGTTCGGGTCGCTGGCCGAAGCGCTCACCTGCGGTGACTTCGCTGCCCGGAATGGCTTATGGCCGGAGGCGTCGTCGTCGGATATCGAAAGGTTTCGTGGGATGTGGGGTTACCGCAAGCTCCATCGGGCGATGCGCCTTGTGGACGGTGTGCGCGAATCACCGCTGGAGTCCGCTTCTTTCGCGTACTTCGCGGACCATCGGTTGCCGCTTCCGCGCATGCAGGTGGAGATCCGGTCGCCGGCGGGTGGCTTCATTGCGCGGGTCGACTACCTGTGGGAACGCGCACGGCTGGTCGGCGAGGCCGACGGCGCGATGAAGTATGAGCAGCGCGATGACCTCTACGCCGAGAAGCGCCGCGAGGATGCGATCCGATCCCAGGGGTATCAGGTGCTGCGGTGGGGGATGGCCGACCTGCGTTCTCGGGCGCTCGCCGAACGGATCCGCAAGTCTCTGGCCTGAGTTCAACGCGAGCCGGCCCGCCCGC
>CAZWIW010000006.1:44906-56635 GCA_964634545.1 uncultured Rubrivirga sp.
GCCGAACGGATCCGCAAGTCTCTGGCCTGAGTTCAACGCGAGCCGGCCCGCCCGCCCACTTCGCCCGCTTCGCCCGCTCCACCCGCCAATTCCTGCAGCTGGCGTCACAAAGCGGCCGCTTTTGTGACGCCAACTGCAGGAATTGCGGCGGTGGGCAGGGCGGTGGGGCGGCGGGATGTCGGTGGGTCAGGCGCGCAGGCCACGCCGACGCGCGTACCAGGTAAGCCCGAGCGCGACCGCCCCCAACGCAACGCTCGCGCTCGCCGCCACCGCCTGCTTGGTCTCGATCGTGCGGCGCATCGCGACCGGCTTGTCGAAGTCCAGGATCGGCCAGTCTCGGTCGAGCGCTACTTGGCGCAACGCGGCATCGGGATTGACCGCCACGGGATGCCCGACCGCTTCGAGCATCGGCAGATCGGTCTGTGAATCGGAGTAGGCGAAGCACTGCTCGAGGTCGTACCCACGATCCATCGCCAGCGCACGCATCGCTTCAGCCTTGCCCTCGCCGTAGGCGTAGAACAGGATCTCGCCGGTGTAGCGACCGTTTTCGATCGCGACCTGGGTGCCGATCGCGAGGTCGGCACCGAGCCGGGCGCCGATCGGTTCGACCACATCGGTTCCGGACGAGGAGATGATGACGATGTCCAAGCCCGCCAACCGGTGCAATTCGATCAACTCGACGGCTTCCTCGTAGACCATCGGGTCCACGATCTCGTCGAGTGTCTCCGCGACCACTTGCTGCACCCGCTCGACCTCCCAGCCGTCCACGAGGCTTGACATGTATTCGCGCATCGTTTCCATCTGATCGTGGTCAGCGCCCGACGTGTGGAACATGAACTGCGCGTACGCACTACGGACGACATCGCTGCGACCGATCAGCCCCTCGCGATAGAACGGGCGCGCGAAGGCGAAGGAACTGGACTTGGCCAGAATCGTCTTGTCTAGGTCGAAGAACGCCGCGGCGGGCATATGACCACGGTACCTGCCACCGGTGAATTCCCAACGGACACGAAATAACGAATCGCCGCCCATCGTTTTCCACAGGCGGCAAATCGGGGCTTCCCCGGGGGTCCGTCGCCACCGCAGGGTGTCGGCATGACACCAAACAATGAACAAGACAGACCCCTGCTCATATCTGCGTCCCTACCGCTGATCGACGAAGTGGTGCGGCTGGCCTCCAGTTCGGCGCTCGAAGTGCACGTTGCCGCGGATATCGGATCGGCGTCCACGCATTGGTTCACCGCTCCGCTGGTGATCGTGGGATCCGATGCGGTGGTCGATGAGATCCCCGGGCGCAGGGCGCGGGTGATCGTCGTGCATGACTCGGATTCGACTAGCAACAACGACGACGCTGCTGACACGGCTTTGCAACGTGATGTTTGGCGATTCGCCGTTGAACTAGGAGCCGAGCACGTGGTGGAACTACCGGATGGCGAACGCTGGTTGCTCGACGCGTTCCGCGAATGCGCGGAGGGACCGGTGCGTGGGGGAGTTGTTCTTCCGGTGCTGGCTGGCAGCGGTGGTGTGGGCGCCTCGACGTTGTGCGCGAATCTCGCGGTGGTCGGCAGTCGATTGGGTGCGCGCAGTTTGGTGGTCGACGCCGATCCATGGGGTGGGGGCATCGACCTGCTCATGGGTGCGGAGGAGGCGACCGGCGCACGTTGGCCCGACCTTCGACAAGTCAGCGGACACCTTCCCGCCGGTCACTTGGAGGCCTCGCTGCCCAGGGTGGCGGATGTTTCGATCCTGTCCTGCGCTCGAGACGGGAACGGCCCCGATCAAGGCCCGTCGGTCGAGACGATGGCGGCCGTTTTGCGTTCGGCTCGCCGTTCCCACGATCTCGTACTCGTGGATTGCCCCAACGTGGACGACGACCTGCTCAGCGTGGTGCTGGAGCAAGCAGCGCACGCGGTCTTGGTGGTGAGTGACCATGTTCGACCGACAGCGGCAGCTGCCCGTCGTCATGCATGGTTGCGGCCGCGGGTTCCGCGGGTGCTTCTCGTGCAGGCCAGCACACCTCGTGGCGTGGCGGGTGAGGACATCTCGCATGCATTAGGCGCACAGTTCCACGCGACGTTGCCGTTCGTTCCGTCGATGACGACCCGCGCTGATGACGGTGAACTACCGGCGCTACCTAAGGCGTATATGCAAGCGTGCCGGGCGATTATCGAGGAAATCAGCAGTGTGGATCGGTTGCGTGCAGCATGAGTGATGCGGCGACTCGATCCACGGATTCGGTTCTGGGTGTTACCGATCGAGTTCGGACGCGACTGTTGTCCGAGGGTCGGGATGCTTCCCCGGCCAATGTGGTCCGGGCGTTACGCAGCGAGGGTGTGGTCCTCGACGAAGCAACGTTGATGTCCGTGGTCGGCAATGTGCGCCGCGAGTTGATCGGTGCCGGTCCACTCGAGGAATTGCTGGAAGAGGCTGGCGTGACCGATGTCCTGGTGACTTCGGCCGGTGAAGTCTGGGCCGATCGCGGTCACGGTCTGGAATCGTGCGGCAGGCTCTTCCACGACGAGGAACACGTCCGACGTATCGCTACGCGCCTTGCAGGCTGGGCGGGACGACGCTTGGATGAGGCAAGCCCGTATGTGGATGCTCGACTTCCCGATGGCGCCCGTTTGCATTGCGTGATTCCACCGATCTCAACCGATGGCACTTGCGTTTCCTTGCGCATCCCACGCCGTGATGGCATGTCGATGGAGGATCTCCTTGCTGCCGGAACGATCGATGACGATCGGGCTGCGGTGCTACGTGATTTGGTCGAGCGCAAAGCTTCCTTCATCGTCACTGGTGGCACAGGTAGCGGCAAGACGACCGTCCTCGGTGCACTGCTCGCACTAGTTCCCTCGGATGAACGGATTGTCTTGGTGGAGGACACCGCCGAGCTCCAACCTCAGCATCCACACGTGGTGCGGTTGCAATCCCGACCACCCAATGTGGAAGGCGCCGGGCTAATCACGATGCGCGATCTTGTCCGCCAATCCTTGCGAATGCGACCGGATCGAGTGGTGGTCGGGGAGGTGCGTGGACCTGAAGTGATCGATCTGTTGATGGCGTTGAACACCGGACACGAAGGTGGCTGCGGAACGGTGCACGCCAACTCCGCCGAGGATTTCCCTGCGCGTATCGAGGCTTTAGGGCTCACCGCTGGTGTTGATCGGGAGGCGATCCACGCCTTGCTTTTCTCGGCTATCGACGCGGTCGTTCATGTTGCTCGACACCGAGATGGAACACGGGTGGTGGAAGGCATACACGGACTTGTGCACCGGAACGGTTTGGTGGCGACCGAACCGCTGCACTCGATCCGCAGGTCTGCCGATTCGAATGGGCGCTTCGCGTGCTGATCGCCGTCCTTGGCGCAGTCTCCCTTGGATGTGCGGTCTGGTGGATGGTGCCGAGCGCAGGACAGGTCCGCATGCGGCGGCTTGGCGGTGCTGATGGCGCTTCTGGGTTCGATATCCGGGCATGGTTGAGCGGTCGCGCTCGACGTTCTGGTGCCATGACTCCTGAGCGCCGACTTGTGCACGCACTGCGGGCACTCGCAGCGGAGTTGAGTGCGGGGAGTGCTCCCGCCGATGCTCTCGAGCGGGCGGCTGGGGATCCACCGCTGTGGCCGCACGCGTTGGCTGCCGCACGATTCGGGGAGTCGATTCCGCGGGGACTGCAACAAGACGCCGCTGCCACCCCCGCTTTGGCCGCGCAGTTGCGGCAACTTGGTGCTTCGTGGAGTGTCGGCGCTGCGCACGGAGCTGGGCTGGTGGCCTCGATCGAACGATTGGCGCTATCTGTTCAAGCCCAGTTCGAACTGCGCAGCGTGCTCAGCGCTGAGTTGGCTGCGCCGCGGGCCACGATGCGAATGCTCAGTGCGCTGCCGTTGGTGGGGGTGGCGATGGGTTACCTGCTTGGTGCTGATCCGATCGCTTGGTTCCTGGGATCAAGCGTCGGTGCGTTGATCGTCGCTACCGCTGTGGCGTTGACGATCGCAGGTGTGGTGTGGACTCGACGCATAGTCCGGCGGGTCGATCGTGCGATGTCCCGGGGGTGATTGGTCGTGGTGTTGCTCGGAAGCATCTCTATCGCGCTCGCGCTGTGGGTCTGGCTCAGCAGCCGGGCACGATCCCGCTTGCATGCTCTCGCGTCGGTGGGTGGCCAGGACGAAACCGCTTCGGTCACCTCGAGACCGCAGCATCGCGGTCACCGCATGGAAACTCGACTACAGACTGTGGCGCAAGCCCCGGTTGTCGCTGATCTGTTGAGTGCGTCCGTGGCGGCAGGGGCGAGCGTGCCCGATGCGTTGGATGTCGTCATTGCCGTGATCGACGAGCCCGTGCGTGGGCGATTGGAGTCCGTGCGTGCGTCGTTGCAGCTAGGAGCACCAGCCACGATCGCGTGGGCCGATCTCCTCGACGACGACGCCTTGGCACCGATCGCCGGCGCCATCATCCGATCGGCGCGCACCGGAGCTTCGATCAGTTCGGTGCTCGATGCAGCGGCGGTGGACATGCGGCAGGCACATCGCGCTCAAGTGGAGGTGGCCGCCCGTTCTGCGGGGGTTCGTTCCGTCGCGCCCTTGGCGTTGTGCTTTCTCCCGGCGTATCTCCTGGTGGGAGTTGTGCCAGTTGTCGCGGGTTTCGCGCAGTCCCTCTTCGGCTGATTTTCGTCATCCACAGCGGGCGTGCATGCAATCCCCAGGTTCAACATCGCATCTGACGCGGACCACCCGACACGAGCCACCGTGGTTCATGGCGCCTCGATGGTCGATAAGCGCCGTGTGAGAGAGGGAGATGTCATGTCCACAACTGTTATCGAAGAAGAGCCGCAGGCGGAGTCGGGTCACTGGAGTCGGTTGCGCGATGACGAGGGATTGACGACGGCTGAGTACGCCGTCGGCACCGTTGCTGTCGCAGGACTCGGTGGCGTACTCATCAAATTGCTCACGAGCGAGGCGGTGCGCGATCTGATCTGGCAGGTCGTGCAGGGAGCCTTCTCCGCGATGTTGAGCGCCTGAGCGGATCGACCATGTCACGGCACGAGCACGCGCAAGGTGGACGAGTGCGAAACACCAGGCGGTCATCGGATGATCGCGGATATGTGATTGCGGAGAGCGCTTTCGCGATTCCGATGGTTGCCCTAGTTGCGCTAATCGCGACGGCAATGGTGTTCGTCGCAATGTCCATCCTGGGTATGCAAGATGCCGTGCACACAGCCGCGCGGGACATTGCCCGTGGTGTCCCGCCGGACGCGGTGCGTTCGTCCCTGCAGATGACGCATCCGCACACCACCGTCACCGTCGCGCCCACCCCCCAGGGCGTGACGGTGACGGTGCACCGCGACATCGCGCTTCTTGGCCCGCTGCTCTCCGGGTTGTCCATCCCGGTCGAGCGCCAAGCGCTGGTGCCGTGGGAGACCGGTGTCGGCGCATGAACGAACTAAAGAACGAGCAAGGCGTCGCGACTGTCTTCGCGTTGGCGTTGTTGACCGGACTCACCGTCGTCATCGGCGCCACGGCAGCGATGGCGCAGTGGGCGATCGCTCGATCGCAGGTGGCGCTTGTCGCTGACCTGGCGGCCGTTGCCGCGGCTCGGCAAGGCGCATGCACCGCCGCCGAATCGACGGCCCGTGCCCACGATGTGCAGCTACTGGAATGTTCGTGGGAGGGAACGGACGTCACAGTGAGTATCGGCACCCACACCGTCGGTCCGGCTGCACGCTGGCTCCGCGCGGAAGTGATCTCGGCTCAGGCCCGCGCTGGCTTCTAATCGGTTGGGGGAAGTTCTTCTTCCAACGAGAACCCAACAAAGGTTTCAGCGATCGCGCTGAGGACTGCGACGGCTCCGGGCTTGCTCAGCGGCTCGTTTCCGTTGCCGCACTTGGGCGATTGAATGCACGCGGGGCACCCGTCGGCGCATCGGCACGAACGTACGGCTTGCAGCGTGGCACCGATCCACTCCTGGACCACGTTGGCTCCACGTTCGGTGAAGCCGGCACCGCCAGGGACGCCGTCGTAGATGAAGATCGTGGTGGCACCGGTGTCGGGGTGGAACTCGGTAGACACCCCGCCGATATCCCAGCGGTCACACGATGCGAACAACGGCAATAGTCCGATGGCGGCATGTTCGGCAGCGTGGACTGCGCCGGGCAGGTCTTGGTAGGCCTGCTCGGGGAGGCAGCCTTCCGCGAAGGTCCACCACACTGCACGGGTGCGCAGCACACGCTCGGGGAGATCGAGGTCGACCACTCCAAGCAACGTGCCGTCAAGACCGCGCCGCTCGAAGCCCACTGTCTGCGATGAAACGTCGACGGCGCCGACATGCATCTGCACACCAACTCGTTTCCAGGTCTGCTCCACGTCGATGATCCGGATATCGCTGACATCTCGGGCGAAAGTGGTGAAGTCCACGTCTTCGCGCACCACGATCGCAACCGATTCCGCGAGGTCGAGTCCGCGAACCACGTGGGTGGCACCTTGATGGACGTAAACCGCGCCGGGATGCGCGTGCCGGTGCGAGGCCGCCGCGTCGATCGTTCCCAGTAATCGACCCGTGCCATCTTCGACGATGCGCACCGTTTCACCACTACCGCGCAGGTCGGTGAGGTCCTGGGCTCGTTCAGGTGAGGTCCAGTACCAACCGGTGGGCCGACGACGCAGGAGACCTTCATCGACCAGATTGGCAAGGAGCGACTCCGCGTTCTGCGGAAACCAGTCGCTTGGATCGACGATCGGCGTCTCGGAGGCCGCGGCGCACAGATGTGGACGCAGCACATGCGGATTCGAAACATCGAACACGGTTTCCTCGACTGGCTCATCGGTGAGGGTCTCGGGATGATCGACGATGAACGAATCGAGCGGATCCTCGCGGGCGATGAA
Organism: uncultured Rubrivirga sp.; assembly: GCA_964634545.1. Lineage (GTDB taxonomy): Bacteria > Actinomycetota > Actinomycetes > S36-B12 > S36-B12 > S36-B12. The sequence continues at coordinate 51,781 of CAZWIW010000006.1, forward strand.
CACCGAAGCCGCCGGGGATTCGGCGCGCCCGGCCCGACCGAATTGCTGCCACAGGGATGCACGCGTACCGGGCCATCCCGTGGTTATCGAAACATCGACACCGGAGATGTCGATGCCCAACTCCAGCGCGTTTGTCGTGGCCAAGGCGCGGATCGTTCCCGCCCGCAGTCCAGCCTCGAGTTCGCGTCGTTCTTCAGCTAGGTAGCCACCGCGATACGCCGCGATGGTGGTTTCGTCGGCGTCGCGTTCGGAGCGGATGAGTCCGGCTACGTATTCAGTGGCCCGACGACTACGCAGGAAGGTCAAGACCTGGCTGCCGGAATCAACAGCCCGTGAGGTGAGCCAGGCGGCATCGCGGGTAGGCGAGGCTTCGGGAAAATTCTCATCCGGTGAATGTCGCCACAGCACGATGGTGCGCTCGGCTGCCGGTGAAGAGTCTTCGGTAACGGCAGTCACCGGTGAGCCGATCAGGTTCGCGATCGACCGCTCGGGTGCACCGGTGGTAGCCGAGGCGGCGATCACGGTCGGGTCGCTTCGGTGGTGCGCGGCGATTCGTCGAAGGCGACGGATCACCAGGGCTACGTGTGCTCCGAACACGCCCCGATAGGCGTGGGCTTCATCGACGACGATGTAGCGCAGGTTCCGCAGCAGCCGAGACCAACGCTCGTGGCCGGGCAGTATCGAAAAATGCAGCATGTCCGGATTCGTCAGGATGACGTTCGCGTGTCGGCGGGCCCACGCCCGATCGTCCCTGTCGGTATCTCCGTCGACCACCGCGGCCCGCACGCCCGGTAGCGATTGCTCCTGCCACGAGCGCAGCTGATCGCCGGCGAGCGCTTTGGTGGGTGCGAGGTACAGCGCGCACGGTTCGGACAACACCGACGACGACGTCTGTCCGATAGCGGCGACGATCGGCATGGCGTAGGCCAGGGATTTGCCCGATGCCGTGCCGGTTGCCAGGGCGACGTGCTGGCCGGCGTGGGCTGCCTCGGCCGCCACGACCTGATGCAGCCATGGGGAGTCGATGCCCCGCGCCTGCCAACTTTCGATTGCTGTTTCGGGGAGCCACGAGGGCCAGGGCGCACGAATTCCCGTACGCGGGGGAATGTGCAGGGACTGAGCGAGGGATTTCGGGCGCCTGCTGGACCACTCACCAAGAGCGCGGGCTGCCGGGGAATCCTCGAACACCACCCAATTGTGGTGCTCGGGTGTGCCACAGTGAACCCGTGAGCGCTCCGCCGGTCGTCACCGTCGCAACCGACGAACGCGATGGGGTCGTCATTGTGAGCGTGGGTGGTGAGGTCGACGCCCACACCGCCCCGGAGGTTAAAGAGGCGGTGCACGGCGCGATCGGACCGAATGTCCGACTAGTCGTCGATCTGACGGACGTCGCCTTCTTGGACTCGACCGGGCTCGGGGTGCTGGTGACCGCCTTGAAGCGCGTGCGGGAAGTGGACGGCTCGTTGGATCTCGTCGTCGCCTCGCCGAGGGTGCTCAAGGTGTTCGCCCTCACCGGGCTAGACGTGGTGATTCCCATCCACGAGACGCTGGGTGCTGCCCTCGCCGAGTGAGACTTCCCTTGGGACTGTGGCGAAGGCCACCTCGGATACTCGAGAGATTCCTCGACCCTGGCCGCATTCAGGTCAGCGCCTGCGTAGACTTCGCCGGATCGCGAGGCGGACCCGGTACTGATAACGACGCGCTATCGGGGGCCGGCTGCCGCCGAGACCAAGGAGAAACATGATCGAGTTGACCGGGAACAACGTCGTTCTCGTGGCCATCGTCGCCGTAATCGGCCTCGCTGCCCTGGCAGTGGCCGGCATCCTCGTGCGAGAGGTACTCAGCGCGAGCGAAGGTACCGAGCGCATGAAGGAGATCGGAGCCGCGGTCCAGGAGGGTGCTTCGGCCTACCTGAACCGGCAGTTCAAGACGCTGTCGATCTTCGCTGTCGTCGTCTTCTTCCTTTTGTTCTTGCTTCCCGCGGAGACGAACTCCGAGCGCATCGGGCGCAGCATCTTCTTCCTCGTGGGTGCGGTCTTCTCCGGCATCACCGGCTACATGGGGATGTGGCTCGCGGTACGTGGCAACGTCCGAGTGGCAGCCGCTGCCAAGGACTCCGGCGAACAGCGTGCGATGCGTATCGCCTTCCGCACCGGTGGCGTGGCCGGAATGTTCACCGTTGGTCTGGGTCTGTTCGGCGCTGCGCTCGTCGTTCTCGTCTACGCAGGTGAAGCACCCAAGGTTCTCGAGGGCTTCGGCTTCGGTGCGGCGTTGCTCGCCATGTTCATGCGCGTTGGTGGCGGCATCTTCACGAAGGCAGCCGACGTCGGAGCCGATCTCGTCGGCAAGGTCGAACAGAACATCCCCGAAGACGATCCCCGTAACGCCGCGACGATCGCGGACAACGTGGGCGACAACGTGGGTGACTGCGCCGGCATGGCCGCCGACCTCTTCGAGTCCTACGCCGTGGTGCTCGTTGCTGCGCTCATCCTCGGTAGCGCCGCGTTCGGTGAACTCGGCTTGGTCCTGCCCTTGATCATCCCGGCCATCGGTGTCATCACCGCCGTGATCGGCATCTTCACCGTCTCACCGCGACCGACCGACCGCTCGGGTATGTCTTCCATCAACCGAGGCTTCTTCATATCTGCGCTTATCAGTGCGGTGCTGGTCGTGGTTGCCGTGTTCGTGTGGGTGCCCAGCAGCTGGAGCGAGATCGAAGGACTCGGCGGAATCGCCGCCACCGAGGTGGGCGACGGTCTGAGTCCGCAGTGGTTCGTCATCCTCGCGGTGTTCATCGGCATCGTGCTCGCGGCTGTCATCCAGCAGTTGACCGCATACTTCACTGAGACAAACCGCCGCCCGGTCGACGATGTTGCCAAGACCTCGCTCACCGGGCCGGCCACGGTCATCTTGTCCGGCATCTCGTTGGGCCTGGAATCCGCCGTCTACACCGCGCTGGTCATCGGTGCCGCTGTTTACGGCGCGTTCTTGCTCGGCGCCGGCACGATTCTGCTCAGCTTGTTCGCGATCGCTCTTGCCGGAACGGGTCTGCTGACCACGGTGGGCGTCATCGTTTCCATGGACACCTTCGGACCGGTCTCGGACAACGCCCAGGGCATCGCGGAGATGTCCGGCGATGTGGACGGCGAAGGCGCCGAGGTGCTGACCAAGCTCGATGCTGTCGGCAACTCCACCAAGGCCATCACCAAGGGCATCGCCATCGCCACCGCGGTCCTTGCGGCCACGGCGCTGTTCGGAGCATTCCGCGAGGCCGTGTTCGGTGCAGCGGAGAAGACCTCGGCTGCGATCGGCGGAACGATCGGCGAGGTCGGAGAGAACATCCAGTACTACGGCATCCTCGACGTGGCGAACCCGGCGAACCTGGTTGGGCTGGTTATCGGTGCGGCTGTCGTATTCCTCTTCTCCGGTCTGGCCATCAACGCCGTTTCCCGGGCTGCAGGTGCGGTCATCTTCGAGGTGCGTCGTCAGTTCCGTGAGATCCCCGGAATCATGGAAGGCACCACCAAGCCCGAGTACGGCAAGGTCGTGGACATCGTCACGCGCGATTCACTCCGCGAACTCGTCACCCCGGGCCTGCTCGCGGTGCTCACTCCGATTGCCGTGGGCTTCGGACTCGGCGTTGGTGCCCTCGGCGCTTACCTCGCCGGCACCATCGCCACCGGTGTTCTTATGGCGGTGTTCTTGTCCAACTCCGGTGGAGCCTGGGACAACGCCAAGAAGTTCGTCGAGGATGGTCACTTCGGCGGCAAGAACTCCGAGGCGCACTCGGCCACCGTTATCGGCGACACCGTGGGCGATCCGTTCAAGGACACTGCCGGTCCGGCCATCAACCCGCTCATCAAGGTCATGAACCTGGTGGCCTTGCTTGTTGCTCCGGCGGTGGTCACCTTGAGCATCGGCGATGGCGCGAACCCCACCATCCGTTGGGCGATCGCGATCGTGGCAACCGCGATCGTGGTTATCGCAGTGGTCATCTCCAAGCGTCGACCGATCGCGGTGGGCGACCACGCGGAGGCGAACGCCTAGCCCGCTCTTTCCGATATTCGGACGAACGCCCGGGTGCTTCATTCCCCGTAGGGGAATGCCCCGGGCGCTTCGCTGCTCGGGGGCGGTGCGCAGTTGACAATCGGTGGTGTCCTACCGTCAGACTCCGTTGCCCGCCATGCCAGCCACCAGGGGCGGCAGCCGATGGGGAGGATGTGTAGGTGCCGGACAAGACGTTGGTGATCGTTGAATCGCCAGCCAAGGCCAAGAAGATCGCCGGGTATCTCGGCGACGACTACACCGTGCTGGCCTCGGTCGGGCACGTCCGTGACCTCGCCGCCAAGGCATCGGAGATCCCCGCCGAGTACCGCAAGGAGCCGTGGGCGAAGCTCGCGGTCAATGTCGATAACGGCTTCGAAGCCTTCTATGTCATCCACGATTCCAAGAAGGCGACGATCAAGGAACTCAAGGCCGCCTTGAAGGACGCCGACGAACTCTTGCTCGCCACCGATGAGGACCGCGAAGGCGAGGCGATTTCCTGGCACTTGCTCGAGGTGCTCAAGCCGAAGGTGCCTGTCAAGCGCATGGTGTTCAACGAGATCACCCCGCAGGCCATCCGCGAGGCGGTGGAGCATCCGCGGGAGTTGGACATGCGGCTGGTCGATGCGCAGGAGACGCGACGGGTGGTGGATCGTCTCTACGGCTACCCGGTCTCGGAAGTGTTGTGGAAGAAGGTCGGACGCGAAGCCAAGTCCGCCGGGCGCGTGCAGTCGGTTGCCGTGCGCCTCGTGGTCGACAAAGAACGCGAACGCATCGCCTTCACCGCGGCGCAGTACTGGGGCATCGATGC
>CAZWIW010000007.1:0-10018 GCA_964634545.1 uncultured Rubrivirga sp.
ACCACGTAGGGTCGCCGTCCGTGGGTCGCTCTCCTAGCCTGCGGGTCGTTACCGCAAACGTGAACGGCATCCGTGCTGCCCAGCGGCGCGGTGGCCTGGAATGGCTGGCCGATACCGGTGCCGATGCCCTGTGCCTGCAAGAGGTGCGCGCGACGAGGGATCAACTCGACCAAGTGCTCGCAGACTCGCCACTTTCCGGGTGGCACGTGGCGCACGCGGAGGCGCCGGAGAAGGGCCGCGCTGGTGTTGCGGTACTGACCCGGGAGGTTCCGCTGAGTGTCCGCGACCGCTTTCGGCAAAGCGCCATCAATGGCCAAGGCCGTTGGATCGAAGTCGATGTCGATAGCTCGGTAGGTCCGGTGACCATCGCGAGCGTCTACGTCCATTCCGGCGAAGCGGACACGCCCAAGCAGGAAGCGAAGTACGAGTTCTTGGCAGGGATGGATGCCCGGATGCGCGCGTTGGCGCGGCGGGCGAAATCAACGGGTGTGCAGGCGCTCGTTTGCGGGGACTTCAACATCGCCCACCACGAGGTGGACATCAAGAACTGGAAGGGAAACCTCAAGAGCGCTGGATTCCTACCCGAGGAACGCGCCTACCTCGATCGTTGGTTCTCCCGCTCGTGGCGGGACCTCGGACGCGACTTCGGGGGTCAAGGGCCAGGTCCGTACACCTGGTGGTCGTGGCGTGGTCAGGCGTTCGATAACGACGCCGGCTGGCGGATCGACTACCACGCGGCAACACCGGCTCTTGCAGACCGAGCCACCAAAGTGGAGATCGGTCGGGCGGCGAGTTACGACGAGCGGTGGAGTGACCACGCACCCGTGACGGCCGACTTCACCTAAGCCCCTACCTACCCCTCTTCCTCCCCGTTGCGGCGTCAAAGGTCGGGCCTGCAGGGCATCGGCGAGGCCCGAGGACCGACGCCGCAACGGGGAGGGTGGGGAGGGGTTAGAGGGCGCGGGAGAAGATCGCGTCGATCTCGGCGAGATCGGAGGGGCTGACGGCCCGGCGACGCTCGCGGTCCCACTCGCGGTAGATCTCCTTGCGGGCGGCCAACTCGGGGTCGATGTTCCGGCTGGGCAGCAAGGTGTGGACGAAGCTGCTGAGTTTCTTCATGGAGGATCGCTCCCTTTGCTATCGATGGGCCCGGGGTCTCCGTGGCACGTAGCAAGTATGTCGCATATTTGTTGGAACGCCAAACAAAAAGGGCCCTTTGTGCGCGAATTCACATAGTTGACCTCGTCGACAAGAATGTCCGGACATTTGCTGGACAAGATACCCCTGGGGGTATAGGCTTGGGTCAGCACCGAAGCAAGGGTGCGGCATCGACCGTCGAATATTCGGAAGGTAGGCACAGCAGTGAGTTCAGTGAAGACAGCCACCGTCGAACAGTTAGCCGCGGCGCAGAAGCGCGGTGAGCGGATCGTGGATGTACGGGAAAAGCACGAGCTAGCGGGTGGACGCATCCCCGGTGCGGAGCACGTGGCCATGGCTTTGGTTCCGCTGCGCATCGACGAATTCCGCGGCAAGGACCCGGTTTGGCTTGTCTGCGAATCGGGAAACCGTAGCTGGCAAGTTGCCGATTACCTGTCCCGTCACGGGGTCGAGGCCTATAACGTCAATGGAGGAATGTCGGCCTGGCGCGCAGCAGGTCTTCCGCAGGAAACAGGAGTAGGAGTCTCGTCATGACCGCAAGCAGTGCACCGCACGTCATCGTCATCGATACGCCCGGACTGGGTGATCGTGGCTACATCGTCCACGACGGCGTGAACGCCTTCGTGATCGACCCGCAGCGCGACACCGATCGGGTGGAGCAGCTCGTTGCCGAGCATGGATTGAACGTCACCCACGTGGGTGAGACGCACATCCACAATGACTACGTCAACGGTGGTTATCAGTTCGCCAAGAAGCACGGTGCCCGCTACATGGTGCCTGCTGATGTGGAACTCGCCTATCTCGGCGAAGAGAACGTCGAGGCGGTGGGTGAAGGAGCCGAGTTCCGGGTGGGTGATCTTGACGTCCGCGTTGTGCACACCCCCGGACACACCCCGCACCACATTTCCTTCGCCGTGAGTCGCGACGATCATCCCGGTTCGGTCTTCACCGGTGGATCGTTGCTGTACGGCACTGTGGGTCGCCCCGACTTGGTCGCCCCGGACCTGACCGTCAAGCAAGCCCATGATCAATGGCACTCAGCGCACCGCCTGGTCGACGCGCTCCCAGGGGACACCCAGATCTACCCAACCCACGGGTTCGGTTCATTCTGCTCGTCCATCCAGACCGAGGGAGTGCAGACCTCACTCGGTCAGGAGCGGAGCATCAACCCGGCGTTGACCCAAGCCGAAGAGGACTTCGTCGAGATGTTGCTCGCTGGGCTGGACGTCTTCCCGGCGTACTACGCGCACATGGGTCCGGCCAACGCGGCTGGTCCGGCTGAGATCGATCTGTCGCTGCCCGAGCCGGTGGACCCAGCCCAGTTGCGACGCCGGGTGGAAGCCGGCGAATGGCTGGTCGACCTGCGCTCGCGCGAGGTGTTCGCGGCCGGTCACGTGCCCGGCGCGGTCAACTTCGACCTCGACGGCGCTTTCATCAACTACCTCGGCTGGATGATTCCCTGGGGGACTCCGGTCACCCTGCTCGGCGCCACCACCGAACAGGTGGAGGCTGCCCAGCGCGAGTTGGTTCGTATTGGGATCGACCGCCCTGCCGGGCAGGCCGTGGGCGGCCCGGACTTTTGGATGTCTGACGGCGAGGCGCCGGCGTACATCCGCCGGGTCGACTTCGACGAAATGGCCAAGGAGTGGAAAGCCAACCCCGAGGCCATGGTCATCGATACCCGGCAGATCCTGGAGTGGGAGGCCGGCCACGTGAAGGGCGCGACCTTCATCCCCTTCTACGAGGTGCTCGACCGACTCGGCGAACTCCCACGTGACGTGGATGTCTACGTCTACTGCGGCTCGGGTTACCGCGCCGCCGCGGTGGCCTCGGTAATGCAGCGTGCGGGCTTCGACAACATCGTCCATGTCGACGACGACTTCGGCAACGCTGCGGTCGCCGGCTTGGAGATCGTGGGTGAGGAATCTCCCGAGCGCGAGCCAGGCTGGACCTGGATCGCATCCCGTGCCACGGTTCGTGAGTTCGAGAAAGGGAAAGTCACCGCGGGCAAGTAACCGCGGACGCGTAATCAACACCCATCGCATCTGCGCTCACATTGCGTTCAACACATAGTTGAGTGAGACGCGAAACTGACAACGACGACCCCCGGCCTGGTGTCTGTGACACGATACCGACCGGGGGTCGTCGCATCGTTTCGTCGTTGAGAGGTGTCAACATGGGTGCCGCTGGGAAGACGACCCGCGTCACCTACTCGCCCAAGGTATTCATTCCTCTTACCAAGTTGTGTCGGGACCGTTGCGGTTATTGCACCTTCGCGCAAGCTCCGGCCCATCTGCCTGCGGCCTATCTTTCGCTCGAAGAAGTTGAAGAGATCGCTTCGCAAGGCGCCCAAGCCGGATGTCATGAAGCGCTGTTCACCTTGGGTGAGTACCCCGAAGAGCGCTATCCCCAAGCGCGGGCTTGGCTGGACGAGAATGGTTTCGCGAGCACTGTCGATTACCTAGTGGCGGCGGCGCAGCGGGTATTGGAGGCCACCGGGCTGCTACCGCATGCGAATGCAGGAGCCCTGGATGCGCAGGACCTAGCGAAGTTGCGGACCGTTTCGCCCAGTCAGGGAATGATGATCGAATCGCTCAATCCTGACTTGCCTGCACATCGCGGGGCGCCAGACAAAGATCCACAGCGACGGCTCGCAACACTTAACGCCGCGGGGGAATTACGCATTCCCTTCACCACGGGGATCCTCGTTGGGTTCGGAGAATCGCGAGTCGATCGGATCACGGCACTGGAAGCAATAGCCCAAAGCCACGATCGGTTCGGCCACGTGCAGGAAGTGATCGTCCAGAACTTCGTCCCCAAAGCGGGCACGACCATGCGCGATGCGCCGGCATGTTCACTCACGGACCTAGTCGATGCCATCGGTTTGGCCCGTGACATTCTGCCGAGGAGCGTTCACGTGCAGGCGCCGCCCAACTTGGTCGATGACATCGGAGCGCTCATCGACGCCGGTATTGATGATTTCGGTGGTGTCTCGCCGATCACCGCGGATCACGTCAACCCCGAGCGCCCGTGGCCGTCGTTGGAGTCCCTGCGAACGGCAGCCGAGGATCGGGGTCGGGAGTTGGCTCCGCGGCTCACCATCTACCCGGAATATGCCCTCGCCGCCGAAACCTGGATCGATGAAGGTTTGCACTTCGCGGTCCTGGACCGTAGCGACGCTGAGGGTATGGCCCGCGACGATCCTGGAGCCGTGTTCCCCGAGCGCTACGAGCAAGCGGCGAATGTTGGCACCGGTGCGGAGGTGATCCAAATCGGTCGACGGTCGACCGCTTGGTACTCCGGTGCCGACCGGACACCATCAATGCTGGTACCGCGTGAGGTTCGCGTTGCCGGTCCGGTACGCGAGGTCTTGGACGGTGTGCTGTCGGGGCAGACTGTCGACGCACCGGAACTTGCAGTCCTTTTCGCTGCTCGTGGCCGTGAGGTGCCAGCCATTGCCGAAGTTGCCGATCACCTGCGGGCGCAGGCCAATGGCTCCACGGTCACCTTCGTACGCAACCGCAACATCAACTACACGAACGTTTGCACCTACAAGTGCACGTTCTGCGGCTTCTCCAAGGGTCCGCTCTCGCTCAACCTTCGGGGCCGTCCGTACCTGTTGGAAGACGACGAGATCGTCGCCCGAGTTGTGGAGGCTGCGTCGCTTGGGGCAACCGAGGTGTGTTTGCAAGGCGGTATCCATCCGGACTTCGATGGCAACTATTACGTCCGGGTGACCGAACTCGTGAAAGACGCGGTTCCGGGTATGCATGTCCATGGGTTCACCGCCTTGGAGGTGCTGGAAGGTTCGCGTCGCCTGCAGGAGCCGTTGGAGTCCTATTTGCAGCGGATCAAGGATGCGGGGCTCGCGTCACTTCCTGGTACGGCGGCGGAGATCCTGCACGACGACATCCGGGCGGTCTTGTGCCCCGACAAGGTGAACACCGAAGAGTGGCTGATGGTGCACGAGACTGCACATCGACTCGGGCTGCGTTCGAATGTCACCATCATGTTCGGCAGCATCGAACAGCCGGAGCACTGGATTTCCCACATCCTGGCCACCCGCGAACTGCAGGCTCGAACGGGTGGTTTCACCGAGTTCATTCCATTGCCCTTCGTCCATATGGCCTCGCCCATCTACCTGAAGCGCAAGGCCCGCCGTGGCCCAACGTGGCGCGAGGTTGTGCTCATGCATGCGATCGGTCGCATTGCCTATCGCGGTTTTATCGATAACGTCCAGGCCTCGTGGGTCAAGCTCGGACTCGATGGTGCGGTTCAACTGATCCAGTCCGGGGTCAACGATGTTGGCGGGACATTGATGGATGAGAACATCTCCCGTGCTGCCGGTGCAGCACATGGTCAGGGAATGGAACCTGCTGACCTCGCGGCTCGACTCGCACCGCTCGAGCGAATGCTGGTGCAACGCAACACGGTCTACCAACCGATAACAGCGATGAATGGAGTAGCAGGGTGAAAATTCGCGCAGTCCACGCGGCGACCCATGAAACATGGTCCGAAGCAGGGAAGGCCCTAGATCCGGCCACCGTCATCGTTTCGTGTGCGGTTGTGGTGGCCAACCCGCTGGCTGGTCGCGGACACGTGGCCGATCTCGCCGAGATGGAGCAACTCGGCGCCGACGCAGCCCAACTGCTCGTGGAACGCTGCATGGCGCAGTTGACAACCGTTGGTCTGGCTCCCGAGGACGTGCGCGGATACGGCAAGGGCGCTGTCGTGGGGACGGATGGCGATCGCGAGCACAGTGCGGCGATCTTGCACCCCCGCTTCGGGGCGCCTGTTCGAGCGGCGATCGGTGGGGGAGCGGACATCATCCCCGGCACCAAGAAGGTGGCGGGTCCGGGAGCGCAGATCACGATGCCCATCGGTAATAAGGACGATCGGTGGGTCTTCGATGACATGGACGCGGTTGACATCTGTGTTCCTGACGCCCCTCATGCCGACGAGATCGTCATCGCCCTTGCGTTGTCGTGTGGGGGACGTCCTGGCGCACGCGTCCAGAAGCCGCAGTAGCGACAGGAGGAAGAGGAACCATGTTCAAGGCGATGATCTTGCTAACCCGCAGGACCGACATGACCCATGAGCAGTTTGCCCAGTGGTGGCTGGAAGAACATGCCCCGATGGCGCGTCAGTTACCGGGCGTTCGGGAGATTAGGTTCAACGAAGTCACCGAGGGTGAGGGAATCGACGGTGTTGCGGAGCTGTGGTTCGACGACCAAGCGTCGTTCGAGGCCGCCTATTCAACAGAGATCGGCTCATCGGTAGCGCAGGATTCACTCGATCATGTCGCGTCGCGTGTTCGACTTTTCGTGAGTGAGAACCAGATCCTTCACCCGTGAGCAAGCAACCCACCCACTTCCTCGGCACCCCGGTTACCGCACCTGGGCCCCTAGGTCCGCAGATGCTGCGCGCCTTCAGCACCATTCGAGGCAACCCACTGGCGTTCTTGGACGCCACCTGGCGCGAGTTCGGAGACATCGCCCAATTTCCGGTTCCTCGCCCACCGTCCTACTTGGTGAACAGCCCTGAAGGTGTACGCCACGTGCTCGTCGACAACGCACGCGGCTACGGCAAGTCGACGATTCAATATCGTGCTTTGTCGTTGGTGACTGGCGAGGGTCTCTTGACGTCCGACACCGACACGTGGCGGCTGCAACGCCGAGCGTTGCAGCCGGCTTTTCACCACAGCGCACTGCAGAACATCGGGGCGCATGTGGCTGCAACCACGGCCCAGGTGAAGCGACAATGGTTCGCTCTTGAACCCGGGGCTGTGGTGGACGTTGACGCCTTCATGATGGGTGCCGCGTTGGAGATCGTGGCGGCCTCCCTTATGGGAACCGACTTGACCGGGCGCTCTAGCGAGATCGCCGACGCGACTCTCGAGGCGCTCGAAGTTGTGGTGGCGCGAGCGCGAGTGCCGATCACACCACCCGATTGGTTGCCCACCCCCGCCAATCGTGTGTTGAAGCGTTCGGTTGCCCGACTGGATGAAGCCGTTCGCGAGATGATGGCGGCTCGTCGTGAGGACCCCGGCGACGATCTGTTGGGTTTGCTGCTGTCGGTGCGCGACGATCAGGGCCGTGCATTGAGTGCGGAGCAGATCCGTGACCAACTGGTGACATTCATCGTGGCCGGCCACGAAACGGTGGCCAGTGCGTTGGGGTGGGCGTGGGGATTGCTCGCTGCCCATCCGCATATCGCCGATCGGGTGGCGGCGGAAGCCGATTCGGTGGCCGGTGATCGACCGGTCGCATTCGACGACTATTCGCGGTTGCCGTTCACCAAAGCGGTTGTGGAAGAGACGCTACGCCTGTACCCACCTGCCTGGTTGATCACCCGGCAGGCTCTCGTCGCTGATGTGGTCGATGGCATTTCCATTCCCCAAGGCGCCCTCGTGATCATGAGTCCGTGGTTGCTGCACCGGCACCCGGATCTGTGGGCAGATCCGGATGCTTTCGATCCTGATCGCTTCTTGGGAGACATCCCACGGTTCGCGCACATTCCCTTCGGTGCGGGGCCGCGGTTGTGTATCGGTCGCGACTTCTCGTATGTGGAGGCGGTGATGATCGTCGCCGAATTGGCGCGATCCTTCACGGTGTCCTTTCCTGCAGGTGAGTCACTACCGGCAGGCGAGCCCCTTGTGACCATTCGTCCGCATGGTGGAATGCCGCTACTGGTGAGTCCGCGCTAACCGCCCTGCGTGATGTAGTCCATCAGCGCAGCCCGTTCGGCTTCGAGTTCGTCCATCCGATTTTTGACGACGTCACCGATTGAGACCACGCCGACGAGTGTGTCGTCCTCATCGACAACTGGCACGTGGCGAATCCGTCGATCGGTCATCAGTCGCATGAGGTCGGAGACGTCCGCATCTTGGGAAACGGTCACCACATCGGCGGTCATGATGGAGGCCACGGGATCGTTCAAGACCGATTCGCCTGAGCCCAAGGCTCGAACGATGTCCCGTTCGGAGACGATGCCGGCGATTCCGCCGTCTGATTCACGGACTAGCAGCGCTCCGACTTTGCGATCGGCGAGAGTGCGCACGAGTTCGGCCACGCTGGCCTGCGGAGTGATGGCGAAGATGTCGTCGCCCTTGTTGGTGAGAATCTGCAGAACGCGCATGCTGCACCCTTCTACGTAGGTGCATCCATAGTGCGCCCTCGGATCGCCGCCGGCTAGCCCCGCAGCAGATCTAGGACGGAATTGTGAAGTGGGCCGTTCGTGGTTACCAGGGAGAACTCGGCCGTTGGATCGTTCCACGGCAGCGCACCACCCTCGAAAGTAGTCATCGTGCCGCCGGCAGCGGCGATGATGGGCACCAAGGCCGCTACGTCGTGGACCTTCAACGCCGGTTCCGCGGCGATGTCCACCGATCCCTCGGCGACCATCAGGTGCGCCCAGAAGTCTCCGTGTCCGCGCTGACGCCAAGTGGTCGACATCATCCGCTCGAAGGCATCCGGGTGCCAGCCGATGGCATCGGAGAATGCGAAGGAAGCATCGGTGACATCGTGGATGGCACTCACTGACAAAGGACCGCGTGGTTCCGTGCGTCCTGGCGCACTGCAATAGGCGCCGAGGTCGGGGCTTGCCCACCAACGACGCCCCAGGGCCGGAGCGGACACGACGCCGATGGTGATCGCGTCGCCCTCGCGCAGGCCGATGAGAGTCGCCCACACCGGCACGCCTCGCACGAAACTCTTGGTGCCGTCGATGGGGTCGATGATCCACTGCCGGTTCCCATCGGTGGAACCGTATTCCTCCCCGTGGATAGCGTCACCGGGTCGGTGCGTGGCCAGCATTTCCCGCAACGCACGTTCCACGGCGCGATCGGCATCGCTGACCGGCGTCATGTCCGGCTTTGTTTCCACGACAAGGTCACTTGCCTGGAAGCGGTCCATCGAGATGGAGTCGGCGGCATCTGCGAGGGCGAGCGCGAGCGTGAGATCGTCCATGGCTGGCAATCTAGGGCAGGCGTTGGACGTACATGTCGACCCTGGTCACGGGAGTCGTGGTGTCACCCGACGGGTCTGCGATCACCCAGGCGACCCCTTCGACGTTGACGCCGGATTTCGTTTCCATACGGGCCACGATGCACGTGGCAAGAAGTTGGGCTGCGTCTACCGCGCCAGCAGGTGGTAGGTCTGCGCCGTTCACCGTGAATTCCCCTGCGCTACAGGTGTCGTTGCTGGCATCGTGGTCCGGGCCAGCGGAAGTGTGGAAATGCAGATTCAGTAGGCAAGCATCCCCGCATTCAGCGAGCCGCTGCGCCATAGCGTCGATCTTGCGAAGGACCTTCGACTGGGAGTCCTGGCGTAGAGCGGTCATTCGGCTTGTCGGTGTTGCGCCCGCAGCCGTGTCGACCGAGTAGATCTGTTGCACTCCTTGGGTTGTGATCGCTTGGGCGTGGGTGACCTGTCCGGGGGCGTTGTTGGCGGCTAGACCCGTGGACTGTGCTGTTGACTGGTAGATCGTGCCAAGCGACATTGCAGGGCTGGTGCCAACCACCTTCACATTTGCCTGGGTCACGGCATCGGTCACCTGGCTATCGGCAGGCGTCGCTACCGCGTGGGTCTGCCCCGCAAGAAATGCGAGTGTCGCGAGCGGAATGACTGCCGACATTCGAATGATCACTCAAACATCTTGTCACGGAGCATGTCTGGGGAATCGCTTGTGCCTAGGGTGGGGCTGTGGGAACGCCGTTCGACACCGTCTTCGGTCTGCCGACACATGTCCTCATCGTGCACGCGACTGTCGTGTTGCTGCCCGTGGCTGCGATCGGCGCGATTGTCATTGCGCTGCGGCGCTCGTCGATCCATCGTCTCGGAGCCGCCGTATCTATCGTTGC
>CAZWIW010000007.1:10118-24418 GCA_964634545.1 uncultured Rubrivirga sp.
ACGATTGCGACCATCGTGACCGGCCATTCGGGCAGTGAAGCGGTGTGGGGTGCCATCATCGAGAACACCAGACCTGGGCAGATCCAAGCACCCTGACCGATTAGTAACCGGCCTCTTCCTTGCTGGTCAATAGGCGGCGTAGCGATGCAACTCGCGCGGCTGGGACCGTGCCTTCGGCCACTGCCTGATCAAGGGCGCAGAAGGGCTCGTTGTGCGAACACCCCCGTGGGCATTCCTCAGCGGCTTGGGCGAGGTCGCCGAATGCATGGATCACCCGATCGGCATCCACATGTGCGAGCCCGAAAGAGCGAATCCCCGGCGTATCGATAACGATCCCACCTGCAGGCAAAGGCAGCGCGATCACGTTGGTGGAGGTGTGGCGGCCCTTGCCGGTGACTTCATTGACCACGCCGGTGGAGCGATCGGCGCCCGGGACCAGTGCGTTGACCAGAGTTGACTTACCGACACCCGAATGTCCGACGAGGACGGTCGTGTGGTCGGTGATGTGCTCCATGAGCCCTTCCTTGCTTGCCTCCACGCCAGCATCGATGATCGGGATATCGAGCGGGGAGTAGGCATCCACCAAAGCTGTCGGGGCACCGAGATCGGACTTGGTGATGAACAGCATCGGTCTGATGCCGGCGTCGAAAGCGGCCACGAGAGCTCGATCGATGAGTCCGGTGCGGGGTTCGGGGTCTGTTGTCGAGGTGACCACTGCGAGTTGATCGGCGTTCGCGACGATAACTCGCTCGATCGGGTCTACATCGTCAGCGGTTCGGCGCAAGACCGTGGTGCGTGGTAGGCGACGCACGATGCGAGCGAAGTCTTCGCGCTCTGCCCGCTCGGTGGTGGTTTCGTCGGTCAGGCCGACCGTCTCGACTGCGTCACCAACCACAATGCCCTTGCGGCCAAGTTCGCGCGCCTTCACGGCATAGTGCTCGCATCCGCTGTCATCGAGCAAAGTGAAGCGTCCCCGATCCACCGTGGTGACGATGGCGCGTTGAGCGTCTTCGTAGCCTGGCCGATCCTTCGACCGCGGCCGGGTCTTGTGCTTGCCTGGCCGGATGCGGACATCGTCCTCATCGAGCCGATCGGTCTTTCGCCTGCTCACGCTGGCAGCAGCGCGTTCCATCGCTGCGGGAAACCCGGCAGGGTCTTGGCCGTGGTTTCGATGTTCTCGACTCTGATGCCGGGCACGCGAAGGCCGAGGATCGCAGCGCATGTTGCCATGCGGTGGTCTTCGTAGGTTCGGAAATCGTTTCCGGAGAGGTCGGCGGGTCGGAACAACAAGGCGTCGTCGGTTTGCTCGATCTGCCCGCCGAGGGCAGAGATCTCTGCGTGCAAAGCCGCGAGTCGATCCGTTTCGTGGCCTCGTAAGTGGGCGATGCCGTGCAGTGAACTCGGTTCGCCGGCAAGTGCGGCTAGGGCGGCGAAGGTGGGGGCTGTTTCCCCGATGTCGCGGAGATCGACCTGCACGCCGGAGAGTTCGGCTGGCCCAATCACCTCGAGGGAATCGTCGGTGGTTGAGATCTGCCCACCGAATGCCCGAATCACATCCAGTACCTGCTCTGTGGGCTGGATCGATTCACGCGGCCAGTGTCGAATAAGGATGCGACCACCTGTCGCCAGGGCTGCAGCAATGAAGGGGAGAGCATTCGAAATGTCGGGTTCGATCACCCGGTCGATTGCTGCCAGGTCGCACGGATCCACATGCCACGTCCGCCTGGAGTGACCACTGATCTCGCTTTCCTCGACCGATCGAACGCGCACCCCGTGGTCGGCGAGCATGGCGATCGTCATATCGATATGCGGGGTGCTCGGGACGGGTCCGCCTACATGTCGGATGGTGATGCCAGCCTCGAAGCGGGCTCCGGAAAGCAGCAGGGAACTGACGAATTGACTGGACCGGGAGGCATCGAGCATCACCTCGCCTCCAGGCACGCGCCCGGTGCCGTGCACCAGAATCGGAAGCAATCCCCGACCAGCGTCTTCGACATCTACACCGACATCACGCAACGCCTCGATAAGCGTGGCCATCGGTCGACGCCGGGCTGCGCGATCTCCATCGAAAGCCAGATCCCCGTGCGCGAGCGCGGCTACCGGTGGCAGGAAGCGCATGACCGTGCCGGCTAGTCCGACGTCGATGGTGGTGGGTCGTTCGGTGCGCAAGTAATGCGGAACCACCTCAAGGTCGACGGTGGCGTCGTCGATCTCGTGTGTGGTGATACCCACGCCGAGCGTTCGCAACGCCTCGGCCATCAAATCGGTATCGCGGGAGCGCAATGCTCGCCCGATTCGGCTCGGTCCATCGGACAGGGCGGCCAGGATGAGGGCTCGGTTGGTGATCGACTTGGATCCCGGTACTTCCACCACCGCATCGACCGGGTCCGGGCACACCGGTGCGGACCACCAGGTCACGTCGTCATCCACCGTCACAGGGTAGTGCTGCCCCTGACTCCGGTGTCGGTCTCGACCGACCGCGGCGGACAATGGACGTGTGTGTGGACGCTACGCGGCAACCGAAGACGCAGCAACGATCGCCGAGTACTTCCACGCGGAGGAATTGCCCTTAGCAACCCCCCGGTCACCCCGTATCCCCAACTACAACGTCACGCCCACCAGTGAAGTCTTCGTCGTGCTCGAGCAAGACGACACCCGTCGCGTGGATATCGCGCGGTGGGGCTTGATTCCTTCGTGGTCGAAGGACGCCTCACGGGCGAGCCGGATGATCAATGCCCGCAGCGAGACGGTGGCGGATAAGCCCGCTTACCGATCTGCGTTCCGCAAACGACGCTGCCTGGTGCCAGTTGATGGGTACTACGAATGGCAGGCGCGGGCTGGGAGCTCCAAGCAGCCATTCTTCATCCACGACGAGCGCTCGCGGCCGTTGGCTTTCGCGGGTCTGTACGAAGACTGGAAAGGCCCCGATGGTGCGGTGCGCTCGTGCACCATCTGCACGATGGATGCTCAGGGGCCGCTCGCGGGTATCCACGATCGGATGCCGGTCCTCGTTCCACAAGGGCAGTGGGCCGAGTGGTTGAACCCCGGAACACAGGATCCCGCTGGGCTGCTGCAGCGATTGTTGAACGAGGCTGGTGCCAGTGCCTTGGCCGCATACCCGGTATCAACCCAGGTGAATAAGCCGGCCAACAATGGCCCGCAGTTGCTCGAACCTGTGCCGGGCGATCCCAGCCCACCCGTCCAACCGTAGGCTGGGATTCAATGAGTGCCGATCTAGAAAGCCCGGAAGCGGGCGATGGTGCGGCCGACCCGCCGCCGGTCACCGATGCTGAGTTGGCCTCCATCTTCGAGTCCGAGGCGCTTGCCTATTTGGATCAGTTGTACGGCACCGCGTTGCGGATGACGCGCAATCAGGCGGATGCCGAGGATCTCGTTCAGGAGACCTACACGAAGGCCTTCGCCGCCTTCCGATCCTTCAAGCAGGGCACGAACTTGCGTGCGTGGCTGTTTCGGATCTTGCGAAATACCTACATAAATTCCTATCGCAAGGCTCAGCGACAGCCGTACTCCACCTCGGCCGATGAGCTATCCGATACGCAATTACTCGATGTCGATTCCCGGACGCCCGGTGGCGCCCGTTCCGCCGAGATCGAGGCGCTGGAACGCCTTGGCGATCCGGTGATAACCGAGGCGATGAACTCGCTGCCCGAGGACTTCCGGACCGCGGTCTACCTCGCTGACGTAGAGGGATTCAGCTACAAGGAGATCGCCGAAATCATGGAAACGCCGGTAGGCACCGTGATGTCCCGGGTGCACCGGGGAAGGAAAACGCTGCGCTCGTTGTTGGCAGGGTATGGGAGCACCGACGCCGTTGGAGGTGAGCAATGAGTTGCGGAAACCCGCACGCCACTGCGTGCACCGAGGTTATCGCCTCCATTAGCGCCTACATCGACGGTGAGGTGACCGCCGAGGAATACCACGTGATCACCGTTCACCTGCACGAGTGCCCTCCATGCGGACACGAGGAGCAAGCCCATCGAGCCGTCAAAGGTCTGGTGATCCGAGCTATCGGGCGTACCCAAGCACCCACCTCGCTGCACGCTCGGGTGCGTGCGACCTTCCGATCGATCGAGGGACAGTAGGCTCCGCGCGGACGAGAGACGAGGAGCTATGGCACACACCTTGAGCGCGGAGATGGTTGCGTCGGTGCACTCCATCGAGGTGAGCACGGGTCAGCGAGTCGATCCCGGTGCCGTCATCGTTGTGCTGGAGTCCATGAAGATGGAGATCCCGGTGCTTGCTGAGACGGGGGGAATCGTCGTAGATGTCTTTGTCGCCGTAGGCGATGTCGTGCGGGAAGGTGACGCGCTCGCCAGCATCGAATAGCGGCGACCGGGAAGACAAATGGAAATAAGAGTCGGGGCGACGGGCGTCGCGAGCATGGCGGTGACCTCGAGCGACACCGCCATCGCGGTGGGGAGCGGCGATGTCCCGGTGCTTGCCACACCCCGAGTCATTGCGCTGATGGAACAAGCCACCTGCGAAGCCCTGCGCGGATCGCTTCCGGATTCGCACACCAGTGTCGGTGCCAACGTGAACGTTGCCCACCGCAAACCGACACCGGTGGGTTCCCAGGTAACCGCACGGGCGATAGTCAGCGCAGTCGACGATCAGGTGGTCAGTTTCGATGTCAGTGCCGACCATGAGACGGCTTCCGGTGAACGCAAGGCGGGAATCGCCGCCGGCACCATCACCCGGGTGGTGGTGAATCGCGAGCGCTTCGAGACTCGGTGATTCATCGGTGACCTTCCGGGCTAGATACCGGTGGTGGTGCGCGGATAGGCGACTTCCGGATCGGTGAGGATGTTCACCAGGTAGGGACCTCGATAGTCGCGTGCTCGGTCGAGTGCGGCCCCGATCTCAGCCGGCTCGGTCACGGTCTCTCCCGCTCCGCCGAGCGCGCGAACCACGTGGTCGTAGGGCGTGGCTTCGAGATCGGCCAAGACGTCGTACCCGTACAGGAAGCGCATCGGATGCTTCTCCAGTCCCCAGCCGGAGTTGTTCCCGACCACCATCGTCACGGGCACTTGGTGTCGAACGAGGGAATCGACGTCCATGAGCGAGAAACCTGCGGCGCCGTCCCCCATCATCAGCCACGGGTGCGAATCGGGTAGCGCGGCATGGGTGCCAAGGGCGTAGCCCGGCCCGGTACCGAGGCAGCCGAAGGGGCCGGGGTCCAGCCATCTGCCGGGGGTACCCGGTTCGATGAACCGGCCCGCGAAAGACACGAAATCACCACCGTCTCCGATCACGACGTCGTCAGCGTTCAACCGCCTACGGATCTCGCCGTAGATCCGTGCCGGGTGAATCGGGTCTGCGGCGCTCGCCAGAAGTTCGGCATCGGCTTCCCAGGCAGCGCGCGAGGCCGATGCCAACACCTCGAGCCAAGCAGGGCTACGTGCGGGGGAGTCGGGCTCACCGGCCAGCGTGCTCAGTGTGGACAGTGACTGCGCGATGTCGCCGATGATGGCGATGGCATGCGGGGCGTGGTGGGCAACCTGGGTAGGTGCATCGACTAAGTGGACGACGGGAACGGCGGCACCGCCGGACTTGGCTGCCTTGCCGAAGACGCCATAGCCGAGTCGAAAGTCCAGGGGCGCACCGGCGACCAGCACGAGGTCGGCGTCCTTGAATGCAGTGGACCGTGCTCGGGTTACCAACAACGGATCCGCTGCCGGCACGATTCCCCGGCCCATGCCGTTGGCGATCACTGGAATCTGCCACTCGTGGACGAACTCGCGTGCCGCCTGCTCGCCGCCGCCGGCCCAAGTATCCGATCCGATGATCATTACCGGTCGCTGAGCCGAGCGCAGGAGGTGCGCCGCGCGATCCACGTCGCCGATCGGGGTGTTTTCTGCACTAGTGATGTCTTGAACAGCCTCATCGGTGTCCGCCGACGCCACTAAGGATGGGGTGAAAAGCACATCCATCGGAATATCGATGAACACCGGACCGCGGTGGGCGCTGCCGGCGAGGTCGAACGCGGCCGCGGTGCGTGCCTGAATCTGCGCTGGATCGCGGATCGTCCACGCCGCCTTGGTCACCGGTTCGAGGAGTGGC
Source organism: uncultured Rubrivirga sp. (assembly GCA_964634545.1). GTDB lineage: Bacteria > Actinomycetota > Actinomycetes > S36-B12 > S36-B12 > S36-B12. The sequence continues at coordinate 16,200 of CAZWIW010000007.1, forward strand.
ACGTGGTCGAGTTCTTGCAGCGCGCCGCTGCCCCACCGGTGCTCCGGGGCTCGCCCACCGATCAGCACCAGCGGGCTGCCGTTCATCCAGGCACCGGTAACAGCGCTGATGGCGTTCGTGACGCCCGGGCCGGCAGTTACGGCAGCAAAGCCAGGGCTGCGGGTTAGTTTTCCGACGGCTTCAGCCGCGAAGACCGCGGTTTGCTCATGGCGGACATCGACCAACCGCATGGGCCCGGCGCGCTCGGCGACACGGGCGTTACCGGCCTGCTGGACCTTCGCGCTGCCACCAACCGCGGCGTCGTACAGCGGAAAAATGTGCGCTCCGGAAAGGGTGAACAGCGTGTTCGCCCCAGCAGCCCGCGCTGCGTTGATCGCGTGGTGCCCACCGTGCAGCGGCTCGCTGGTGGCCGCGGACGCCGAAGGCGCAGGCGCGGCGCTCGGGCTGCCCGAATCGTCTTCGTTCTCGGTCATCGCTGCACGCTACCCTCAGTAGCCGTGCCTATACCTGCCCGATTGGTGAATGAGCGCACCGATCTGAGTGCTACCGACTTGCAGCACCTCACCGCTGTGGTCGAGGAATGGTCGCTACTCGCCGATCTCTCACTCTCGGACCTGGTTTTGTGGCTACCGACCTGGAACGACGCCGGAGCCGTGGCAGTGGCACATGTTCGACCCACCACTGCCCCGACGAGCGTTCCCGAGGACGTTATCGGGAAGTTCAGTCCCCGCGGCCGCGTCGCGGTGCTGGACCAAGCCCTCACGTTCGGCCGGGCTGTCTATACCCGCGATTCCGAGCGTCCCTCGACCCCCACCGGCGTGGAGGCGTACCCGATTCACCGCCCGAAGCCGAGTAACCGTGGATCCGATTCCGAAGGGGACGCGGGTAGGGATCGGGATGTCATCGGGGTGCTGGTGCGGCACGCGTCTTTGGCACCCCGAGTGGCCGGGCAACTCGAGGACTTCTACCTCTCCAGTGCCGATGTGTTGTTGGCCATGCTGGTTGCTGGCGCGTTTCCCGTTTCCGAGACGGTCACCGCCGCCACGGGTGCGCCACGGGTAGGCGATGGAGTGGTGCGTTTGGACGCCGCGGGCATCGTGCAGTACGCGAGTCCCAACGCGGTGAGCGCCCTGCGACGTCTCGGCTTGGCCACCGATGTGGTGGGAGCTGAGTTCGCGGGTGTGGTGGTTCGGTTGATGCACCGCCAGGGAGCCCTGGATGCCTCACTAGCCGACCTCGCCCGCGGACGAGTTGCCGGACGCGCCGATATCGAAGGACCGCGTGCCACTGTCTTGATGCGCACCATCCCCGTGCACCGATATCCGGGTTCGCGGATGGGCAACACCGGAGCCGAGCCCGATGGTGCGTTGGTGCTCGTGCGTGACACCACGGATATCCGGCGTCGCGAACGGGCGCTGCTATCCAAGGACGCCACCATCCGCGAGATCCATCACCGGGTGAAGAACAATCTGCAGACGGTAGCGGCGCTGTTGCGGTTGCAGGGTCGGCGTAGTTCGGAGCCCGCGGTGCGTGCCGCGTTGTCCGATGCACAGGTAAGGGTCGCGGCGATCGCCGTTGTCCACGAGGCGCTATCCGGTGATTCCGGAACCGACGCTGATTTCGAGGAGTCGATCGACTTCGACCACATCGTGACGTCGCTCTTCGCCGTCGTGGGTGAGGAAACCGGAATGACGCTCGAACGCAGTGGAGATGCCGGGAGATTGCGTGCAGATCTCGCGACTCCGTTGGCGATGTGTGTATCGGAGTTATTGCACAACGCAGTGCAGCACTCCGAGGGAACTTACGTGAAAGTCCAGGCCGTTCGCGACGCCGACCGGTTGCGCATCGATATCACCGACGACGGAGTCGGTATGGCCGGTGATTGGCGCGACCGGGCCGGCTTGGGGCTGCAGATCGTGGAGTCGTTGGTGACCTCGGAGCTAGCCGGAACCTTCGAATTGGCACCCGAGCCGTACGGGAGCCGGGCGGTGGTGGAGTTTCCGGTGGAGGGCTAGGCAGCGGCGCAATCCGCGACTAGACGTTCGAGCGGGCGCGAAGCCGGGCGTTGCGGCGCTTGAGAGCGCGGCGCTCATCCTCGCTCAGGCCGCCCCACACTCCGGCATCTTGACCGCTCTCCAACGCCCACCGAAGGCACTCGTCGACGACCGGACAACGACGACATACGGCCTTGGCCTCTTCGATTTGAACGAGGGCGGGGCCGGTGTTGCCGATCGGGAAGAACAATTCCGGGTCTTCGTCACGGCAGGCTGCCTCGTGGCGCCAGTCCATGCGTGATCACTCCAAGGGTGGTGGGCTCCGGGATCACCGGGGCTTGGGAAAGCCTTCACGATCGGGCCCGTCTGGGAGGGATTCGGGGGATCTCCCCTGCGCCCCTCGGAGGAAGGCGACCCGAGCGTTCGTGCTTAGGGCCCCATAAGGGTCGCAGAGGCGGGGGCGGCGCACAACCCCAATTCCGGACGTTTCGCGTCCAGCTGCTGTCATGTTCGTCACAAGTGCACTAAATGTCCGAAATTTTTGGCCGGCTCTACAGGGCCCCCATCACCATCAGGGCCTCCGGGTGGGCGGTGAAGACCGCTCGGGTAGTGCGGCCCAGGGACTCTCCGTCGACCTGCACGGGTACCCCCATGTCCTCCTCGGCGACGACGAAGAACGAGCGCTGGTCGTGCCAGGTGACGATGCTCGAACCAGCCCGGGTGCCCGATGTTGCGGCGGCCAGCATCCGCCGCGCTGCCCGCGCGGTGGTGATCGGACCCAGACGCCGGAGCGCAAAGACGTCCAACCCGGTCTCGAACGAGGCATGCGGGCAGGGATCGATGGGGAAGGCACCGAAGTAGGTCCACGGTGAGGTGTTCTGCACGATCGTGAGAACCACGCGCGTGGTGTCGGCGATGCCCGGGCGGGTAAGCCTCATGAAGGGGGTTCCCCGCCGCGCGAAGTATTCACGGATCGTCGTTCCCAGATATCGCACCGGTGTTGCCCGGTGCCCGGCGCGGCGCTGCCGTTCCATCGCATCGATGATCGTGGCATCGAGCCCGAGCCCGGCATTGACCGTGAACCAGCGTTCGTCGTCGTCGGTTTCGATGTGTCCAAGCCCGATGAGTCGGTAACGACCCTCGCGCACCGAACGCAACACCACTCCGGTCGCTTCCACCGGATCATTCGGCACGTTCAGGGCGCGGGAGAACACATTCGCGCTGCCGCCGGGGATCACCCCCAGCGCTGGAACAGCGGATCCGGGGCCATCGCGCAGGATCCCGTTGAGGACCTCGTTCACCACTCCGTCCCCGCCCAGGGCGATGACGGCATCGAGCCGGTTGTCCAACGCCCAATGGCCCAGATCGCGGGCGTGCCCACGGTGGGTGGTGAAGGTGACCTCAAGATCGAGTTCGTGCGAAAGGGCCTGCACGATCACATCCGCTGTGCGCGTGGAGGTGGTGGTCGCGCGCGGGTTGACGACAAGCAACGCACGCATGGTGCGGAGCCTAGGTGGTCTGTCGCTCGCCCCTAGGCTCGTCGCTATGGCGCGACCAGTCCACCCGTTCCTGGTGCTGCTCGCGGCGATCGCCGCCATCGAGGGAGTAGTCCTGATCGGCTACGCGGTCTACGACATCATCCAAGGGCTGCGGCTCGGTCTGACCGGCCCTGCGGAAGTGTCGAACCTGCCGGGGTTACTGCTCCAGATCGTGATCTTCGCGGTGCTCGGTGGTGCCAGCATCGCCATTGCGATCGGCTGGTGGCGCGCCAAGTACGCCGCGCGCGCCCCGTTCATCGTCGGCCAACTCCTGGCGTTGGTTGTCGGATTCCCACTCGCGCAAGGGATGGGCTCCTTGCAGCGCGCGGTGGGTGTCGCGCTGGTGGTGGCAGCGGTCGCGGGCATCGGTGCTGCGCTGGCACCGCCCGTGACCCGGGCAATCGTGCGAGATTAGCCGCAATCAACCCTTCGATACCGGTTCGGATTCGCGGCCTTCGAAGACGATGGGCGCCTCGAAAGCGGCGCGACGGCTCGCCCGACGCAGCGCAAGCAGGATGGGGCGACCGGCTACCAGGATCAATCCAGCGGACAGCACCGCCCGGGGGATGTCGAAGCCCAGCGAGGTCACCAGCGTGAAGCGCAGCCAGGCGACGATGTTCTCCAGGACGGGTGCACCCGGGGTGAAGGAGATGCCCGGCGCGAGATCGATCGTGAACGGCCAAAACCACAGGTTCATCACCAGTCCGTATGCCACAGCCGCCACCATCGCGAAGCCGGCCAGCACCATCACCTCACGCCACGGGTGTTCGCCACGCGTGCGTCGCAGGAAAGGCAGGTAGGCGAGCGATCCGGCGGCCAGGCCGATCCACGCGGCGGCGAGCATCTGGAACGGCAACCACGGACCGACGCCTCCGGTCACCAGCGCCGATGCAAAGAGCGAGACCGCGCCAAGGACGAAGCCGAATCCTGGTCCGAGCGCGAAGGCACCCAGGATGATGATGGCCCAGATCGGTTCGATTCCAGCCACACCGCCGCCAAGTGGTCGCAGGGCGGCGATAACCGCGGTGAGCACACCGAGCATGGCGATGGATTTGGCGTCCATCGCACCATCGGCGAACTGAGCCAAGACCACAGCGAGCACTGCCGGGACCAAGACCGCGAAAGCCAACGGTGCGTCGCTTGCGTGCGCCACGATGGAGGACTGCGGCGCAGCGAGGAATGGCCAACCGAACGCGATGATTCCCACGACGGTGGCGAAGCCGATCGCCATGGCCGATCGGGCACCGATGGGTAGCGCACGCGCCGTTCGTGTCATGCGGGCTCCCCGGCCTTATTTCCAGGGTCGGATCCGGGGCGAGCCCCGGCCACCCGGAGCGCAGCGGCAACTTCGCCCACGGTTAGCCATGGTCCTGGGCTCATCACCTTGGCGACTTGTGGTGCGAACATCGGGGAAGACGTCACTACTTCGAAGGTCGGGCCATCGGCAACGACGTCGCCATCGGCAACGATGACCACCCGGGTGGCGACTTCGGCAACGAGTTCGACGTCGTGGGTGGCCAAGACGATTGCATGGCCCGCGGCAGCAAGGTCGGCCAACAGCACCGCAAGGCGTTCTTTCGTGGGGTAGTCCAGGCCGCGGGTTGGTTCATCGAGGCACAGCAGTGCCGGTCGCGCTGCCAAGACGATCGACAGCGCCAGCAGTAGGCGCTGACCTTCGCTGAGATCACGGGGGTGAGTGAGATCGGTGATCTCCGGTGCCAAGAGGGCCAAAATCGCGCGGGTGGTCCCTGGCTCGCAGTCCGCGTCCCGATCCGAGGCCGCGCACTCCTCGGCGATCGTCGCTGCTTCGAGCAGGTCTGCCGGATCCTGCGGGACCAGGCCCACGTGCTCGAGTAATTCCGGTCCGCGCAATTCCCGCGGATCCCGCCCTTGGATCAGGACGCGCCCGGAGGTGGGGGTGGTGCTGCCAACCAGTGTGCCGAGCAGTGTGGACTTGCCGGCCCCATTGCGCCCCATCACGGCGACGACCTCCCCGGCGTGCACATCTAGGTCCACACGTCGTAATGCGGTGATCGACCCGTATCGCACTCCAAGGCTGTTGACGTCTGCGATCGGCGTAGTTCCGGGCGCGGGTCCCGCGACGGATGACACAGGTCGCACGGGTGGCAGGTGTCCGAGCAGGAGTTGGCGCAAGGCGGTGGCTTGACGCCGGGCATCGCGCACGGTTATCGGAGGCGGATTCCATCCGGCCACCCGGCCGAGGTGCACCACCGGAGGCGCGATCGCGGCTGTTGACATGACATCGGGTGGGGCCCCCACAGCCGCCGGAACGCCTGGGCCGCTGAGGGCGATGATCCGGTCGGCGTACTGCACCACGCGTTCGAGGCGATGTTCGGCCATGACCACGGTGATTCCGAGGTCATGGACCAAACGATGCAAGGCGGCCAGCACTTCTTCCGCCGCTCCGGGATCAAGCGCGGAGGTCGGTTCATCGAGGACGAGTACCCGCGGGTGTGCGGTCAACACGGCCCCGATCGCGGCGCGTTGTCGCTGCCCTCCGCTGAGAGACCGTAACGCGCGGCTGCGTAGGTCGGCCAACCCGAGCAGATCCAAGGTCTCCTCGACACGACGGCGCATGATGCTGGGTTCGATTCCCAGGCATTCCATCGTGTAGGCGAGTTCCTCTTCGACGGTGTCGGTGACGAAACCGGCCAACGGGTCTTGTGGAACAACACCCACGAGGTCGGCTAGATCGCGCGGTCGATGATCACGGGTGCTGCGTCCGTCGATGCGGACCTCGCCGCTGACGATGCCTCCGGTGAAGTGCGGAACAAGGCCATTGATACTGCCCAGCAGTGTGCTCTTGCCCACCCCGGTGCCCCCGACTACGAGCACGAACTCACCTTCACCGATGTGCAGGTTCAGATCGGTGACTACCGTCGGTGCAGCTGCTTGGTAGCGGATGCTCAACTCATCGAATTCGATCATGGGGCGGCCTTAGGTGGAGCCGGTGTCAACCATCCGGGTGCCAGCGCGATGGCGAGGCCGACCAACGACAGCCACGGCAGGCTCGGCCAGACCGGTGGTTCGGTAGCGGTGGTCATCCCCGCCGGGTCGATCCGCGCGGCAGCGATGAACAACGCGGCAGTGGCGGCGCCGCACAACGCGGTGAGGATGTCGGGTGCGCGCCAGGTGTTGGGTCGGTAGCGGGTTCGAACACTGCGTCGCCCCGCCAAGGTCAAACTCAGGGCCGCGAATCCAAGGCCAACGACGACCGCTACCAGACCCCAGGCACCCCAGGTTGGTGCGGCTACCCCAAGTAGCAAGAACACGCCGATCACGACTAGCACCAGGCCCGTCAACAACGCCCCACCGGTGAGCAACCGATGGGCGCGAGAGCGATCCGCACTACGCCCGTATCCCCGCGAATCCATCGCCGCTGCGAGCGTGATCGACCGATCCATAGCGCTGTGCAGTACCGGAAGCATCGTGCCGCCGACGGCCCGCACGCCCGTGTCCGGCCGACCACGCAGCCGGCGGTTGGTCCGGACCCGGGCAACGTCGGTCACGAGTTGCGGAACGAACGTCGATGCAACGACCACGCTCACGCCGACCTCGTAGACCGCTGCTGGAACGGACTTCAACACCCGGGCCGGGGAGGCGAGCGAGCCGGCCGCACCGACCGCCACGATGATCGCGGCTAACCGCAATCCGTCGTACAGCGCCTGCAACATCGGCTCGAGCATGACGGTCCCACCCAACCGAACCCCGGCGAACCAGGCGGGCAGGTCGATTCCCGGCAACTCGACGACGCGAATGCCGCCGGTGGGCGCCCCGAACAGAATCTGGGCCAGCAAACGGATAACGACGACGAACACCGCGATGCGCACGAAAAAGGCGAACGAACGCGACCACGGGGCATCGGGGCGCCGGCGTTCGACGACCACCGCAGCCGCGGCGATGAGGCCGACGAGCAGCAATGGATTCGTAGTCGAGCTGGCGGCGATCGCGAGCCCGACCGCCCAGGCCCACCACGCCATCGGGTGTAGCCAGCGCCGCTCTCGTTCGGCGCCCGGCGCGGCTGACGGTGTTGCCGTGGCGCGCGGTATCCGGTCCTCGATCGTCGCCATTACGTCACGCTCCCACGCAGACTCCTGCGCCGGCGCCAGATGCCGAAGCCTGCGAGGGCGAGCAGGCTCAGGGCTACAGCCGTGGCCAGTGGCGTGCCGATACCGGAAGCTTCAGCCGTCGACTCGGTGCCTGCGGAAACCGCGGAAACTGCGGGGGCTTCATTGTCGACGGCATCCGCTGGCTCGCCGCCTTCCTGGCCTGCGTCTACCAGGGGTGCGCATTCAGAACTCGGATATCCGTCGATACCGCACACGAAACCAGCATCGGTGCGAACCGATGCGACTTCGAGCAGTACCTGATACCCCGTGGCTGCCGAATCGGTAACGACACACGCGGTCCGCGCCGCCGGCGGTGCTTCGCCGGGGGGCGCTTCTTGCGGTGTTCCTGAGTCGATCACGACCGCCACTCGCTTACCTGACTCGGGCTTTGGAGTCTGGGAGCAAACGGCGTCGAAGTCGGCGGCAATACCGGGGGTGATTCGCGCCGCTTCACCACCGATGCCGAACCGCCATCCTTCGACGGATCCGTCTGGCGGGACGTGCGTCCCGCTGCCTTGCGTTGCGTAGGACCACTGTGTTTGTCCGGATGCTTGTCC
>CAZWIW010000007.1:24518-56071 GCA_964634545.1 uncultured Rubrivirga sp.
TTGTCCGGATGCTTGTCCATCCGCTTGTCCAGGTGCACTGGTCCAGTAGGACCAGTAGCGGTAGGCCGTTTCGGCTCCGGCGGCCGGGGCGACGACGCCTACTGCACCCGCAAGTGCGAATGCGAGTGCAGCGTGCGTCGTCGCCCGACCGATCAACGGATACTGCCGGTGATGGTGCGCACCAGATCGACCCCGCCGAAGGAACGCGGGTTCTCGCCGGTGGACTCGGCCACCATCAGTAGCCAACCGGCGGCACCCACGCTGTCGCCAGCATCGGTCGAGATCCACGACTCTGCTTCGCGCTCGAGTGTCGCCAACGCGCGGTTGATCCCGCGCCGACCCACGCCCGCTTTCCCGAGGGCTACAACGGCAGCGGCGGTAGAGCCGTAGTCGTTGCCACCGAATCCGGAGTAGATCAGCACGCCGTCGCGGGTGAGTGTCTGCGCGAGGTAGCTCGATACCCGCTGGATTGCAGGACCGGAGCAGTCCGGATTGCCGGCAGGATCAGCCTCGGAGGTAACGGGTAATGCATCCGTCAACCCGAGCAGGCCTTGCGCGGTGGCGAAATTGCTGGCGGCGGGGGAACTGGTGTCGTTTCGCAGTGCGCCGCCGTATTTACGCGAACATCCGATGATGCGCTGGCGCAGCCAACGCTTGCCTTCGGCGATCGCGGTGGTGTTCGCCCCGACGGATTGCAAGGCCGCGACGACGAGTCCGGTGCTGCTGGCATCGGGAGTGCCACCGAAGTTATACGGCCAAGCCGCCGTCCGACCGGTCTCCTCGGCTCCGTCGATAAGGGCTTGCGCAGCCCGTGTTGCAGCACGACGCTCACCGGTTGCCTGCAGCGCCATTGCCGCAAGGGCGGTGGAGTTGGTATCCGGGCCGGTGAAAGCCGCAGGATCGCTGGGCGCACACGGCACCGAGGTGTCCTCACGGTAGGACTGGAATGTTCCATCTGCGCATTGCTGGTCGACGAGCCATTGGACCGCACTGGAAGCCGGGTCGACGCCCGCTGACGTGAGCCCGAGGATGGCCAGCGATTGCCGATAGACGGCATCGGCGGATGGATCGGTGGATCCGTACAGGCCTGAGTCTGCGGCCTGCGCGGGTACGGCGAGCATCGTCGCCGTGAGGGCGGCTGCGGCCAGCGATGCCAGCGCAGCGGTGATTTTTCGGGTGACCAAGGGTCATCCTCCTTCTGGTGAGCGGTCCGGAGCGTTGCCCGCGGCCTGCACCAGCGCCCAACGAAAATCCCTCATGCGATTGGCATGAGGGACGCGTCGGGGCCAGATGACCCGTGGACTCGTCCCGTTACCTCGACGGATGGAGCCGCTCGCGTTCGCCAGGTGCTCCGACTCGTCCTTGCGAAGAAGGACTCACGGTTGCGGGACAGCGCCGGATTCCCACCGGCTTCCCCTGGACGTCGAACGCGTGCATTCAGTTGTGATGCGAATCCGACCACGGATAGCCGTGGGTGTCAAAGGACTCGCACGGGGAAGTGGTTGTTGAAATGTCTACTACTCAGGAGGGTGGAGGCTCATGGAGTAGGTGATGGCGCCGTCGTGAACCAATGTCACCTGGTCCACTCCTTCCTCGAGTAGTTCGCGGAAGGCTTCGCCGAGCCAGGATTCGGCGTCGGCTTGCTGGGCGAATTCCTCGTTCGTCGCCGCAGCAGGCTTCGGCGTGACCGGCGCACCGTCGGCATTTTCGAAGGTCCAGGTCCAGCCCATGTCTCGCTCCTACGGTCGGGGGTTGGGAGATTCGGTGAGTGCGGGATCGGTGACCACCAGATCACCGAGGGCGTAGTCGATGGCGCTCATGACATCGTCGGGCAGGGTGATGCCGGCAGCCTTGACGTTCTCGTCGATCTGCTCGGGCCGGGAAGCGCCGATGATTGCCGCCGCCACGTTGCTGTTGGTCAACACCCAGGCGATCGCGAGTTGAGACAAGGTGAGTTGCATGTCCTGGGCGATCGGGACGAGTCGCTGCACGGCCTGGAGGACGTCTTCGCGCATCCAGCGCTCGATCATCCGCGCACCCTCACCGCCGGAGGCGCGGGTGCCGGCTGGCGGCTGGCTACCTGGCAGGTACTTGCCGGTCAGCACGCCCTGCGCCATCGGCGACCACACGATCTGACTCACGCCTAGTTCCTCGCAGGTGGGAACCACCTCGGACTCGATCACCCGGTAGAGCATCGAGTACTGCGGCTGATTGCTGATGATCCGATCGAAGCCCATGTCCCGCGCGATGGCGATTGCTTCACGGATCTGCTCGGCTTTCCATTCCGAAACACCGACGTAGAGCACCTTGCCCTGGCGGACCAGATCGTCGAATGCGCGCAGTGTTTCCTCGAGCGGTGTCTCGTAGTCGAAGCGATGCGCTTGATAGAGGTCGACATAGTCGGTCTGGAGGCGACGCAGCGAGTTCTCACACGATTCGATGATGTGCTTGCGTGACAGCCCGCGGTCGTTCACACCCGGTCCCGTGGGCCAGTAGACCTTCGTGAAGATCTCCAGTCCTTCGCGCCGTTGACCTCGAAGTGCCGCGCCCATCACTTCCTCGGCGCGCGTACCGGCGTAGACGTCGGCGGTGTCGAAGGTCGTGATACCGGCATCGAGTGCGGCATGGATCGTTGCGTGCGCGGTGGCGTCGTCGACTTGTGAGCCGTGGGTGATCCAGTTGCCGTAGGTCAAGGCGCTGATCTTCAGCCCGCTACGTCCGAGATGTCGAAACTCCATGCGCCCACCCTAATTTCCCCCGCCGAACCAGCAGTTTTTGACCGTCGAGTTTGCAGTTTTTGACCATCGAACCGGCAGTTTTTGACCGTTGAATGGGAAGTGCTCAAGGGCGCTTCCCGTTCGGCGTTAGGGGTGGGTGAGCACGATGCTGGATCGGGTCGTTAGGTGCACGACCCCGTGGGCGAGGGCGTGGGGTGAGCTCGGGGTGTGCAGTGCGATCCCGGCATCGGCGAATGGCTCCGGGAGTCGGAAGTCCACAGCATCGGCGCCAGCGTTCACGGCCACCAGGAGTCGTCCGCGCGCTCCCGTGTTTCCCTGCCGAACGGGCAGTTTGGCGGCACCGCGTGGGCACTGCACACTCGATGGTCGGAAACTGCTGGTTCGACCGTCGGAAACTGCTGGTTCGATGGTCGAAAACTGCTGGTTCGGCGCTAGGGGTGGGTGAGCACGATGCTGGATCGGCCCGGAAGGTGCACCACTCCGTGGGCGAGGGCGGGGGGTGAGCTCGTGGTGTGCAGTGCGATCACGGCATCGGCGAATGTCTCCGGGAGTCGGAAGTCCACAGCATCGGCGCCAGCGTTCATGGCCACCAGAAAACGGCCGGGCACCTGGGCATTGCTCGATCCCGAGTTCGCATCCGAGCTCGCTTCCGATGCCAACGGCCAGTTCGCCACGATCATCCCCAGGCACCGTTGCTCGGCGTCGTTCCAATCCTCGTGAGAGAAGACTCGGCCGTTCGGGTGCCACCAGGTGATGTCCGTCGGCTGGGCGGTGGAAGTGTCGGCAGCGTTGGCACAGTCGCCACCATCGGCTGGCACGTAGAAATGCCGCTGCCGGAAGGCCGAATTCGATCGACGCAACTTGATCAACTCTCGGGTGAAGTGCAGGAGATCGGTTTGCCACTGTTCGAGATTCCAGTCGTACCAACTGATCTCGTTGTCCTGGCAATACGCGTTGTTGTTGCCGCGCTGCGTTCGGCCGATTTCATCTCCTCCGGACAGCATCGGCACGCCAGAGGACAGCACGCACGTAACCAACATATTGCGCATTTGCCGGTGGCGGATCTCGTTGATCGCCGGATCGTCGGTTTCACCTTCGTGGCCGTAGTTGGCCGAAATGTTGTTGTCGGTGCCGTCGCGATTGTCCTCGCCGTTGTCCTGGTTGTGCTTGTGCTCGTATGTCACGAGATCGCGCAAGGTGAAGCCATCGTGGGCGGTGACGAAGTTGATCGAAGAGAAGGGGCGCCTGCCATCGGGTGCGTACAGATCGGCGGATCCGGTCAATCGATAGCCGAGATCGCTTAACCCGATGTCTCCGCGCCAGAAACTGCGAGTGGTGTCCCGAAAGCGGTCATTCCATTCCGCCCACAGCACCGGGAACTCACCGACCCGATAGCCACCCGGACCGACATCCCACGGTTCGGCGATGAGCTTCAGCCGTCGCAGCACCGGATCTTGCTGGATCGCCGTCATGAAGTTGCCAAGCATGTTGACGTCGTTGAGGGAGCGCGCGAGTGTGGAAGTGAGATCGAAGCGAAACCCGTCCACGTGCATCTCGGTCGCCCAGTAGCGCAGTGAATCCAGGATCATCTGCAGCACGTGCGGATGCGAGGCGTCCAAACTGTTCCCGCACCCCGTGTAATCGACGTACTCCCGACCCCCATCGGTCAAGTAGTAGTAGTCGTCGTTGCCGATTCCACGGAAACTCAAAGTCGGTCCGTCGATCCCACCTTCCGCCGTGTGGTTGTAGACGACATCGATGACCACCTCGAGCCCCGCGGCATGCAGCGCCTTGACCATCTCCTTGAACTCGCTGACTTGACCACCTCGGCTGCCAGCCGCGGAATATCGGGCGTGGGGAGCGAAGAAGCCGACCGTGTTGTAGCCCCAGTAATTCGTCAGCCCGCTTTGCAGCAAGTGCACTTCGGAGACGAAGTGATGGATCGGGAGCAACTCGATCGTGGTGACACCGAGGCTGGTCAAGTGTTCGATGATCGCCGGGTGGGCAAGGCCCGCGAAGGTTCCGCGCAGGTGTTCCGGCAATTCGGGGTGCGTCATAGTCAACCCGCGGACGTGGGTTTCGTAGATGACGGTGTCCGGCCAGGAAATCTGGGGGAGTCGATCGGCGCCCCAGTCGAAGGCGTTGTTCACCACGACACTTCGAGGAACTACCCCCGCGCTATCTAGTTCGCTTCTCGCGCCTGTGTCCCCGGGGATGTGATCGAAGGCCGCCGGGTCGAGAGTGAAATCGCCATCGATCGCTCGGGCGTAGGGGTCGAGCAGCAATTTGTGCGGATTCCAACGCTTGCCACGCTCCGGATCCCACGGCCCGTGCACCCGAAAGCCGTACCGGGTGCCGGCGGGCACGCCGCGGACGCGGCCGTGGAAGACGTGGTGCAGTTGATCGGGTAGATCGATCCGGTGCTCGCCGCTGTCGTCGAAGACACACAGATCCACCCGATGCGCACCTTCTGCCCACAAGGCGGCGTTGATAGTGCCGTCGGCTTCTACGTTGACCCCAAGGGGGTCCCATCCCCACGGGCTCCACGCCGGCGAAGAGAGGGTCGGGCCCAGATTGTCACGCACGCGGTGACGGTATCGCGCAGATCCGCCGTACTCGGAGCCGATCGCGGGGCTACGCTCGCGACACACTCCAGTCGGGAGAGTGCCCAGGGAAGGGAGTACGTGCGTGTCGGAGTTCGTACACGTGAGCATCGACGATGGGGTCGCCACGATCCGGCTCGATCGCCCACCGATGAACGCGCTCGATGGGCGCATCCAAGAAGAGATTCGTGCGGCTGCCGAGGAAGTGTCGGCGAATGCGAGCATCGGAGCCACCGTGTTCTACGGCGGGCCGAAGGTCTTCGCCGCTGGCGCGGACATCGCGGAGATGTCCACCATGCAATACGCCGACATGGCACGCGCATCCCAAGCCCTTCGGCAGTCCTTCGCCGCCGTCGCGGCCATCAGCCACCCGACCATCGCCGCCATCACCGGCTACGCCCTCGGTGGGGGGCTGGAACTTGCGATGTGTTGCGACTTTCGGGTGGCCGGGGACAACGCGAAGGTCGGCCAACCGGAGATCGCGCTCGGCATCATTCCCGGCGCAGGTGGCACCCAGCGGCTCCCGCGGCTGGTTGGGCCGGCGCGGGCCAAGGAACTGGTGTTCTCCGGACGATTCGTGTCTGCGGAAGAAGCGAAGACGATGGGCTTAGTGGATCGCGTGGTCTCGCCCGATGATGTTTACGACGCCGCACTTGAATGGGCGCGCACGCTGGCGGCGGGCCCCCGGTTGGCCCTGCGGGCCGCGAAGGCCGCAATCGACTACGGCTTGGAAGTGGACCTCGCAACGGGGTTGGAGATCGAGCGCGCGCATTTCGCGGCGCTATTCGCGACCGAGGACCAAAGCATCGGGATGCGATCGTTCCTGGAGAACGGTCCCGGACAAGCGGAGTTCACAGGTCGCTAAGGCCTGAAAACGAACGATGGACGAACCACAATCCTCTTCCTCCTGGACCGATGCTGCCTGGAGTGATCCGAAACTCGCGAATGTGCTCTACCACGACTGGGAAGCCGGCACCTACGACGACAAGTGGAGTATTTCCTACGACGAACGCTGCATCACCTACGCGCGCGAACTGTTCGACCGCGCCGTACCCAATGATGCTGTCCCCGCCGCAACAGCCAAGCGTGCGTTGGAAATCGGAGGTGGCACGGGCTTCTTCCTGTTGAACCTGATGCAGTCCGGAATCGCCGAATCGGGAGTGTTGACGGACATCTCGGGCAACATGGTTCAAACGGCAGTGCGCAACGGTCGGCAGCTCGGGCTAGACGTAACAGGCCAGGTCGCCGATGCGGAGTCGCTGCCGTTCGCCGATGGATCCTTCGACCTCGTCGTTGGCCACGCCTTCTTGCACCACATCCCCGATGTCGAACTAGCCCTGCGCGAGATAGTGCGAGTGCTGGTTCCCGGCGGGCGGTTTGTGATCTGCGGGGAGCCCACCCGTCGAGGTGACGTCGTTGCTCGTCGCTTGTCGCAGGCAACCTGGTGGACCACCCGCAAGGTCACCGCGCTGCCGGTATTGCGCGGCACGTGGGCGCGCGACCCTGCCGACCTGGACGCATCGTCGCGGGAAGCAGCGCTCGAGGCCGTCGTCGACTTGCATACCTTCGACCCCGACCGATTGGCCGCTTTGTGCATGCGAGCCGGAGCCGTGGATGTGCGGACCAACACCGAGGAGCTCACGGCCGCGTGGTTCGGCTGGCCGGTGCGGACGTTCGAGGCAGCTGTTCCCGGCGAGGCGCTGGGTTGGGGCTGGGCGATGTTCGCCTACCGAACGTGGCAACGGTTGAACGCTGTCGATAGGGCGCTGTGGTCTCGGATAGTTCCGAGTGGTTGGTTCTACAACGTTTGCGTGACCGGGGTGCGCCCGTAGTGCGGATCTGTCATGTGTCGTGGGAGTACCCCCCGGTCGTTTACGGCGGGCTGGGGCGCCATGTTCATGCAATCGCCCGCGAACAAGCCCGAGCCGGGCACCAGGTAACGGTGCTCTCGCATGTGGGAATCGACAACGACGACGGTGCGGCCAGCGCGATCGAGGAGAACGTCGAGGGTGTGCGTGTTATTCGCGTAGCGCGCGATGCTCCGTATGTGGATTTTGAAGCCGACACACTTCTTGGCTGGGTTGCCGGATTGAATTCCGCACTGGCTCGCGTGGGAATGGCTGCGTGTCGGGATATTGACGTGCTGCATGCGCACGATTGGTTGACCGCGCACGCGGCATCCATATTGCGTAGCGCTCTTCACGTACCGTGGGTGCACACCATCCATGCCACCGAGGCAGGCCGCCACCAGGGATGGCTGCCTGGGCAGTTGTCGCGGTCGATCCACAGTGTCGAAGGTTGGTCCGCGCACGAAGCTGATCGGGTGATTGTGTGTAGTCAGCACATGCGGTGGGAGGTCGAGCGGCTGTTCGATATGCCCGATGCGACCGTGATTCCTAACGGTGTTGATGTGACTTCACTATTGGTGGATGTCCACCAGCGTGAGGAGATCCGCCGGGAGTACGGCGAGCACCTGATCGTGCATACCGGTCGGTTGGAATGGGAGAAGGGCGCGCACACTCTCATCGAGGCGCTGCCGCGGCTGCGACGCACGTTCCCGGATATCCAGTGCGTGATCGCCGGACGCGGATCGCAGGCCGAGGCGCTCGAGGAGCTCGCGCGGCGTAAGCGAGTCGGGGCGCGCGTGCACGTTCGTGGATGGCTGCCCGAAGGCCAGTTGCGCGCGCTAGTCGATGCTGCGGACGTTGCTGTTGTGCCGTCCTTGTACGAGCCGTTCGGAATCGTCGCGCTCGAGGCCGCCGCAGTCCGCACTCCCGTCGTCGCTGCCCGCGCTGGCGGTTTGGTGGAGTTCCTCGACGATGATCGACATGGTTTCGGCTTCACTCCGGGTGAGCCAGCCTCGCTTGCGCAGGCTGTTCGGGTGGCCCTCGGCGATCGGGCCGAAGCGTCCCGCCGAGCAGACAGCGCCTTCGAGTACGTCAAGGCCCGGCACGGTTGGTCGGCGATCGCCGAACAGACGGTCGTTGCGTATGAGTCCACACCGCCTGCCCCACAAGAGCGGGGCGCCGCCTGTGCGCGATGGTCACCACCCCATGAAGAAGTTCAGCTGAACTTGCTGCACGAGTTGCCATGACGTGGCGCTGGTGGGGGTTGGCGACGTGGCGCTGGATCGTGGACAACCGGGCGTGGTCGTGGTGGTACCTCGTGCGTTATTGGCGCTTCATTCGTATGCGCATCACGCACCGAGACGTGGTGGTGACCGGTCCGGTTTTCCTGGGCAAGGGTGTGAAATTCGAACGACGCCGCGGCCTTGGTCGGATCGTCCTTGGTCGCTGGGTTCACCTAGGTGATGGAACCGTCCTGCGGTGTCACGAGGGAACGTTGCGGATCGGCGACAAGTGCGTGTTCGGGCAGGACAACACCGTCAACTGTCACCTTGAAGTGGCGATCGGGGCCGAGTGCATCATCGCCGATTGGGTGTATGTCGGGGATTTCGACCATCGGACCGAATCGACTGCGGTCCCCATCCGCTCACAAGGGTTGGTCAAGAGTCCGGTGTTGATCGGACCCGACGTCTGGCTGGGGGTGAAGGCCTCTGTTTTGCGCGGGAGTGTGATCGGCGAGGGCAGCGTTGTGGGAGCGAACGCGGTTGTTCGCGGTCACATTCCGGCCTTCGTCATCGCAGCGGGTGCGCCGGCTGTGGTTGTGAAGGATCGCAAGGAGGCTGAGGCGCAAGCCGAACAGACGCGGCTTGATGTGCTGGATATGGCACGCAAGGCACGCGAGGCGACGCAAGAACGGATGCGGGGTGAGCAGTGACGCTCCCGCACGTCACCTGATGGCTCGTCGAGCATCGACGAAGGGCAAGCGTGTGTCCTCGAAGGTGACCGCTGGATTGTGGTGCGCGGTGCGCAGCATGTCGCCGAGCCGCGCGAAGTGGTCTCTTGAACGGTCGCGCGCGTAATCGGCTGCCGAATTCTTGGAGATCATGAAGGCCCAATCGCTGGCAAGGGCAAGGAGAAGTTCGGTGACGATTGCATCCGCCGAGGGCGATCGGGTCGCGAGCCAGTTTTCGGGGAGTCGTCGTAGGTGGTCAAGTACCGCGTACTGAGCTGCGCGGCCGCGATCTCGCAAGTGACCGGCCTCGCCGTCTTCCCAGACTCGGGAGTCCTTGCCCGAACCCCAGGTGCCCGGCGGCAGGTCCACGGACTCGGTCGCCTCATGCGCCACCCTCCCGAGAGTGGTCGTCTCGATGCCGTAGGAGTGCGCGGTGTCGAGGACGGCCGCGAGGAACTGTGGTCCTTCGTGCCACCAGTGCCCGAATAGTTCGGTGTCGTAGGCAACCACCACGATCGGGTCGGCTTCAGGGCTGTCGACCATGCGTGTGCGGGCGGCAGTCAAGAAATCGTGGGCGTCGAGTCGAACTTGGTCGCTGGCTTGCTGTGGCTGGTAGGGCTCCTTGATCTCGGATGAGCGACGGGTCACCCGCGAAGAGTGCAGACCCCAGTCGTGGTCGTAGCTGTGGAAGTCCTGGTACCACTTGTTGCCCGGGTAGCCACTGCGCGGTGACCACACGCGATAGGTGAGGTCGAGATCCCGGGCGAAAGCGACAACATCGGTTTCGCCAACTCGGTAGGGCCGGTGAATCGAGTCGCGCTGCGCCAAGACGGTTGGACCATCCACCACGAAATGGTCGACCCCGTGGCGCCGATAAAGGTGCTCGAGTCCGGGCGTGTAGGCACATTCAGGGGCCCAGATGCCACTCGGTTGCTTCCCCATGCGCACCGTTGCATCGGCCAGGCCGCTCGCAAGCGCGAGATCGGCTATCGGCTCGAGCAGATGCGGAGTGAATGGGTGCGTGACCGGGCCGCCGAGGAGTTCCACCGCACCAGCGTCGACAAGTGGGCGTAGCGCGGCGGATCCACCCGCGCGCCAGTGGTCGGCGAACTCCCGCATCGTCCACTGCGCAGCGCGAAAGTGTCGTCGCGCGTCACTCGCCGCAGTCGAATCAGCTGTCGCCTGCGCGTGGATTCCCTTTCCCGTGGCACGAATCCGCCAATCGGCTATCCAGCGTTCTTGCTCACCGATCGACGACGACTCATCCCACTGGGCCGCCAAGACCGGTGTCACGCCGAGGGTCAGCAGATTGGTGCGTCCGCGCGCTGCACGCTCGCGCAGCATCGCTGTGAGCGGGATGTAAGAGTGCGCCCACGCCTGACGTAGCCATTCCTCACCTACCGGCCACACGCCGTGGCCGAGCAACCAGGGGACGTGCGAGTGCAGCACGATTGCCAGGCGACCCACTCGCTGGTTGGTCACAACACGCTCACCAGATCGAGATAGGAATCGGCGCGTTCGTCCGATAGCGGTTCGATCACGAAGTCGCTCTCACGCACGCTGGCTGCGAATGCCGGAACTTCGCCCGACATCAGCGCCTGCGGCAGCGAGCCGTTGTTTCCTTCCCACTCGGTGACGCGCGGACCATGGCGTAGCCCGAAGTGCTCGCTGTGTCGATCACCACGATTCAGATGCGGGTGGATGAGGGCGTCGATCTCGGCTGCGTCGTACTCGCGAACGTGGAAGATGTTCGCCGGGGTCTCGCCCGCTGCCAAACCCGGCGAATGTACGGGCCGGTTGGGGGTGCTCAGGATGATCGGGCCGCTCGTGCAGCGCAGCAGTTCGGCCAGGTAGGTCCGAACGTCCCAGATGTGTTCGATGACCTGAAGCGACATGCATGCATCGAAACTGCCAGCAGCGAAAGGCAGCGCGACCAGGTTGGCCCGCACGACTCCCAACTGCGGGTAGTTGCGGCGCATGTGTCCAGCGGTGAGGGTGTCGAGTTCCAGTGCGGTCACCCGATAGCCACGACAGGCCGCCATATCTGCACCGAATCCCTCGCCGGCGCCGGCGTCGAGCAGTTCGCCGCCGTGGGGCAGAGCAACCCGCTCGGCGATGACGTCCAGCGCCCAGCGGTAGCAGGCCTCGTGGCGCCGGAACCAGTAGTTCTCTTCGCGGACACCTGGAACCGTCCGCTCGCCGGTGATCGGCAGGCCGGAGGGCTGCGGACCGGGCACGAGGGCGAGCGTAATGGCCCGCCGGACGTGCGGATGCGAACTTGTTACTGGCGAGTAACATGAATCCCGGTAACAATCCCGACTAAGTCGGTAATGCGGACTCGGCTCCGATAGGAGGGTCATGAAGATCGCGGTGTGTGTGAAGCAAGTGCCCGATACCTGGGCTGAGAAAGCGCTCAAGCCCGAGGACTCCACGCTCGATCGGGCATCGGCCGATGGGGTTCTCAACGAACTCGATGAGTACGCCGTGGAAGAGGCGCTCCAGATTGCCGAGGCGCACGGTGGGGAAGTAACCGTGGTGTCCATGGGCCCGGAGCGGGCTGCGGAAACAGTGCGCAAGGCGCTGTCGATGGGTGCCGATGCCGGGATCCACATCCTCGACGACGCCCTACACGGCTCGGACGCGATCGCTACCTCCGCGGTGCTTGCCGCTGCCCTCGCCGATAAAGGCTTCGATCTCATCGTCTTCGGCTCGGAATCTACCGACGCACGGATGTCCGTGGTGCCGGCGATGGTTGCCGAGCGACTCGGCTTGGCCCAGGTCACCTTCGCCCAGCGCGTGAGCATCTCCGGAGACGAAGTCACCATCGAACGGGTCACTGACTATGGCTTCGACACCGTCACCGCCCAACTACCAGCAGTGGTGAGCGTGGTGGAGAAGATCAACGAACCGCGCTACCCGTCCTTCAAGGGCATCATGGCCGCCAAGAAGAAGCCGGTGGAAACCATCGGTGTCGCCGATCTCGGCCTCGAGCCCGCAGCCGTCGGCCAAGCAGCAGCCTGGACCGCTGTTCAAGATTTTGCGGCGCGCCCCGCCAAAGCCGCTGGCACCGTCGTCGCTGACGAAGGCGACGGCGCGAGTCGAATCGCCACGTACCTCACCGAGCAGAAGTTCATCTAGGAAGGAACGCGCTATGGCACCCGTCCTTGTTCTCACTGAGCACGAACGCGAATCCGGCTCGGTGAAGAAGACAACGCTGGAATTACTCACGCTTGCGCGTCGACTCGGGGAGCCGGTATGCGTGTGGTTCGGCTCTGGAGCCGACGCCGCTGCCGAAACCCTCGGTGAGTACGGCGCCACCGCGGTCTATGCGGCTGGGGCGCAGGAGATGACCGACCACCCGGTCGTACCGATCGTCGATGTTCTCGCCGATCTCGTCGCCTCCCTTTCTCCCGCTGCTGTACTGGTGCCGTCGAGCGCAGATGGCAAAGAAGCAGCCGGACGTCTCGCGGTGCGCACTGGCAGCGGCGTCATCACCGATGCCGTTGATATCGATTCCGACGGAGTTGCCACTCAGTCGGTCTTCGGTGGCAGCACCATCGTGCACTCAACAGTGCTGACGGGCACACCCATCTACACCGTGCGCCCGAATTCGGTAGCCCCAGAACCAGCTCCGACAACCTGCAGCGTCGAACAGGTGTCGACCGCGGTGAGCGATATCGCGAAGAAGGCCACGGTCACCGAGCGCACGGTTGCCCAAAAGGGTGGCCGCCCGGAACTCACCGAGGCGGCGATCGTTGTCTCGGGAGGCCGCGGAGTCGGGGGCCCGGAGGGCTTCGCCATCATCGAACGCCTCGCTGATTCCCTCGGCGGCGCGGTCGGTGCCTCCCGAGCCGCCACCGATGCGGGCTGGTACCCGCACCAGTACCAGGTCGGCCAGACGGGCAAGACGGTCTCTCCGCAGTTGTACGTCGCGAACGGGATCTCCGGAGCGATCCAGCACCGCGCCGGGATGCAGACCTCCAAGGTCGTCGTCGTTGTCAACAAAGACGCCGAAGCACCGATCTTCGAATTGGCCGACTTCGGTGTGGTGGGTGATCTCCACGAGGTCGTCCCGCAATTGGCCGAGGAGATCGAATCTCGGTCGAACTAGTAATCGGTGAGCGACCAGTGGTAGCGAGCGGTCTCCGGGCCTGCTGGCTACCATCGCCACGTGGCCAGTAGTTCCCCACGGCGGGCATTCGTCGATCACGCTGCGACCGCGCCACTGCTGGCTCCCGCGCGGGAGGCTTGGCTGGCCGCCAGCGAAGCGGTGGGCAATCCGTCGTCCTTACACACCTCCGGACGACGGGCGCGGCGCATCGTCGAAGAAGCCCGCGAGTCGATCGCCGATGATCTGCGAACGCGGCCGTCGGCCGTCGTGTTCACCTCCGGAGGCACGGAGTCGGACAACCTTGCGGTGAAGGGTTTGTTCTGGGCGCGGCGCAGGCGCATGGGTATCGATGCGCCGGCTGTCGTTTCCTCGGCGATCGAGCACCACGCGGTACTCGATCCCGTCGAGTGGCTGATCAAGCATGAGGGGGCTGCGGCGCACTGGCTTGACGTGGATGAGAACGCGCTGGTGAGTTTAGAAGATTTGCGGGGATTTTTGGCCGAGAACGCCGAGCGCACGGCTTTGGTGACGGTGATGTGGGCCAACAACGAGGTCGGAACGATCCAGCCGGTGGCCCAGATCGCCGAACTGTGTCGGGAATCCGGAGTGCCTTTCCATACCGACGCTGTGCAAGCCCTCGGTCAGGTGCCCATGGATCTGACGCAGGTGGGTGCGACGGCCGTCACCATCAGCGGCCACAAGATCGGTGGCCCGGTTGGCAGTGGTGCCTTGATCATCGATCCGTACACCCCGGTGGAGCCGGTGGCCCATGGCGGTGGACAAGAACGGGAAATCCGGTCAGGAACCCTGGATGCACCGGGTGCGGCCGCGTTGGCTGCGGCCGTGCGGTACGCGGTCGAGCATCAAGCCGAACACGCGCAGCGAGTGGCCACGTTCCAGCGAGCACTTGCCGACGGCATCCGGCGAGAGGTGCCCGATGCGATCATCAACGGCGCTGCCATCGCCGATACGGGCGTGCCTATCGAACGACTTCCCGGCAATGTGCACGTCTCTATCCCCGGCGCTGAAGGCGATGCCCTGCTCATGCTGCTCGATGCCGCGGGAGTGGACTGCTCGACCGGTTCGGCCTGCACCGCGGGGATCCCCGAACCTAGCCACGTACTCCTGGCAATGGGTGTTGACGAGCGCACCGCACGATCTTCGTTGCGATTCAGTTTCGGTCGAACCTCGACGATGGACGATGTCGATGCCGTTATCCGCGCCCTGCCCGGTGTTGTGGAGCGGGCTCGACGGGCCGGCTCGGTTTCGGCATCCATGCACACGTCCGTCGGTGCTGGGCGGACGGACCGATGAGGGTTATTGCAGCCCTATCCGGTGGTGTCGATTCCTCGGTGGCTGCCGCGCGAATGGTTGATGCCGGGCACGAAGTTGTGGGAGTTCATCTGGCGCTTGCGCGAGCGAAGACCACGGGTGGTCGCTCGCGCGGTTGCTGCACCCTCGACGATGCACGTGATGCGCGTCGTGTCGCCGACATGCTGGGGATCCCCTTCTACGTGTGGGACTTCTCCGCTGAGTTCGCCGAGGAGGTGATCGGCGATTTCCTAGCGGAGTACGACGCTGGCCGAACACCGAATCCGTGCTTGCGCTGCAACGAGAAAATCAAATTCAAGGCGGTCCTGGACCGCGCCCTGGCCCTCGGCTTCGACGCGGTGGCCACTGGACACTATGCGCGCGTGCTCGATGGACCGCACGGTCCCGAACTGCATCGCGCCTTGGACGAGGCGAAGGACCAGTCCTACGTCCTAGCGGTGATCGATCAAGATCAGTTGGCCCGTTGCTTGTTCCCGTTGGGCGACACCGTCAAGGACGACGTGCGCGAGGAGGCCGAGAAGCGCGGCCTGCGCACTGCGAACAAGCCCGACAGTCACGACATCTGCTTCATCCCAGACGGCAACACCAGCGACTTCCTCGTTGATCGCATCGGTCAGCGGCCCGGGCGCATTGTCGACTCCGCAAGTGGCGCCGAAGTGGGTGAACACCGCGGGACGTTCACCGTCACTATCGGCCAGCGTCGGGGCTTGGATCTGCGTACACCCGGCGAAGATGGGCGCCCCCGCTACGTGGTGGATGTCGACCTGAGCACCGACACCGTCTACGTCGGATCGCCCGAGGAATTGGACGTGTTCGCCTTGCGCGCCGGGGGTGTGATCTGGACAGGACCGGGGCTCGGTGAGGAGTGGCGACAGGTGACGGCACAGGTGCGCGCGCACCATCTCGGTGTGCCAGCCCGAGCCCGGATGGACAGGGGAGAACTGCAGGTGGAACTCCTCGAACCCGTTCGCGGCTTGGCGACTGGTCAAAGTGTGGTCGTCTACGACGGATCGCATGCCCTGGGATCAGGGCGAATATCGGTGACTTCGCGCGCCCGGGACCCGGCCGCGGTGTGAACGAGCCTTGCATGTGGCCGTATCCGGCGGTCGCCACCGGCATCGGCCCCATGCCCGGTATCGACTCTCGTGAGGCTATGAACGTTGCCGCTGGTGAGTTCCCCGACTTCATCCCGCTGATCGAGTTGCCGGCACGAGGCCCAGGTGCGGATCCTGTGGGCCGCACGGCTGCGTTACTCGCCGAGGTCGACCGATCCTTCGAGGTTGAAACCACGCCATCGGGCTGGCGGCTCGGGCACGCCGGTCAGCGGGTCCTCGCGCGGGCGCGCGGCTACTTGTCCGAAGATCTTGACGCTCTCGAGGAGTTCGCCGGTAACCCAGCGAGTGCTTCGTCGCCCATCAAGGTCGCCATCGCCGGACCGTGGACCCTCGCGACAGGTATCGCCGATCCAGCGGGGGAGGCGCTGTTGCGTGATCCCGGTGCCGTCGCTGAGCTGAGCGAAGCCCTCGCCTACGCGGCCCGGGACCTCGTCGTTCGGTTACGACGCTTTGTTGCCAGTGATGATCTGGTCATCCAACTCGATGAAGATGTCTTGCCTCGGGTGCTTGCAGGACGGGTGTCGATGAGCAGCGGCCGCCTTACCCACCGCAGCGTGGAACCGCTCACCGTGCAAGGTCACCTGCGAACTGTCGCTTCGGCTATTGCGTCTGCGGGCGCTCGGGTGGTCGTGCGCTGCCACTGCGATCAAGCGCCCGTGGACCTGGTGCGCGACTCCGGTGTCGATGGGCTTGCCATCGACCTGGGTCGGGAGCAACCGGCTGACGAAGCGCTACCCCGAGCGTGGGAGTCAGGGGTGGGGCTGCTGCTCGGGTGCGTGCCGGTTCTGGGTGTTGGGGGTGGTGCACCGGAAACTCCAGGCGATACGGCGCTCAGCGCGCGCTTGAGGCGCTTTATGTCCGATCATGGATTCGCATCTGTTCCCGCCAATGTCGCCATCACCCCGCGCTCCGGATTGGCTGAAGTGTCAATGGAGTCCGCTCGGGCCACAATCTCCGCGTGCGCCCGGGTCGGTGCGGTGGTTCGAGATGATCGGGAGAACGCCGATGTCAGGTGAAAACGATGAGGTTTCGACCGCGTCTGCGCCAAAAGCGGCCGTGCGAGAGCGATGGAGCGAACTCGTCGATGCCATCAACGCCGCGCGTGCTGCGTATTACCAAGCAGAGCGACCGACGATCGCTGATGACGAGTACGACCAGCTGTTTCGCGAACTCGAAGAGATCGAGCGCGCGAACCCCGAACTCGCAAGCGGGGAATCGCCAACCCAAACAGTCGGTGGCGAGCGAGCCGAGATGTTCGAGCCCGTTGACCACTTGGTTCGGTTGTACTCACTGGACAACGCCTTCGACGATGACGAACTCGAAGCTTGGTTTGACCGGGTAGATAAGGCATTGGGCGCCGTGCCGTCATTGCTGTGTGAGGTCAAAATCGACGGCCTGGCGGTCGATTTGGTTTACCGAGATGGCACATTGGCATCGGCCGCCACGCGCGGTGATGGCATCACGGGTGAGGACATCACTTACAACATGCGGTTCATCGAGGCGATCCCGGAGAAGTTGACCGCGAAGAAGCCACCGAAACTCGTGGAAGTTCGCGGCGAAGTCTTCTTGTCGACCCAGCGCTTCGAAGAGGTGAACGAAGAGCAGATGGCTGCGGGGGCCACACCCTTCGCGAATCCGCGCAACGCCGCATCGGGAACCATTCGCCAACGCATGGACAAGCGCTGGGAGGAACTGCAGTCCGCGCGAGCAGTCGATACCGATCGTGGTCGTGCTCGCGCCGAACGCCTAGAACGCGATTACGCACTGGCGTCGGGACGCTTGGCCGCCCTTGGTTTCACGGCGCATGGCGTTGGAGCTCGCGAAGGGATCGACATCGGATCGCAAAGCGAGGTCTATGCCTTGCTGGCCGACTTGGGCATTCCGGTCAGCTCTCGGATGGCGGTCCATTCCACGCGCGATGAGGTGCGGGAGTACATCGCGTACTACGCCGAACATCGCCACGATGTCGAACATGAAATCGATGGCGTAGTTGTGAAGGTCGATGATTTTGCGGCGCAATCCGAACTCGGTGAGACATCTCGGGCCCCCCGGTGGGCGATTGCCTACAAGTACCCCCCGGAGGTCGTGCGCACACGGCTGGTGGATATCGCCGTGAATGTAGGGCGAACCGGTCGGGTCACACCTTTCGCGGTCATGGAGCCCGTTCGGGTGGCTGGCTCGACTGTTTCGATGGCCACTTTGCATAACCAGTACGAAGTGCAGCGCAAGGGCGTGCTGATCGGAGACATGGTCTTCTTGCGCAAGGCCGGGGATGTGATCCCCGAGGTGATCGGCCCGGTGGTCGAAGCCCGCACAGGAGACGAACACGCCTTCACGATGCCAACACAGTGCCCGGAGTGCGGCACAACGTTGCGTCCCGAACGTGAGGGCGACAAGGACATCCGTTGC
Source organism: uncultured Rubrivirga sp. (assembly GCA_964634545.1). GTDB lineage: Bacteria > Actinomycetota > Actinomycetes > S36-B12 > S36-B12 > S36-B12. Next base: position 42,625 of record CAZWIW010000007.1, read on the forward strand.
CCCAACACCGCCGGTTGCCCCGCGCAATTGCGCGAGCGACTGTTTCATGTGGCCTCACGCGGTGCCCTCGATATTGAAGGCCTGGGGTACAAGGCCGCGGTTGCGCTCCTGGACTGCGGCGTGGTGACGAACATGGGAGATCTGTTCCTCGTCGATGCGGATGCCTTGCTCGAATGCCCGTTCTTCACCCGCGACCCGGGTAAAGGCGAGACAGGCCGGCAATTGACCGAGAACGCCAAGACCATGCTGGCGAATTTGGAGAAAGCCAAGACCAAACCGTTGTGGCGAATGCTGGTAGCGCTGTCTATTCGGCATGTGGGACCCACTGCTGCCCAGGCGCTGGCTCGACACTTCGGGTCGATAGATGCGATCGCTAAGGCCACTGCAGAGGAGTTGGCCGCTGTCGATGGGGTGGGACAGGTGATCGGTGAAGCGGTGGTCGAGTGGTTCGCGGAAGCCTGGCACCGGGAAATCATCGATAAATGGGGGCGGGGCGGTGTGGTCCTCGCGGACGCAGCCACATCCGTGGAAACGCAGGATCAGACACTTGCCGGCTCGGTGATCGTCATCACCGGATCGGTGCCGGGCTACACGCGCGATGAGGCGACGGCAGCTGCGGTGAATCGGGGCGCGAAGGTAACCGGCTCCGTTTCGTCGAAGACGACCGCCCTCGTTGCCGGGGAAAGTGCGGGATCCAAACTGGATAAGGCAACGTCGCTGGGGGTGCCGGTGGTCCCCGCCGAAGCGTTCGATGTGCTCCTCGAACGGGGCCTTGAGGCGGTGCTGAAAGGATGAGGGCATGGCAGCCATCACCCGTGCGGAAGTCGAGCATCTCGCTCGGCTCGCCCGACTAGAACTGACCGAAGGCGAGATCGACCACTACGCCGAGCAACTGTCCGCGATTGTCGATGCCGTGACACGGGTATCGGAGGTAGCCGCGGAAGACATCCCGCCAACCTCGCACCCGATTCCGGTCACGAACACTTTCCGGCCGGATGTCGCGCGACCTGGTGTGGACCGCGAGGAAATCGCTGCCGCCGCGCCTGCCTGGGAAGACGACCGGTTCCGGGTGCCCCGCATCCTGGGAGAGAGCTGAAATGGCCCCGGTGATGGATAGCGATCTCGTCCGGCAAAGTGCTGCAACGCTCGCGGCTGCCATGCAGGCTGGGGAAGTCACCTCGGTGCAGGTCACCGAGGCCTGCCTGGCACGCATCGACACAGTCGACGACAAAGTTCACGCGTTCTTGCACATCGACCGTGAGGCTGCCCTCGCGACGGCGGCCGACATCGACCGTCGGCGAGCGGCCGGTGCGGATCTCGGCCCGCTGGCAGGGGTACCGCTGGCGCTGAAAGACGTCTTCACGATGCGCGGCGTGCCCACCACCTGTGGCTCGCGCATCCTGGAGGGCTGGCTCCCGCCTTACGACTCCACGGTGGTGGAGCGGCTGCGGAAAGCCGACGTTGTCATCTTGGGCAAGACCAACATGGATGAGTTCGCCATGGGTTCTTCCACCGAACACAGTGCCTATGGACCCACCCGCAACCCATGGGATCTTGATCGGATTCCCGGTGGATCGGGAGGTGGATCCTCGGCTTCGCTCGCGGCTTTCGAAGCGCCGCTGGCGATGGGCACCGACACCGGTGGTTCGATTCGCCAGCCCGCCGCAGTCACGGGAACGGTCGGCGTCAAGCCGACCTACGGCGGGGTATCCCGATATGGGCTAGTGGCGTTGGCGTCGTCGTTGGATCAAGCTGGACCGTGTGCACGCACAGTGCTCGATGCGGCGTTGTTGCACCAAGCCATCGCCGGGCACGATCCTCGGGATTCGACCTCGATCGATGCCCCGGTGCCCGATGTCGTGGCCGCCGCCCGGGCGGGGGACGTCCGCGGGATGCGAATCGGCCTGGTTCGCGAACTCGGCGGCGAGGGATACCAGCAGGGGGTGCGGCAACGTTTCGACGAGGCGGTCAACGTGCTCACCGATCTCGGAGCCGAGGTGGTGGAGGTGTCCTGCCCGCACTTCGAATACGCGCTCGGCGCCTATTACCTGATCTTGCCCGCTGAAGCATCGAGCAACCTAGCGCGCTTCGACGGCATGCGTTACGGCCTGCGCGCCGGGGATCACGAGGATGCGTCGGTGGAAGAAGTCATGTCCCGCACCCGGGAAGCCGGATTCGGTGCGGAAGTCAAACGCCGGATCATGCTTGGCACCTATTCGCTGTCCAGTGGCTATTACGACGCCTACTACGGCCAAGCGCAAAAGGTGCGAACACTCATCGCGCGGGACTTCACTGCCGCATTCGAACAGGTCGATGTACTTATTTCGCCGACTACACCCACCACGGCATTCAAGCTCGGCGAGAAGCTCGACGATCCGCTGGCGATGTACCTCAACGACATCGCGACCATTCCGGTCAACCTAGCCGGCAACTGTGCGATGTCCGTCCCCGTCGGCTTGTCCCCGGACGACGGACTTCCTGTCGGACTACAGATCATGGCTCCGGCGCTCGGTGATGATCGGTTGTACCGAGTGGGTAGTGCGCTGGAATCGGCCCTCGTTGACCGCTGGGGGCACATCTTGAGCGAGGAGGTGCCGTCCCTATGAGCGGTAGCCAGACGATTTCGCGCATTCCCTTCGAACAAGCCCTCGATGCATTCGAGCCGGTGCTCGGCTTGGAGACCCATGTCGAACTCGGCACCGCATCCAAGATGTTCTGCGGATGCCCGACCGAGTTCGGCGGTGCGCCCAACACCCAGGTATGCCCGGTCTGCTTAGGGCTCCCGGGATCACTTCCGGTTGTCAACGCGATGGCCGTTGAATCGACCATCCGAATGGGCCTCGCTTTGCACTGCGACATCGCCTCGTGGTGTCGTTTTGCGCGCAAGAACTACTTCTATCCCGACATGCCCAAGGACTACCAAATCAGTCAGTACGACGAGCCATTGTGTTTCGACGGTTACCTCGATGTTGTCGTTGCCACCGACGATGGCCCCCGGGAGTTCCGGGTGGAGATCGAACGTGTCCACATGGAAGAGGACACCGGAAAGTTGACGCACACCGGTGGAGACACCGGACGAATCCACGGAGCCGACTACTCGCTCGTGGATTACAACAGGGCGGGTATTCCGCTGATCGAGATCGTGACCAAGCCGATCGTCGGGGCCGGGGCACTTGCACCCATGGTGGCGCGCGCGTACGTGACCGAACTCCGTGACTTGATGCGCTCGTTGGGGGTCTCCGATGTGCGCATGGATCAAGGGTCCCTGCGGTGCGATGTGAACGTCTCGTTGGCGCCAGCCGGTGAACCGTGGGGCACCCGCTCGGAGACCAAGAACGTGAACTCTCTTCGGTCCGTGGAGCGCGCCGTGCGCTTCGAGATCGAACGCCAGGCAGCCGTGTTGTCAGGCGGTGAGCGTGTGGTGCAGGAGACCCGGCACTTCCACGAAGACACCGGGGAGACCACTCCCGGGCGATCGAAGGAGCACGCCGAGGACTACCGATATTTCCCCGAGCCCGATCTTGTCCCGGTTGCGCCAAGCGAAGCGTGGATCGAGGAGTTGCGCGCGACTTTGCCGGAGGTGCCATCGGCTAGGCGGGCGCGGCTGCGAGATGAGTGGGGTATCAGCGATCTTGAGATGCAAACCCTCGTCAACGCCGAAGCACTCGAACTCGTTGCCGCCACGATCACTGCCGGCGTCGATCAAGGCGCGGCCCGCAAGTGGTGGACCGGTGAGTTCACCCGAATCGCCAACGAGCAAGGTGTTGCTTTGGAAGACCTCGCCGTCACACCTGCCCACATTGCTCGGGTGGAAGCATTGATCGCCGATGGCAGCTTGACCGACAAACTCGCGCGATCAGTCTTCGAAGGCGTGCTCGCTGGCGAAGGTGATGTGGACGAAGTGATTTCCGCCCGTGGCTTGGTGGTGGTCGGTGATGACTCCACGCTGATGGCGGCCATCGAACAAGCTCTGGCCGACCAACCCGACGTTGCCGAGAAGATCCGTGGCGGCAAGGTTCAAGCCGCGGGCGCGATAGTCGGCGCTGTTATGAAGGCCACCAAAGGTCAGGCGGACGCAGCCAAGGTGCGCACCTTGCTGCTCGCCCATCTGGGAGTCGAGGAATAGTTCGGGTGTCCGCTGGATCGGTGCTCGTTCCTGACTTCCTCACCCCGGACGGGCTACCGGATTGTGTGTCCTACCGCAGTGGGGAAGTGCCCGACGACGCCACGTGTTCCAGGGTCGGCTTCTTCGTCCCTGACTACATCGATGCACCGAACCCGGAATGGATGCAGAAACTCCCCAATCTGGAAGTTGTGCAACTGCCCACCGTCGGCTTCGATGCCGCGCTGAATCACCTGCCTGCCGGGGTCACGTTGTGCAACGCGGCTGGCGTGCACGAGCAAAGCACCGCGGAACTAGCCGTCGGGTCGATCATTGCGCGCTGGCGGGGTATCGATCGCGCGGCGCGGGACATGACGGTGGGGCGCTGGGATCACCGCAGGGGTCGCTCGCTGCAGGAAGCAACCGCCGTGATCATCGGAGCCGGTGGCGTGGGAACACGGGTTGCCTCCGCCCTCACCGCGTTGGGCGCCCGTCCCCAACTGGTCGGGCAAACAGCCCGGGCAGGGGTGCTCCCTGCGTTGGAGCTACCGCAGTTGCTTCCGGTCGCCGACATAGTGGTGCTCGCCGTCCCGCTCACTGCGCGAACCGAGGGGATGGTCGATCGCGCCTTCTTGTCGATGCTCCGCGACGGTGCCCTCCTGGTGAATGTGGCCCGGGGGAGCGTGATCGTGACCGACGATCTGCTCGCGGAGTTACCGCGGATTGAGGCAATCCTCGATGTGGTCGACCCCGAGCCATTGCCGCCCGAACATGCCTTGTGGTCAGCGCCCGGCGTACTGATCACCCCGCACATCGGCGGTGACACCGATGCCTTCCCCCGGCTTGCGCGCGAACTGATCGGTGCGCAGGTGCGTCGGTGGCGCAGCGGTGAGGGGCTGCTTAACGTCGTGCGTGGGCGTTAAGGAACGCGCATTAGGGTTCCGTTATGCCGGATATCAAGCCACGTAGTCGAGACGTAACCGATGGGCTCGAGCGGGCCGCGGCGCGAGGAATGTTGCGCGCGGTTGGCATGGGGGACGAAGACTTCACCAAGCCGCAGGTGGGTATCGCATCGAGCTGGAACGAAATCACTCCCTGCAACCTGTCCCTGGACCGGTTGGCTACTTCTGCCAAGGAGGGGGTCCACGCCGCAGGCGGCTTCCCGATGGAGTTCGGCACCATCTCCGTCTCCGATGGCATCTCGATGGGCCACGAGGGAATGCACTTCTCGCTGGTGAGCCGGGAGATCATCGCCGATTCGGTCGAGGCGGTCGTGGAAGCCGAGCGCTTGGACGGAATCGTGACTTTCGCCGGCTGCGATAAGTCGCTGCCCGGAATGCTGATGGCATCGGCACGTTTGGACATCGCCTCGGTCTTCGTCTACGCCGGCTCCATCCTGCCCGGACACGTCACGCTGAGTGACGGCACCGAAAAAGACGTCACCATCATCGATGCCTTCGAGGCCGTTGGGGCTTGTGCCCGCGGGCTGATGTCGCGTGAAGACGTCGACCGAATCGAGAAGGCGATCTGCCCAGGTGAAGGTGCGTGTGGTGGCATGTACACCGCGAACACGATGGCCAGCGCCGCTGAAGCCATGGGGATGTCGCTCCCTGGATCGGCAGCCCCGCCTGCAGTGGATCGTCGCCGCGATGGCTACTCCCGCAAGAGCGGCGAAGCTGTGGTGGAGTTGCTGCGGCAAGGCATCACAGCGCGGGACATCATCACCAAGCAATCGCTAGAGAACGCGATTGCAGTTCTGATGGCCTTCGGCGGTTCCACGAATGCGGTGCTGCATCTGTTGGCGATCGCGCATGAAGCCAACGTGGAACTTCACATGGAGGACTTCCACCGGATCGGTTCGAAGGTGCCGCTGTTGGCCGACGTCAAGCCGTTCGGCCGGTACGTGATGAGCGATGTCGACAGAGTCGGTGGCGTGCCGGTCATTATGCGAGCGCTCCTTGATGCTGGACTTTTGCACGGTGATTGCCTGACCGTTACCGGTAAGACCATGGCCGAGAACCTCGCCGATATCGAGCCACCGGATCCGGACGGCACGATCCTGAAGGCTTCCAAGGAAGCTATCGCGCCCACTGGTGGGATCACGATTTTGTCGGGTTCGTTGGCACCTGAGGGTGCGGTGGTGAAGAACGCGGGCGTTCCGGTCGAGGTGTTCGAGGGGACCGCGCGGGTGTTCGAGCGGGAGCAGTCGGCGATGGCGGCTCTCGAGGATGGCAGCATCCAAGCTGGCGACGTCGTGGTTATTCGCTATGAGGGCCCCAAGGGTGGTCCAGGTATGCGCGAGATGTTGATGATCACCGGAGCCATCAAGGGTGCTGGATTGGGCAAGGACGTCCTACTCATCACCGACGGGCGCTTCTCCGGCGGCACAACCGGCCTGTGCGTGGGTCACGTATCGCCGGAAGCAGTGGATGGTGGACCGATCGGGTTGGTCCGTGATGGCGACAAGATCCGCATCGACATCCCGAATCGGACTCTTGATCTGCTGGTGGATGACGCGGAGTTGGCGAAGCGGCGGGAATCCTTCGCGCCGTTACCACCGCGCTACACCCGAGGCGTGTTGGCGAAGTACACCAAGCTGGTGGGTAGCGCCTCGAAGGGCGCCGTCACCGGCTAACCCCTGGACGTTTCCCCCGGATTCCGGGGGATTCGCTTCGCTTCCCCCGGAATCGCCCCGAAACTGCGCGTTTCCCCCAACTTGACCAAGAAAGAACAACGACGACACATCGAAAGGATGCACCTATGCGGTTGGTTCGAATCGGCGACATCGGGGGAGAGGTTCCCGCCATCGTGGCGGCGGACGGGAGTTATCGGGATGCCTCCTCAGTGATCGACGATTTCGATCCTGGCTTCTTTGCATCAGGCGGCATGGAGCAGCTTCGCGGGATCGATCCAGATTCGCTGCAGGTAGTCACCGGTCGCGTCGGTGCTCCTATTGCGCGCCCGAGCACGATCTTGTGTGTGGGCCTGAATTACGTGGATCACGCGAACGAATCCAGTATGAAGGTTCCCGAGGAGCCGATTTTGTTCACCAAGGCCCCGAATTGTCTCGTCGGTCCCTACGACGACGTCCGCATTCCCCGTGGGGCGACCAAGGTCGACTACGAAGTTGAGCTGGCCGTGGTCATTGGCAAGCAGTGCCGTTATCTGGAATCACCGGAGCAAGCGCTGGAACATATTGCCGGCTTCACGGTCAGCAACGACGTCTCTGAGCGTGATTGGCAACTCAATCGCGGCGGTGGCCAATGGATCAAAGGCAAGTCCTGCGAGACCTTCAACCCGTGTGGACCGATGCTCGTGACTGCGGATGAGGTGAACCTCGACGCCGGCTTGGACCTGTGGTGCGACGTCAATGGCGAGCGCCGACAGACCGGCTCGACCCACGACATGATCTTCAACACCGCTGTGATCCTGCACCACGTGAGTCAGTTCATGGTTCTCGAACCCGGGGATCTGGTGAACACCGGAACACCCCCCGGAGTTGCGATGGGTATGCCTGAGCCCGGCTACTTGCATGCTGGTGATGTGATGACGCTGGGAATCAGTGGACTCGGTGAACAGCGTCAGGAGCTTGTCTCCGCGTAGGAGTCCCAGTCGCCGCCGGCCAGGATGCCGCCTTCGATGACGATTGCCTGGCCGGTGATGTAGCTGGACGCCGGGGTGGCCAAGAAGACTACGGCTCCGACGAGTTCCTCCGCCTGGGCTAACCGCCCGATCGGGGTTGTGTCGCCGAACCAGCGGTATCGGTGGTCTTCACCCCACAGCGGCTTGGTGAACTCGGTCTGCACCACGGCGGGTTCGATGCAGTTGACGCGGATGTCGTCGTTCGCCCATTCGCGGGCGAAACTGCGCGTCATTCCCGAAACCGCCGCCTTCGTGGCGGCGTACACCGAAATCGTGTTGAAGCTGTAGCGGGCGCTGAGCGAACTCAAGTTGACGATCGATCCGTGCCCAGACTGCTTGAGGTGCGGGTGTGCGGCTTGGCTAAGGAGGTAAACCGCGCGCATATTCACGGCTGTGATGGCATCGAAATCATCGACGGTCACTTCGAGGATGGGTTTGCGCCGATTTATGCCTGCTCCGTTGACCAATACATCGAGTCCACCAAGGGCACTCACGGTGGCATCGATGAGTTCAGTGCATTGCTCGGGATCGGCGATGTCCGCGGCGAGCGGGAACGCGTTTCCCCCGGCTTCGATGATCTCCTGTGCAAGCGACTGCACCTTGTCGAGGTTGAGGTCATGGACGGCAACGACTGCGCCGAGATCGGCGAAGGCCTTCGCGAGAACCGATCCGATGGCACCGCCGGCTCCGGTGAGAAGCACGCGCATTCCATCCATCCGGAAGAGCTCGTTGGTGGGGGGCAAGCTGGGAGCAGGTCGCATGATCGCCTTTCAATTGAGGGGTAGGGAGATGATGGTCAGATCGTGGGGAGCAATCGAATAGGTACCTATCTCACCGATTCGAACCGACTGCTCGTGGGCTGTCCAGTTGGCAACGAGTGCGATGCGCTTCTCGTCGTTACTGGCGATAAGGGCATCCACAGCCTCGGGCGCAGAGGATTCACAAACGTGGGCATGGGTCATACCGGCGAGCGAGGCGAAGACCTTCCATACGGGGAAGTGCGCGCCCGGCTCGCCGAGGCCCTTCCAGCCGAAGGCCTCGAAGTAGGTAGCGGTGTCGATAGTGCCCGGTGCTGCGAGGTATTTGATGCTCATGGCAGTCCAGTTGGCCGCGAAATAGGTTTGCTGACGGGCATCGACATCGTTGGGTAGATCGGTGTTGCTGACGTCCGAAGCGGGGTCTGTCGCATTGGGGTTGAAGCGAGGCCGCAGGCTGATGGGAGAGACCGAGATCCTCGCCGGGTCGGTGATGCGCGGCGCGTCTGCTGCCACTACCTGCTGGGTCATCGAGTTTTGGATCAGCGTTCGATCATCGAAGGCATGCACCTGCGGATTAAGTGAGAAATTGAGCGCATCGAAGGCGAGCGGGTCCGGTGGCTCGCGATTGAGTTCGGTGAAGTACAGATCGGTACCGCCGCCGAGCAGCACCGCTGACCAGCCATCTCCAAGCGCGATCCGCGCATCATTCGCCCACGAATCCGAAGTGACCTTGTCCTTGGAGCTGAACACGTAGAGAGTGCGAACACGCTCAATGACGTTGTCCGGTAGATCCGCGAACACGGTCAAATCAGCAGGGTCGGAGCATGTGGTGGCCACGTGCAAAGCCGTGCCGATTTCCGCAGCTACCGCTGAGGCGCGGGTAACAGTGGCGACGGCATCAGGTGATGTCGCTTCGACATCCACACGCACGTGGTCGAGTTCCAGGGCGGCGAGTTCCAGTAATTGCGCATCCTGCCTGGCTAGGTCGTCTGCACTCAGGCATACGCCCAATCCGGGGAGTTCGGTAACGGCATCATGGACGGCAATCTCAATCGGAGACTCAAGCTTGGCGGTTGTGCCGCCACCGCCGGCGAAGGACACCTCGATCGACTGCTCGATTCGATCACCCGCAGCGACCTCGATCGGGAAAGGCAACGTAATCGGCGTGCAGTACGTCTTGAAGGACGCATCGGTCCAGTTCCGGTGGTCTTCCATCTCGTAGGTCTCACCGAGCAATCGCACAGTTGCCCGTCCGCCATCGGGAAGTTCGTGAGTAATCGCTCGCATGTCCACGAACGGCTGGAACGGCAAGAGTTCAATGGGCAGTGCACTGTCCTCAACCGTGCCATCAACGTGTTCCACGCTGACCTGTGCGCCCGAAGCCGACATCGGATGAAGCACGCACATTCCCAATCGGTTGCGCAGGAACGACGACGACGCCTCCGCTAGAAAGCGATACGAGATGCCCGTTGGTCGAATGTCTACCTCGACCCGCCAGTCAAGAGGCTTCGCATCGAAGGACCCCGTCCCGGTGGCAAGCACGGTCACACCTTCGGAACCCTCGCTCACCTCCTGGGTCTCGATCAGGAAAGGTCGATTCGTCCAATTGCGGTCTTGGAAGACGGGATAGATTCGCCGAACAGCCTCATGACCGTGCCAACGGATATCCCGAAGGTCGATTCCATCGATGGTGACCGAGAGATCACCTAGGTGGACTGTTTGTGTCACAACATGCTTCCCGCGCGGTAGGGCTCACCGGATTCGAGGGATTGGTAGGCCCCCAGCGTCAGGTCCAGGACTCGAAGCGTGTCCGCTCCGCTGGTTTCGGGCGTCGTGCCGTTGGTCAGGCAATCGACCCAATGGCGCTGGACGTTCACCACGCTGTCCTGGATGCAATTCCACGGCTCGGACGTCCACGAGTGATCGGGGATAGCCAGCCTTTCCTCCCGCACACCCTCGGGGGAGACAACTTGCAAGTGGTAGTCGGCCCCGAGTGTCACTGTGCCTTCGGTTCCCTCGATGGTGACGAACGTCTGCGGGTAGGTGTTGTGATCGGACTTGCTTTCGTAACTGGTATCGACGATGCATGTCGCGCCCGGAAGGTGCAGCACGATCGTCGCGACATCCTCTCCCTTGATCTTCGGATTCACCCGTATCGCGTCGGTGAATAGCCGTTCGGGTTCGCCAAGGAAGAAGCGCGTGAGATCGAACTGGTGCACGGAGACATCAGCGATGATCATGCGTTCGGCGTCCATGCACCATGGCTGGGCGGAGTAGACGTCGTGCGCGGTTCGGAAACTGATTCGCCCGAAGAACGGTCTGCCGATCGCACCGCTATCTAGGACTTCCTTCACCTTGCGCATCGGATACTGGAAGCGAAAGTTCTCGTGCACCATGAACGGAAGACCCTTCTCGGCCATGGCTGCCACCATCGCTTTGGCGTCGTTCATATCCCATGCCAGTGGCTTTTGGCAGATAGCCGCGACGCCATGCTGGGCTGCCAATTCGACCATCATTCGGTGGGTTGGGGGAGTGGTGGCTATGTCGACGAAGTCCAATTCCTCGTTCGCGAACAACTCGGCTGCGTCGGTGTAGGCCCTTCCCCCGAAGGTCTGCGCAGCGCTGCGGGCGGAATCGGCGTCGATGTCGCACGTTGCAACGAGTTCAACATCGGGCATTTGCGCCCACGCATGCAGATGATTCTGGGCGAAGAAGCCGCAGCCGATCAGGGCGAAACGATAGGGACGCCTCACAGTTCCACCTCACGTTCCGGCTCGATGATCCACTCACTCCACGAACCGACATACATGCGCGCCCCGGGCAGGCCGGAATGCTCCATGGCCAGGACGTTCTGCGCAGCGGTGACTCCCGATCCGCAGTAGAAGATGATGTCGCTGGGTTCTTGGCCGGCTCGAAGTGATTCGTAATGCTCGCGCAATTGTTCGGGGGAGCGGAAGCGCCCGTCGTCGGTGATCGTCTCCGCTCGATCGGCAAGACCTGCACCCTTGATGTGGCCCCGCACGGGGTCGTAGTACTTGCCCTGTCCGTGGTAACCCTCAGGTCCGCGGGAATCGAACACGCGCGTGGGTTGTGATTCACGCACGGAATCGACCTCCATCACATCGGCAACCATTTCCGTTCGCTCCCTGGGAACGAACGACGACGACGGCACGGGTGGCGCAAGCACATCGCTAGTGAGCGGATACCCGGCCTCGATCCATGCTGGCAAACCACCGTCCAGAACGGCGACATCGTCATGGCCGAGCCAGCGCAACATGAACCACACCCGGGATGCGGCCATCAATCCGCGGTCAGCGTCGTAGACAACCACTTGTGTACGCGGCCCGACACCCCATCCGCGCACGATTTCGGCGAAGTCCTCGGCTCGCGGGAAAGGCCGGCGACCCGTTTTCCCTTCAATGATCGGACCCGACAGATGGCGGGCCAGATCCGCACGCTGCGCGCCCGGGATGTGATCCTCAGCAAATGCCCGATCTCCCCACTCTTCATCATCGAGGGAGAACCGCGCGTCGAGTATCACTAGTTCGCTGTCGGATTCGGTAAGTGCATGTAGTTGCTGGGGATTGATGATTGTTCGGTACGTCACGTCGCTCTCTTTCGATCGTGTGCGGCCGTCTTCGTACCCCCGCTGTGACTCCCCCGACATCTCTTGGTTCCTAGACTACGAGAATGTCGAAACCCCCGTTGATGAAACCCAGAAGCTATCTCGTCACCGATGGTCCAGACCGCGCGCCGAATCGGGGGATGTTGCGCGCGCTGGGCATGGACGATGCTGATTTCGCGAAACCGCAGATCGGTATCGCCAATAGTTACAACCGGATCACTCCTTGCAACATGTCGCTGCGGGACATTGCGGTGAGTGTTGCCCAAGGTATCGAAGCCGGTGGTGGCTTCCCGATGGAGTTCGGCACCATCACGGTGTCCGACGTCATATCCATGGGTCACGAGGGGATGCACTTCTCGCTGGTGAGCCGCGAGGTGATCGCGGATTCGGTGGAGACGGTGGTGGAGGCTGAACGGCTCGACGGCATGGTCACGCTCGTTGGTTGCGATAAATCGATTCCAGCGATGATGATGGCCGCCGGTCGCCTGGATATCGCCTCGGTGTTGCTCTATGCGGGATCGTTGCTGCCCGGACGGGTGAAATTGACCGACGGAACCGAGGAAACGGTGAATATCGTCACCGCGTTCGAAGCGGTCGGAGCGCGCGCTCGCGGGTTGATGAACGATGAGGACGTCGATCGCATCGAGCGAGCCGTGTGCCCGAGCGCGGGAACGTGTGGCGGGATGTACACCGCGAACACGATGGCTAGCGCCGCCGAAGCGATGGGGCTTTCCCTCCTGGGATCGTCATCACCTCCGGCCGTTGATGCGCGGCGCGACACATTGGCCCGGCGAAGCGGGGAAGCCGTGGTCGAGATGCTGCGGCAAGGCATCACGGCGCGCGACATCATTACGAAGCAGTCGTTGGAGAACGCGATCACGATGATCATGGCGCTTGGCGGATCTACCAACGCTGTTTTGCACCTGCCCGCGATTGCTCATGAGGTTGGCATCGATCTGAGCATCGACGATTTCAACCGGATCGGTGAGCGAGTGCCGCACATCGCCGATCTGAAGCCTTTCGGTGAGTACCTGATGTACGACCTCGATCATGTGGGTGGTGTGCCTGTCGTGTTGAAGGCGCTCCTTGACGAAGGGCTATTGCATGGGGACTGCATGACGGTTACCGGCAAGACGATGGCTCAGAACTTGGCTGATCTCGATTTGCCGCCGGTCGATGGCAAGGTCGTTCGGACGATGGACAACCCGATCGGCGTCACCGGCGGGATCACGATCTTGTCGGGTTCGTTGGCGCCGGAGGGTGCGGTGGTGAAGAACGCGGGCATTCCGGTGGAGGTGTTCGAGGGTTCTGCTCGGGTGT
>CAZWIW010000008.1:0-51508 GCA_964634545.1 uncultured Rubrivirga sp.
CTCGAACAGTGGCCCGAGGACGTGGTGGTGGCGCTGCCGCGCGGCATCTCCCGACACATCGTGCGATTCGTTCGCCTCGAAGGAACCGTCTACGCGATCAAGGAGGTCGAGTTCGAACTCGCCGAGCGCGAGTATCGACTCCTCACCGACTTGAATCGGCGCGAGATCCCGGCGGTCGAACCGGTTGCGATCGTCTCCGAGAGATTCGAAAGCGACGGTGAACCATTACCTGCGGCCTTGATCACCAAGCACCTGCAGTACTCGCTGCCCTATCGCGCGCTGTTCTCCTCGACACTGCGCGCCGAGACGGCCGAGCGCTTACTGGATGCACTCGCGGTGCTTCTGGTGCAGCTGCATCTGGCCGGCTTCTCCTGGAATGACTGCTCGCTTTCCAACACCCTGTTCCGCCGCGATGCCGGTGCCTTCGCGGCCTACCTGGTCGATGCCGAAACCGGAGAACTACATGGTCACCTGACCGATGGCCAACGGACCTACGATCTCGAAACAGCAGCCACCAACGTGGCCGGTGAGTTGATGGATCTGCAAGCAGGCGAACGCCTACAGGACGACATCGATCCGATCGTGATCGGCGTGAGCCTGCGCACGCGATACGACTCCCTATGGGAGGAGATCACTTCACCGATCACGTTCACTCGCGATGACCGCTATCCACTGGAAGCGCGTATTCGACGCTTGAACGAACTCGGATTCGATTTCGCGGAACTACAGACGATCACCGATGTGAGCGGGTCCCAGATGATCGTGCAGCCCAAGGTGGTCGATTCCGGTCACCACTCACGGCGACTGATCCGGCTCACCGGCTTGGACGTGGAGGAGAACCAAGCACGGCGCCTGCTCAATGATCTCGACTCTTACCGGGTAAAAATCGGGCTCGAGCCACAGGATGAGGAATTCGCCGCGCACCGTTGGGTGTCCGAACGCTTCGAGAAGGCGATGGCTGAAGTGCCAGCCGACTTACGTTCGCGAATGGAACCTGCACAGATCTTCCACGAAGTCCTCGAACACCGCTGGTACCTATCCGAGCAAGCCGGGCACAGCGTTCCGTTCCTTGACGCAGTGCGCAGTTACGTCGACACCGTGTTGGTGACGAAACCCGACGAGCGGGCCGTCATCGGTTCGCGTTCCGGTTCGGTCGACGACGCCACCGCCGAACTACGCATCGTTGTCCCACCCGAGGGCGACTAGCGACGGGCAAAGATCGCATTCAAAGCGATCCCCGCGGCGACCGAGGCGTTCAACGATTCCTGTTCGCGCACCATCGGGATGCTCGCCAGGAAATCGCATGTCTCGGCGACGAGGCGGGACAGCCCTGCGCCTTCGGACCCAACGACCAGAACCACTTTGTCGGCGAGGACGTCGTTGTCGATGTCATCGAAGGTGACGTCGGTATCGGCTTCGAGACCGATAGACATCCAGCCAGCGTCATGCAGTTCACCCAGGCTGGCTCGCAAATTCGTGACGCGCGCGACCGGCAGCCGCGACAGTGCACCGGCGGAGGCCTTCCACGCCGATGCCGTGACCCCGGCGGATCGACGCGCGGGAAGCACGAGCCCGCTCGCGCCGAACGCTGCAGCCGAACGCGCGATGGCGCCGACGTTGTGGGTGTCGGTGATGCCGTCGAGCATCACTAGGAGGTTTCCGGTGGCAACATCAGCGAGGTCTGCGTACTCGTAATCCTCGATAGCCAGCACGAGTCCTTGGTGGTTACCCCCGTGGGCGAGTTCGTCGAGGTCCGAGCGCGAACCCTCGAACACCGGAACCGCCGCCGTCTGCGCGAGAGCCAGCGATTCCCGCCAACGTTCGTCGGGATCAGCGCGCACCTGCAGATAGAGCGCCGTGGCGGGCACCCCCGCGCGCAACGCCTCAAGCACCGGATTGCGCCCGATCACGACATCGCCGGGCACCGGCGACTTTCGCGGCTTGGTCGCCGCTTGCTTGCGCGCCCGCCTAGCGGCCGGATGGTGCACACGCTCGCTCGCCTTGGGTGTGGGCCCTTTGCCCTTGAGCCCAGAACGGCGTTGACCGCCCGAGCCAGTCGTGGCGCCCTTCTTCTTGGCCGAGTCGCGCTTAGCCCCACGCCGCTGGGAGTTACCGGCCATCGGCGCTCTCGCTAACGCTCCAGCGCGGACCGTCCGGGGTGTCCTCGATCACGATGCCCGTTGCGGTGAGTTGATCTCGAATGGCATCGGCAGCGGCATAGTCCTTTCGCTCCCGTGCCGCCTGGCGTTGCTCGAGGGCAACGCGCACGAGATCGTCCACCACATCGACCAGCCGGTCTCCGGTGCGCCCAGCCATCCAATGCTCAGCGAGCGGGTTGAGGCCGAGGGCATCGAGCATCGAAACAACGGACACAACATGAGCCCGCGTGCTGTCACGATCGCCAGCGGCAAGGGCGGTGTTTCCCTCGCGGACAACACCGTGGATCACGGCTATGGCCTGCGGAGTGTTGATGTCGTCATCCATCGCTTCGTCGAAGGCCGGTACGCGGGTGTTGCCGTCCACCGGTACTTCCTCGAGCTCGAGGGTTTCGATTGCGCGGGTGATGAAACCTTCGATGCGCTGGAAACCTTGACCGGCGTCGGTCACCATCTCATCGGAGAACTCCAGCGTGGATCGGTAGTGGGCGCCTGCGAGGTAGTAACGCAGCTCGATCGGACGCACCCGCTGCACCACTTCGGACACCAGCAGCGAGTTGCCCAGGGACTTACTCATCTTCTCCCCAGCGGTGGTGACCCACGCGTTGTGCAACCAGTAGTTCGCGAAGCCATCACCCGCGCACTTCGATTGCGCGATCTCGTTCTCATGGTGCGGGAACACCAGGTCCAAACCACCGCCGTGGATGTCGAAGCTCTCACCGAGATATTTGTGGGCCATCGCCGAGCATTCGATGTGCCAACCGGGGCGACCCGGGCCCCAAGGGGTGTCCCACGACGGCTCGCCCTCCTTGGCCCCCTTCCACATCGCGAAGTCCAACGGATCACGCTTCGCGCGCGCTTCAGCGTCTTCGGCCGCGAGCATGTCGTCGGGCTTTTGCCCGCTCAACGAGCCGTACTCCGAGTACGCGCGGACATCGAAGTAGACGTCACCATTCGCGGCATAACCGAAGCCGGCATCGACTAGCCGCTGCATCAGCGCGACCATTTCCGGGATGTGCCCCGTGGCGCGTGGTTCGTAGGTGGGCGGCAGGCACCCGAGAACGTCGTAAGCCCAGGTGAACGCGCGCTCGTTGCGCATCGCGACCACCCAGTAGGGCACGTCCT
This sequence comes from uncultured Rubrivirga sp., assembly GCA_964634545.1. Taxonomy (GTDB): domain Bacteria; phylum Actinomycetota; class Actinomycetes; order S36-B12; family S36-B12; genus S36-B12. The sequence goes on from CAZWIW010000008.1 coordinate 3,282, forward strand.
CGTGACCGGCGTTGTGCAGGATCTTGTCGTCGATATCGGTGACGTTGCGGATGAAGGTGACGTCGTAGCCGCGCTCGGTCAGCCAGCGCCGCACGATGTCGAACGCCACCCCACTGCGGATGTGCCCAACGTGGGGAGGCCCTTGGACTGTCGCTCCACACACGTACATACCCACTCGCCCATCGCGGAGGGGCGCGAACTCGCGGACACTGCGCGAAGAGGTGTCGTGAAGCTGAATCGGCACGGGGTGACAGTACCGGGCAGGCAGGCAGCGGCCGGCTTCGTCCCCGAAGCCGGCTCAGGCCTTAGTCAACCCAGCGGGTTACTGCGTTGAAGGCCACCTGATTGACGGCGCGGCGCTCCTTCGTAGGCATGTTCAACTCCGAGCCAGTGGAGCGGCTGGTGTTGATGATGACGTCATTTACCAGTGTGTAGACGTTGTAAGTATCGCTGGTGTAGCGATCACTGGCAGTGCCGGAGGTGACGTCCTCATAGTTGTCATTGATGAACACCGACTCCACACCGGCGACCGTGACCAGCGGAACGACGCCGGTGGTAGTCAACCGCGACCACGTGTCAATCTGCGGATCATCGTCGGTGCCGTAGTTTTCTTGACCGCTCTTGGGGCCTTCGCAACGCTCCAATGCCGTCTTGAGTTTCTCGAAGGCCGCGATTGCCTTCTTGCTCGACGCGTACTGGCTGACCATGACATTCACGCCGTCGGTTCCACGCTTGCCGTTGTAAGCAATGAAGAAGTCATGCTCACCGCCGGGGAATTGCACTGTCTTCTCGCTGTCACCACAGACGTAGTTCGATGACCCGGGAAGGGCGTTGAAGACCGCCCCCTTCTTCGCGTTGAGCGAGGCGGGGATGTCCTTGTAGCCGATCATGTGTTCGGCGGCGTAACCGTAGGCGTCGCGGTCGTAGGCAGCAGCCGGGGTCGCGAAACCAACAGCGGCAAGGGCGATCGCCGCGGTGGCGGCGAGGGTCTTCTTCATGGGATTCCCGTCTTTGCGATTGTTCTGAACGAACGTCTAACTGTTCGCAATACTAGACACGAGAGCCACTGCAATCGCCGCGACTCCCTCGCCGCGCCCGGTGAGACCCAACCCATCGGTTGTCGTGCCGGAGACGCTGACAGGAGCCCCGAGCGCTGCGGACAGTACGTCTTGAGCTTCTTGCCGCCGAGTTCCGATCCGAGGTCGATTGCCGATCACCTGCACCGAAGCGTTGACGATCGTGAACCCAGCTGCGCGCACGGTGGCTGCGGCATGCGCGATCAAACTGACGCCCGAGGCCTCGCTCCACTGCGGATCATCGGTACCAACGAGGGATCCGAGGTCACCGAGCCCGGCAGCGCTAAGGATCGCATCGCAGATGGCGTGGGATGCGACATCAGCATCGGAGTGGCCGGCCAATCCAACTTCCTGGGGCCACAGCAGTCCGGCCAACCACAGCGCCCGCCCGTCGGCAAAAGCATGGACATCGGTTCCGACACCCACGCGTGGCGCGAAGGGCTGCCCATTCATCGGGACCGTCGCCTGGCGATGACCGACTCGGCGAGCACGACATCAATCGGCCTGGTCACCTTGAACGATTCCTCGTGACCGTCGACGGCGTGGATCTCGACGCCAAGGGATTCGACCATCCCGGCATCGTCGGTAACGGCTTCATCGACTTCGGCGTGGGCTCGCTGCAACAACTCGCGATCAAAGCCTTGAGGAGTTTGCGTGGCGCGCAGTCCAGCGCGGGGAATGGTGCCCAGGATCCGACCGTCGTCGTCGATTGACTTGATGGTGTCGACAACGGGGACAACCGGAATAACCGCCTGATGCCCCTCGCGCACCGCCGAAGCCACCGCGGTGACGACTTCCACGGGGACAAGTGGCCGCGCCGCATCGTGCACGAGGACCACGTCCACGTCTTCGGGAAGCCCAATGAGGGCTCGGGCAACAGACTCCGATCGAGTTTCACCGCCTGCCACGACAGTGACCTCTGCCCCGAACTCCGGGTCGATGAGGAACGAACGGACTTCCTCGACGCTCTGAGCCGGGGCAGCAACCACCACCAGGTCGACAAGAGGGCTGGCCGCGAGCGCCTTCACCGCATGGACGAGCATCGGGGTACCGGCGAGTTCACGAAGGGCCTTGGGGGCACCTGGCCCGAGCCGTTCGCCTCGCCCGGCGGCCGGGACCAAAGCGGCTACCCGCCCGTGGGCCGGCGGCTCGCTCATCGGAGGAATCGCGTCAGGACGCGAGGACCTCGTCGAGGATGGCCTCGGCCTTGTCCTCGTCGGTCTTCTCGGCCAGGGCCAACTCGCTTACCAGGATCTGGCGGGCCTTGGCCAGCATGCGCTTCTCGCCGGCGGAAAGGCCACGCTCCTGCTCCCGGCGGAACAGATCACGAACCACCTCAGCGACCTTGATGACATCGCCGGAAGCCAATTTCTCGAGATTGGCCTTGTAACGACGCGACCAGTTGGTCGGCTCCTCGGTGTAGGGCTGGCGCAGGACGTTGAAGACCTTGTCCAGGCCCTCAGCGTTGACGACGTCGCGAACTCCTACGAGATCGACGTTGTCCGCGGGGACGCGAACGGTGAGATCGCCTTGGGCGACTCGGAGCACTAGGTACTCCCGATCCTCTCCCTTGATCTTCCTCATCTCCACGGATTCGATGAGTGCAGCCCCGTGGTGCGGGTAGACGACCGTGTCTCCGACGTTGAATGCCATTGGCGAGAACCCCTTTCCGGATCGCCGATTCTAGCACCGCACCTTTGCCCGTTAGTCTGTGGCTGTGCGTACCTCACGATCTCCGCTTGCTGTCCTCGCTGGCGCACTCGCAGCAGCCAGCCTCGTCCTGACCGGCTGTTTCAACGGGCAAGGTGCCATGACCACCATGCAATCCGATGATCTCACCGGTGACGGTGTGCAAGCCCAAGTCGGAAACGTCCGGGCTGAGAACCTGTTGTTGGTTCGGGGCCCGGAGGGTTCCTCCAGCGTGACTTTGGCAACCCGGATCATCAACGGCGATCCGGAAGCAGACCGCCTGCTCGGTGTGCAGATCAACGGCCTGCCAGCGTTCGTCACGGGCGAAACCGTCGACCTGCTGCCTGGTGATTCCGTCGGCTTCGGCTATGAGGCAGAACTGTGGATCAACTCCTATGACTTCAACGCGGCGGAAAGCAGTTACGTTCCGGTCGCCTTGCAATTCGAACGCGCAGGGATCGCCCGGGTCGATGTCTTGGTGGTTCCCCCGGTCGGTTACTACGAGGGAATAGAGCCGGTTCCACCGGCTGCCTAGGGGTGTTGGAGGCTTCGCCTAGGCCTCGAATTTGTAGCCCAGACCCCGCACGGTCACCAGGTGCACAGGGTGAGCCGGATCCTGCTCGACCTTGGCGCGCAACCGCTTCACATGGACATCGAGGGTCTTGGTGTCGCCCACATAGTCCGATCCCCACACGCGATCGATGAGTTGCGCGCGCGTGAGTACGCGGCCAGCGTTTCGCACCAGGATCTCCAGTAGGTCGAACTCCTTCAGCGGCATGGTGATCTGCTCGCCGCGGACCGTGACCACGTGCCGCTCCACGTCCATGCGTACGGGACCAGCCTCCACTGCCGCGGGCAGTAGTTCATCGAGATCCCCGTGGCGACGAAGAACCGCCCGCAACCGTGCCAGCAATTCGCGTGATGAGAACGGTTTGGTGACGTAATCGTCCGCCCCGAGTTCGAGCCCGACGACCTTGTCGACCTCACCGTCCTTCGCGGTCAACATGATGATGGGCACCTGGGACTTGCCCCGGATGAGTCTGCAGACCTCGGTTCCGGGCAACCCCGGCAACATCAGATCTAACAACACAAGATCGGGGCCAACCTGATCGAATTGGTCGATGGCTGAGTTGCCGTCGGCGGCGACAGTCACTTCGTAGCCTTCGCGCTCGAGCATGAAGGTCAAGGCTTCGGAGAAGGACTCTTCGTCCTCGACCACTAGTACCCGGGTCATCACAATCCTCCGTCATCGGGAAACGCGACGATGTCCATCTCCAACTCCTCAGGCTCGCGGGCAGTCCCCGTTTGCGGGTCGTAGGCGGGTAATCGCAAAGTGAAGGTTGACCCAGTGTTTACCTCGGACCACACAGTGCACTCACCGCCATGGTTTTGACACACGTGCTTGACGATCGCGAGACCGAGACCGGTTCCCCCGGTCCCTCTCGAACGAGCGGGATCCACACGGTAGAAGCGCTCGAAGATGCGGTCGAGATCGTGTCCGGGGATACCGATCCCCTGGTCCTTGACGGCGATTTCGACGATTCCACTCTTCATCGCCGACGAGACAGCCACTCGAGTGTTGTTCGGCGAGTAGACGATCGCGTTCGTGAGCAGATTCCGCAGCGCTGTCAGCAGCTGGCCTCGATCGCCGTAGACCTCTGCCTCGCTTTGGCCGCCACGTACCAGCTCGATTTCGTGGCCAGCCGCCAGGGTGCGAACCTCCTCGAAAGCGCGGCTGATGAGTTCATCCACGCTGACGACTTCAGCACGCGTCATCGGATCATCGCTTTGCAGGCGTGAAAGATCGATCACGTCTTGAATCAGCGAACTCAAGCGGGACGCCTCCATCTGCATGCGGTCGGCGAAGTGGCGAACCTGCTCTGGATCATCTGCGGCGGAAAGCACGGTCTCGGCCAGCAAAGAGAGAGCACCGACGGGGGTCTTGAGTTCGTGGCTGACGTTCGCAACGAAGTCACGTCGCACCGCATCGACCCGTCGCTCTTCTGCGAGGTCGTCGATCAACACCAATATTGCGCCGGTGCCGAGCGCGGCAGCACGGACGCGCAGTTCCAAGAGTTCGCGCCCGAGGGGTGGGCGTCGTACCCGCATCTCCTGTTCCCGGGCATTTCCGTCGTCACTGACTCGCTCAACGAGGCGAGCGATATCGCCGATGGTGAGAGCGCTGCGATTCACCAACCCCAGGGCGAGTGCACGCGAACTCGCCCGAAGGACGGCGCCATCAGGCGCGGTGACGATCGAAGCCGAGGGAAGGACAGACAGGACGCGGATGACCTCGTCAGGAACCGCGGGGCGGAGAACCGAACCACTCGCCGCAGGCGCCTGGGCCGACTCGCCTCGTCGTCGCAATGCCACCCACGCAGGATAGGGGCGCAAGACCACTTCGCTCCCTCACGAGAGGCCAGAGCGGCACATGATTGGCCGAGCGTTCACCTGGAATTCCAAACGTTCCCCTACTGGTCATTTTTTGTTCATGTTGTGGACGAGTGGCGCTCTTTCCTAGGCGTAGGCTTGGGAATCACATTTGCTTCTCGACGTCAGGATTCGGTTATGCGCGCGGCTTACTACGAGCAACTCGACCGGGTGAATGACGATTTGGTCGAGATGACCCGATTGGTCGGTTCCGCCATGAACCGCGCCACACAGGCGCTGTTGGACGCGGATCTGCCACTTGCCGAGGCGGTCATCGACTTCGATGCCAAAGTCGACACCCTCGCCAGCGATGTCGAGGAACGGTGCTACGAACTCGTGGCGCTCCAGCAGCCCGTCGCGACCGACCTGCGGGTAGTGATCGGTGCGCTGCGGATCTCCAGTTCGTTGGAACGCATGGGCGATCTCGCCGAGCACGTAGCCAAGCAGGCCCGAATGCGCTTCCCGAAAGTGGCCGTGCCGCAGGAACTGCGCGCTACCTTCGCCGAAATGGGTGCACTTGCCGAGGCAATCGTCTCCAAGACCGGCTCGGTGATCGCCACCAAGGATGTCGCCTTGTGTACTGACATCGCTCAACACGATGAGCAGATGGACCGCTTGCACCGAGAGTTGTTCACCATCGTTTTGTCCCCGTCCTGGAAGTACGGCGTGGAGGAGGCAATCGACGTCACGCTGCTATCTCGCTATTACGAGCGTTACGCCGACCACGCAGTCTCGGTGTCCCGCCGAGTGGTCACGATCGTGACAGGGGAGCCCTACGTGGCCGTCTCGCTGGAAGACCAAGCAAGCAACTAGCAACACCACCGTTGGTCTCGGCCATTGCGGTGCGGGACACTACGGGGATGCCCGCCGTTAGCCCGCTGCCTTCAGCGGCCCGCGCTGGGCAACCGCGGCGGGTGGCGATGCTGTCGATCCATACGTCTCCGCTCGACCAACCGGGAACCGGCGACGCCGGCGGCATGAACGTGTACGTGGTCGAGACGGCCCGTCGACTCGCCGAGGCTGGGACCGAAGTAGAGATCTTCACTCGAGGCACGTCCTCGCAATTGCCCTCGAACGTGGAACTCGCACCTGGTGTGCTCGTTCGTCACATCACTGCGGGGCCGTACGAGGGGCTGGTGAAGAACGATCTCCCCGGACAACTGTGCGCCGTCACCGCAGGTGTTATGCGAGTCGAAGCAGCGCGCCCCGAAGGTTGGTTCGATCTCATCCACTCCCACTACTGGCTTAGTGGACAAGTTGGTTGGCTCGCGTCCGAGCGGTGGCGCGTTCCGCTCGTGCACTCGATGCACACCATGGCGAAGGTGAAGAACGCCGAGCTCGCAGATGGGGACACCCCCGAACCGGACATTCGCATCATCGGCGAAGAGCAAGTGGTCGAAGCGGCAAGTCGCCTGACGGCGAACACATCGGCCGAAGCCCGCGAACTCATCGACTTGTACGGGGCGGACCCGAAGAAGGTCGACGTGATTCACCCTGGAGTGGATCTGCAGATCTTCACTCCTGCCTCGAACGGTGCTCCCCGGGAACATGTGGGTCTTGCAAGCGACGAGATCGTGGTGCTCTTCGTGGGCCGTATCCAACCGCTGAAGGCTCCCGATGTCCTCATCCGCGCAATCGCGGCCTTGCTATCGAATCGACCGGATCTTCGCTCGCGCATGCGCGTTGTCATCTGCGGTGGTCCATCAGGAACCGGCCTCGATCGCCCTGACTCGCTCGTCGAACTTTCCGAGGAACTTGGCATCCGGGACCGCATCGACTTTCGCGCACCGAGTTCGCGCACCGACTTGGCCAACTTGTATCGCGCGGCGGATGTCACGGTCGTGCCGTCTTACTCCGAATCCTTCGGGCTGGTCGCCATCGAATCGCAAGCGTGCGGAACACCGGTGATCGCCGCCGCGGTCGGAGGGTTGCCGACGGCGGTAGGTGATGGCGGGATCTTGATCGACGGCCACGACCCGTCGGATTTCGCTCGCGCCATCGAGCGCATCGTCACCACACCGGAATTGCGAGCCGATCTGTCCTCGAAAGCACGCGCTCACGCACAGAACTTCGGCTGGGAGGCCACTACCGAGGGGCTGCTTTCCACCTATCGGGCGGCACTGCGCGAGGCCACCACGGCGCCGGCAATCGCCTCCACCCAGTAGGGCCCATGAGTCAACGTCGAGTCGCGATGGAAGCCGCGAATCAAGCACTGCGGGCCTTCCTGACCGAACACGAACTCGAATACGAACCCATCGACGAGTTCTCGATAGCGGTTGTTGTTCCCGGTGAGCACAAACTGCAAACCACCACCTCGTTCGCCTTCGGTGAGGCCACCATGACGGTCAACGCCTTCGTTATCCGACACCCCGATGAGAACGAAGCCGGTGTCTACCGCTGGCTACTCGAGCGCAACAAACGTATGTACGGATTGGCCTACAGCGTCGATCACCTAGGCGACATCTACCTGACGGGCCGATTTCCGCTGGAGTCGATCAACGCGGATGAACTGGACCGGATCTTCGGGGCCATCACCGAGTACTCCGACGGCGCCTTCAACTTGCTCCTCGAACTCGGTTTCGCCTCCTCCATCCGCAAGGAATGGAAGTGGCGGCTGAATGCGGGGTTGCCTACCGACAACCTGCACGCATTCCGTCATCTCGCGCCGAACGACACTGATCGCACAGATGGCACTGATGGCACTGATAACACCGCCGACTCCCAGCAATCGTGATCCGGCAGGATGGGCGCATGAGCGATGCTCCCTACACACTGATCCTGCTCCGCCACGGCGAGAGCGAGTGGAACGCGAAGAACCTGTTCACCGGCTGGGTGGATGTCGACCTGACCGACAAGGGTCGGGCCGAAGCTGCTCGCGGCGGGGAACTGCTCGCCGAGAGTGGGCTGTTGCCCGATGTGGTGCATACGTCGTTGCTCACCCGCGCCATTCGGACTAGCCAGCTCGCGCTGGAAGCGGCGGACCGGATGTGGATTCCGGTTCGACGCAACTGGAGGTTGAACGAGCGCCACTACGGAGCACTGCAAGGTAAGAACAAGAAACAGACCCTCGAGGAGTTCGGCGAGGAGCAGTTCATGTTGTGGCGGCGCAGCTACGACGTTCCCCCGCCGCCGATCGATCCGAATGATCCGTTCGCCCAGACCGACGATCCCCGCTACGCGGCGCTGCCGCCCGAAGCCCGCCCCAACACGGAGTGCCTGGCGGATGTGGTGCAACGGATGATGCCCTACTGGCAGGACGTGGTGGTCGCCGAGGATCTGCGCGTGGGTAAGACGGTGCTCATCGCCGCGCACGGAAACTCGCTGCGTGCGTTGGTCAAGCACCTCGACGGTATCTCCGACGAAGACATCGCAGGGCTGAATATCCCTACCGGGATTCCGCTGATTTACCAGCTTGACGCCGATCTGCACCCGCTCGTGCCCGGCGGGGAGTACCTCGATCCACAAGCAGCAGCTAGCGCAGCGGCTGCCGTGGCCGCTCAAGGTAAGGGTTAGGGCGTGGCCGTCCACCATCACACCGAACGACTCGATCTGCTCGATTCCACGGTGCGTGAGTGGGATGCCACCGTCCTCGATGCAGGCGACGACGGCATTGTTTTGGATCGTTCGGCGTTCTACCCCGGCGGCGGCGGCCAACCACCGGATCACGGAGTACTGCTGTGGGGTGGGGTGCAAACGCGGATCGAGGGTGCGCGGCGTGGCGATGACATCCGACTGATCCCGGCCGAGGGCGATCCGGTGCCGCCCGTCGGCGGCGCCGTGCGCGGCGCCATCGAGGACGAACGACGCACAGCGTTGATGCGTACGCACTCGGGCCTGCACTTGCTCTCCGGTGTGGTGTTTCGCGACTTCGGTGCGCTGGTGACCGGCTCGAATATGGATCCACTCACCGGCCGGTTGGACTTCAATCTCGAGGAAGTGCCGCCCGGATTCAAAGAAGCCGTCGAGGCGGCCTGCAACGCGGAGGTCGAAGCCGATCGCGCGATCGAGGCCTATGAGTTACCGCGGGCGGAGGCGTTCGAGATTCCCGACATCATCCGCACCGCCACGAACTTGCTGCCACCCTCGATCGAAGTAGTGCGCATCGTGGACATCAAGGGCCTGGATGTACAGGCAGACGGTGGAACGCACGTGGCCTCCACCAAGCAGGTCGGAGCCATGCGCGTTGTCAAAGTGGAGAACAAGGGCAAGGGTTTCCGGCGGATCCGGGTCGCCTTGCAGTGAGCCCCGCGAACGTCAGCGGCCGGTGATCGCCTGGATCTTCGGGCGGATGTCGAACAGGTAGATCAGCGCGACCACCGCGCCGGCGATACCGAACAGGCTCAACGTCAGATTCGGCAGCAGGCCGGTCAACAGTGCGAGACCGGTGAGCACCAGCCACAGGATCTTCGATTGCCGGCCAACGGCGGGGAACACCTGGGTGGGGGCCCGTAGACAGTCGATGAAGGCGAAACCCTTCAAGCCCAGTAGCACGACCCACAGGACGAGAACGACGACGCCTTGCACATTTCCCAGCAGGTTTCCGAACACATCTTCACGGTACCTGCCCTTCCTGAAGTGCGCCTACCCGCAACCTCGCCGAACGGGCAGTTTGCAGATGGCGAAAGGGCAGTTGGCAAGCGTTGAACGCTTGCCAACTGCCCTTTCGATGCATCCAAACTGCCCGTTCGGGGTTAGATGCCGACGGCCTCGCGAACGAGCACCACGGTCGAGGTGATGTTCTTGCGCACCGACCCCGCAGTCTGGTGGGCGCTCTTGACGGAGTCTTGGACGAGTGTCACGCCGCGGTCGGCCAGGGCGCTGACCTGCTCGGGGACGGCGACGGTCGGGAGATCCACCTTCGGAAGCTCGATCTTCGGCACATCGATCTTCGGCAGGTCGACCTTGGGGAGATCGAACTTCGGTAGTTCGAATTTCGGTACCTCGAACTTCGGGAACTCGAACTTGGAGGTGCTGGTGGGCGTGGCGGTCTCGGTCGTCTTCTTCGCCGAGGCGCTAGCGGTAGCGGTCTTCTTCTTCGCAGTGCCGGTCTTCACGCCGGTCTTCACGCCGGAATTCGCGGCAGATTTCTCTGCCGACTTCACTTTGGCTGACGGCTTGGCGCTGGTGGCCGTAGGTGCCACCTTCTTCTTGGGGGTGGTGTTCTCGCTCATGATGCGTCCTTGCTCTCGGGAGCCGCCGATTCGCTGGTGGGCGTATCGGCGGATTCACTGGTGGATTCGGCGGCTTTGTTCTCCGCCTGGAATGCGGCGTAGATCTGCAGCAGCGTGGTGCGCTGCCGCTCGGTGAGGGTGGCGTCCGCCGCGATCGCGGTGGTGACCGCTTCGTCGCCCTCGCGCTCATCGAGGATTCCAGCCTGGACGTAGAGGGTCTCGGCCGAGATGCGCAAACCCTGGGCGATCCGTCCGAGGATCTCCGCACTGGGCTTACGCAGTCCGCGCTCCACCTGGGATAGGTAGGGGTTGGACACCTCCGCCGCCTTGGCAAGTTGCCGCAGCGACATCTGGGCTTGGTCCCGTTGTTCGCGGATGAATCCGCCGATCCCGGGAACCTCGATTCGTGCCATGACCCCAGTGTGCACCCACATGCTTGCAATAGCAAGCGCAGGTGCTTGCTGGAGCGAGCGTGAGGTTCGTCACCCTGAGGCGATCACGGACCCCACCAACAGCACGCAGCCGACCAACCCCACGAACGGCGTGGCGGCGAGCACCCACCCGCCGAACCCCGCTGCGCGCTCGATGCGCATCGCCGAAACGTGCGCGACGGCGTAATAGGTCAAGATCATGGCCGCCGAAACCGCCAAGGCCAGTGTCAGCCCGCCGACAGCCACCAACACGGCAGCTCCCGCAGCGGCGGCGATCTCTGCCCGGTGCGGCACCCGGCGATGCTCGCTTACTGCCGCAAAGTAGCCAGGTGCGTCTCCACGATCGGCCATCGCGAATAGCGTCCGGCCAACTCCGGCGATCAAGCTGAGCAATACGGCACCTGCCGCAAGCACCGCGGCAACGACAACCGCACTCACCAACGCATCCCCACCGATCGCCGCCGCGATATCGGCAAGCGCTGCCGGACCGATGGAGTAGCCGTCGGCTGCGGCAACCCACACCACGAATGCGATAACCACATAGATGCTCGCCACGATCGCGAAGGAGACCGCGACTGCAAGTGGGATCACTCGCGCAGGGTTACGAACCTCCTCCCCCAGGACGGTGATCCGCGCGTACCCCGCGAAAGCGACGAAAATAAGCGCGCTCGCGGCCAGCACGGACAGAGCGTTGTCGGGCCCACCCACTGCACCGGTTGATACGCCGTCGGTCGACAGACGCAGGACAGCCATGATCACCAAGACCAGCAGAACGAGGACGACGACGATCACCATCGCCCCCGCAACCCGAGTGGAACGCACCACCCCCCGCAGGTTCAATGCCAACACAGCAACGACAGCGATCAACGCCACCACTTTGGACTGCCCCGGCCATACATAGAGCCCGATGGTCAAGGCAGCGGCCGAAGCCGAAGCGGTCTTGCCGATCAAGAAGACGGTTCCCGCGAGCACTCCGGCAAACCGATTCACCCGGATGCGTCCGTACGCGTAGACCCCGCCGGCTTCTGGATGCCGAGCCGCTAGGCGCGCAGTCGATGTCGCATTCAGCGCGGCGACCACCGTGGCGATCAGCACCGCCGCGATAAGCCAGGTCCCTGCGCGGTCTAGCGCCGGTTGCCACACAGCGAAGACGCCCGTGCCGATCATCGCGCTGACGCCGACAGTTACCGCACCGCCGAGACCGAGTGAACGCGAAAGTCGACTCGGCGGATCGTTCGCAGCAGGCACCTACAGACCTTAGATACACGAAGTGAACGCGAAGTGAATCAACCGTCAGACTGCGTGGCATCCTGAGCGAGTGCGGGCAGTCATCCAGCGAGCCAACGGGGCGAAGGTGAGCGTCGACGGCGAAGTTCTCGGCGCCTTCGACGGCCCGGGCATCGTGTTGCTGGTGGGCATCACCCACGAAGACGACGCCACCGGCGCCGCCGCTCTCGCCGACAAGGTCTACGGGCTGCGCATCTTCGAACATCGGCATGCCCGCGACCTCACGTGCCTGCCGCCTTCGGCACCCCGCGAGGTCTCCGCTCGCGACCTCGGTTTGCCGGTCCTGGTGATCAGCCAGTTCACGCTGTATGCATCCACCAAGAAGGGCCGGCGTCCTACCTGGGATGCGGCCGCACCGGGGCCGGTTGCCGAACCGCTCGTCGACGCTGTTGCCCAGGCGCTACGCGATCTCGGAGCCGAAGTCCACACCGGCAGGTTCGGTGCGGACATGCAGGTGACATTCACTAATGACGGGCCCGTAACCGTCATCCTCGACATCTAGCCGACGTCGCAGCTACCCCAAAACAACAGGAGTCTGGGTGGCGCGCACCGTGTCCTCACCGATGCTCACCTCTACCTCGAGGTCCGGTGACAGCGAACGCTTGACCACTGCGGTCGCGATGGGGCCCTCTTCATAGTGCTGCGCAGCACTTGCCACCCAACCGATGTCCTTACCGTCGCTACGCACCACCGACCCGTGTTCGGGCAGTTCGTCGACGCTGCCATCGAGATGCAGAAGTACCAAACGGCGTGGTGGGTGTCCGAGGTTGTGCACCCGGGCAACGGCCTCTTGCCCGCGGTAGCAGCCTTTGGCGAGGTGCACTCCCGGCCCGATCCAGCCGACTTCGTGCGGGAGGGTTCGATGATCGGTTTCGAAGCCGAACCGCGGGATACCGGCGGCGACCCGCAGGGCGTTCCATGCCCACGTTCCCGCCTGCGCGGGCCATTGGTCCAGCCGAGCAGCCAATTCGTTCCGCGGCACGATCACTTCCCGGCCGTCGAGGTAATCGGGGCGTTGTGCGACGTACTTGTCTGCCCCGCCGCCTTTGTCGCTCCCAGCATCGACCGTTCCGGTGCCGGCGTAATCGGCGGGCATCAAGTACGTGGGGAATTCGGGGTCGATGGCGTGCACCGGCTCCCAGATCACCGCGTATTCTTCGCTGACGTCCTGAATCTCCACACGCGTCATGAACTTCATCGATTCCAGGTAACCGACCAGCGCCCCAGCCGAACCCGGTGCGCAGATGATCCAACACGAGTAGTCGTCGTCGGCGATATGTAGTTCGTGCTCGACGTGCCCATGCGGACTCAAGATCAACGCCAGAGCCGACGAACCAGGAAGCAGTGACTCCAGATGCTGCGTGGTGAGGTTGTGCAGCCAACTCAAACGATCCGGGCCGGTAACCCGAACGACGTCGAAGTGGGAAAGGTCTACCGCAGCTTGGCCCTCGCGCAATGCGCGCTGCTCGCGCAGCGGATCACCGAAATGCCAGGGCACGCCTTCATCTGGGTGCCCCGGCGGAGTAGGAACCGCATCCGAACTCATTCGTCCTCCTGGACTTCGCGAATCGGTTCGATGATCTGAGCGCAGTTGGCACACCGGCCGTGGATCGAGACATGTGCAATGTCCGTGACAAAACCATACGTCTCACGGAGGTCGGAGGCGAATGCGTCCGCAACGGCTGAGGGAACGCTGTCTACCTTCCCGCAACGGTCGCACACGAGGTGGATGTGCACCTGCTCGTCGACCGAGTGATACGTCGGAGCACCGTGGCCGATGTGCGCGTGAGTGACCAATCCGACCGATTCCAGCACTTCAAGTGTCCGGTAGATCGTCGACAAGTTCACGCCGGCAGCGGTCTGTTGCACCTCGAGCAAGATCTCCTCGGGTGTTCCATGCCGGAGCGTCTCGACTGCCTCGAGGACAAGTTGACGCTGCGGAGTTATCCGAAAACCGTTCTCGCGGAGCCGCTGCTCCCAGTCGTCGGCCACGGCTACTCCTGCGCCGCAACCTCAGGGGTCAACGAACCGGCGAGGTGGTTTTGCATCGGCTGGCCCACCGCCGCCATATCGAAGGTCCACAACAGTTTTCCGTCAACTAGGCCGTACAAACGCTCCCCCTCGCTGTATTCCTTCGCGCTATCGGTGCGCATCACGGCATCGGTTCGCAGTTCGGCGCGCGCTCCGGTAATCACTGCATTCTCGATCCCGGTCACCTCGACCGAGCCGTACCAGATCTCCGCGAACCCGGTCGGGTGGTCGAGGGTGATCTCAACTCCGTTGCCCGGCCGCGGGCGCCAGAATCCAGATTCGGTGGCGAGCGGGCGCACGCGGTTGCCGTCGTCGTCGAGTAGCCAACTGCGCGACCAGTAGGTGAGGAATGGACGGCCGTCGGTAGAGAAAGACACCTCCTGGCCGAAACGGAAGTCCTCGATCGTGGGGTACTGACCGGTACCTACTCCCACCCACCGGCCAAGCAGCCAGGACAGATGAGCCAACTCGTCAGGGATCCCGGGGTAGATCGCCGATTCCCCGGCTTCGGGTGTCTCGGACACTGCTAGCTCTGCCCCTTGAACAACTTGTAGACCACGTAGAAGGAGAACCAGCCGGCGGCCGCGACCGCGATAACGAGCAAACTCGTATAGAAGACCTCAAGCATGGCTCGAATCTACTGCCCTGGGCCCGATCCGCGCTCAGCGCATCGGGCGGGTTTCCATAGTCAGCCGACGGCCTTGCCCAGGCCGGCAACGATGTCCGCGGTCCGAGGCTGGCCGCTTCCCCGGTGCACCTGACGACCAGCGGCGTCCAAGAACACCACCGTGGGGGTGGACTGCACCGCCCAGGCCCGGGTGAGTTCGAGGTTGTCGTCCGCGTCGATCTCGATCACTTCGATGCCAGGAATCGCTATGTCCGCCACCACCTGGGCGATGGTCCGCCGAGTGGCACGGCAGGGCTGGCAGAAGGCACTGGAGAACTGCACGATCGTGGCTGTCCGACCGAGAGATGAGTCTGCGGGCAGGGGAGGCACTAGCTGGACAACTGTCCGCTCGCCCACTTACCGATGCGATCCATAGTCGATGGATCCACCGCAGACTCAGCGTGCGAGAAGCCGGGGACGACGATTACTTCCGCATTCGGATTGCCCGACTCTCCCGCAGCCCGCTCGAGCACGTGCGCGTGTTCTAGCGGAAAGTAGTGATCGACATCGCCGTGGACGATCAGCAGCGGGAGATCGCCCATCCGACGAACGCTGTCCTCCGGCGACAACGGAGGCGGCTCGGGCCACGGAGATGAGGTGAGGCGGACGCCCCGGGTGCGAAGTAAGGCTCGCCCAGCCGGATTAGCGATGAGTCGATGCACCAGGCGCATGACCTTCGTCCCGCGGTAGAACCAAAAGCCAGGGGAACTGACGGACACCACCCCATCGGGCCGGTGTTGTGGAGTCAACCGGCTCGCCGGCGCCAGCGCCGCCTGCCGAAGCACCACCGAACCACCCATCGAGAAACCAACCGAAACCACCGGGCGATCGGCTGCACGGCGACGCAAATGACCGACGGCAGCATCGACATCGAGGACCTCGTCCATGCCGACCGTGCACAAGCCGGTGGAGGCACCGTGGCCGCGCTGGTCGATCGCGAGCACGTCGCCGAAGCGGGCAAGATGAGCGGCGACCGCTTGCACGCGCGGCTCGCGCCAACTCCCGGTGAACCCGTGCGCAAGGACGAAGGAGACCCCAGGGTCTGCTGCGGATAGGGCGGGAACCCAGCCGGCGCTGATGGACTCACCGTCGGCGGTGAGCAACGCCAACTCGGTGGGCTGGAAGTCCGGCGGCGGCGGATCCAGCAGGTAGTCCGAAGTGCTGTGGGTCAAAGCCATGGCGTCATTGTGGAGCACGCCGGAAAAACGGTGCCCCACCCAGGGAAAATTGACCCTGCGTATCCTGAGGGCTTGCCCCTTACCCGGGGCAACCGGCAAGCGGCCCGCACGGGCCCACGAGCGGCGGGAGGATCGGATGCGACTGATCCTGCTCACTCGGGCCATGGAGTCCTCCGCAGAGGTCCTCCCCTCTTTGGGCCTTCTCGCCCACCACGTGCGCGTCATGGCCGCTGAGCCCACTGCTTTGCTGTCCTCACCCGAGGCCGACGCACTGCTGATCGATGGTCGCCGCGATCTGCCGACGGTCCGCGGACTGACCCGCCTGCTGCGCCAATCGGGGGTAGGGATACCGATCATCCTGGTCACCACCGAGGGCGGGTTGCCGGCCATCCAATGGGACTGGGGACTCGACGAAGTTCTGGTCGACACCACTTCACCTGCGGAGGTGGAAGCCAGGTTGCGGTTGGCGGTCTCCCGGGTAGTCGGCTCGCCCAGCGGCGCCGATCCCGAACCGGAGGAGATTCGGGCCGGCGATCTGCACATCGACGAAGCCAGTTACTCCGCCAAGCTGCGCGGCCGCAGCTTGGACCTGACGTTCAAGGAATTCGAGTTGCTGAAGTTCTTGGCGCAGCACCCAGGGCGCGTCTTCACGCGCGCGGTGTTGCTTCAGGAAGTCTGGGGATACGACTACTTCGGTGGGACACGCACCGTCGACGTCCACGTCCGCCGGCTGCGAGCCAAACTCGGTCCAGAACACGAGTCCTTGATCGGCACCGTGCGCAACGTCGGCTATCGATTCGTCCCCGAACGACCCGATTCGGCCACGATCGCAGCACTAGATGAAGCCGCAGTCGAGTCCGACCGCTCCCTGTAATGGCGCGTTGCCCGATCTCGGTAACCGACCACGACCGCCTCACCGACGAGGACATCCCGGCCGTTCGCGATCTGCTCGAGGCAGTCACCGAAGCCGACGGTGTTCGACCGCTCAGCGAACACGTGTGGTTGCACCTCACCCACGGTGGTGATGAGCGAGCCGTGCACGTGCTGGCTCGAGATGATGACGGCACCTTGGTTGGCTACGCCCATCTAGACACCACGGACGAAGTCGAAGGCCCAAGCGGTGAACTCGCCGTCCATCCGGCCCATCGGCGTCAGGGAATCGGTCGGCAACTCGTGCTGCGCTTGCTCGAATTGTCCGAAGGTCGACTGCGCCTTTGGGCACACGGAGAGCACACCGCCGCCACTCGGCTAGCCGACACTCTTGGCTTCACCCGACACCGAACCCTGTGGCAGATGCGCCGGTCACTTCATTCCGCACTGGCCGACCCCAAGCCGCCACCCGGTATCGAACTTCGCCCCTTCCACGTCGGGAAGGACGAGCAGGCCTTCTTGTCGATGAACGCGCGTGCTTTCGCCGATCTGCCGGACCAAGGGTCGTGGACGCTCACGGACGTGCAGCGGCGGGAACTCGAAGACTGGTTCGACCCAGACGGTTTCTTGCTGGCTTGGTCGAGCGCTGAGGAAACCACGGGCGAACCCGATTCGCTGGCCGGCTTCCATTGGACGAAGGTGCATGGCGCGAGTGACCATGACGATCACAGCCACGCGGCCATCGGCGAGGTGTACGTCCTTGCGGTGGATCCGAACTGGCGGGGCACGGGCCTGGGCCGGTGCCTCACCCTCGCTGGGCTCCACCATCTGCGCCGGCTGGGACTCGATCAGGTGATGTTGTACGTGGATGCGTCGAATCTGAGCGCCATCAGGTTGTACGAAGGGCTGGGATTCGTGCGCTGGGATACCGACGTCATGTACCGGTCAGGAATGGACTAGTCATCTGGAAGGCGTGGGTCGTTAACCTCGCTGTGGCACGATCGAACTATGACGACCCAAGACATGTCCGATACGAGCGCTTTGTCGCCCCTGTCGGAGGAGTCGCTGGTTTCCTCCTCAAGTGAGGAACTCCCTGCCGATCGCTTCCTCGATCGGGAGCTGTCCTGGTTGGCCTTCAACCAGCGCGTTCTCGATCTCAGCCAGGATCCGGAACTGCCGATACTCGACCGCACCAAGTTCCTGGCGATATTCGCCAGCAACCTCGATGAGTTCTTCATGGTCCGCGTGGCCGGACTCAAGCGCCGGATCGCTACCGGGATCGCCGTTCGGGCAGCGAGTGGCTACACCCCGCGCGAGGTCTTGGAAGCCATCTGGAGCCGTGCTTATGAATTGCAGCGTCGGCAAGCGGACATCTTCGGCGGTGAGATTCGCCCACTCCTCGAGGCCGCCGACATCAGTGTGTTGCGCTGGGAGGAGTTGACCCCGGCGGAGAAAACCGAGATGGATCGGTTCTTCGACAACAAGGTCTTCCCGATCCTCACGCCACTGGCCGTTGACCCCTCGCACCCGTTTCCCTACATCAGTGGACTGTCGCTGAACTTGGCCGTCGTCGTACGGAATCCGACCACCGGAAACCAACTCTTCGCCCGCGTGAAGGTGCCCCCGCTGCTGCAACGCTTCGTCCAAGTCGGTCCCCAGCGCTATGTCCCGCTCGAAGATGTCATCTCCGCACACCTGGATCAACTCTTCCCGGGCATGGAGATCTGCGAGCACCACACTTTCCGGGTCACGCGCAACGAGGACGTCGAAGTCGAAGAGGACGACGCCGAGAATCTGCTGAAGGCCCTCGAGCGCGAGTTGGTCCGACGCCGCTTCGGCCCGGCGGTCCGACTCGAAGTCGAGGAAAATATCGACTCCCACGTCCTGGAGTTACTGGTCAGCGAACTCGACATCGGTGAGCAGGAGGTCTATCGACTGCCCGGCCCGCTGGACATGACGGGTCTGTGGGCGATCGTCGGCCTGGATCGTGATGACCTCAAGCAACGACGCTTCGTTCCCAAAACCGCACGAGCACTCAGCGAGGTGGAGAGTGCCAAGGAGCCGGACATCCTGTCGATCGTCCGAGAGCGGGATGTCTTGCTGCACCACCCCTACGACTCCTTCTCCACCAGCGTGCAGTTGTTCTTGGAGCAAGCGGCCGTTGATCCGAACGTGCTCGCCATCAAGCAGACGCTGTACCGAACCTCGGGCGATTCCCCCATCGTCCGAGCGCTGATCCGGGCGGCGGAAGAAGGCAAGCAGGTCCTTGCCCTAGTCGAGATCAAGGCGCGCTTCGATGAGCAGAACAACATCGAATGGGCACGCAAGTTGGAGCAGGCAGGCGTGCACGTCGTCTACGGGCTGGTCGGCCTGAAGACACACAGCAAACTCTCGATGGTGGTTCGCGACGACGGTGACCAGTTGCGCCGGTATTGCCACATCGGGACTGGCAACTACCACCCCAAGACGGCACGGCTCTACGAGGACTTCGGGTTGCTGACCTGCGATCCGGATGTCGGCGAAGACGTCTCGAACCTGTTCAATGTGTTGTCCGGTTACTCGCGTAACACCGACTACCGACGTTTCCTGGTCGCCCCACACTCGGTCCGTACCGGACTCATCGAACGCATCGATCGGGAGATCGAACACCACCGGGCGGGACGCCCATCCGGCATTCGATTCAAGTGCAATGCGCTGGTGGACGAGGAGATCATCGACGCCCTCTACCGCGCTTCCAGCGCTGGTGTTCCCGTGGACGTGTGGGTCCGAGGCATCTGCTCGCTGCGTCCGGGGATGCCCGGGATCAGCGAAACCACCAGAGTCCGCAGCATCCTCGGGCGCTTCCTCGAGCATTCCCGGGCCTATTGCTTCGCCAATGGCGGCAACCACTCCGTGTGGATCGGCTCGGCCGATTTGATGCACCGCAACCTCGACCGCCGCGTGGAAACCCTGGTCAGCCTTGCCGATCCCGAGCACATCGCCGAGGTCTACGAACTCTTCGATCTTGCGTTCGACCCCGGAACGGCGGCCTGGGATCTCGATGTGAACGGCCAGTGGCACCGAAGGCTCACCGATGAGGCCGGCGCGCCGCTGCTAGATCTCCAGGAGTACCTCATTTCCAGCAAGAGCAAGCGCGCGAGTGCGCTGGGGAGCGCGTGAGTAAGGCGACTTCACACCGGGAGATCGAGTTCAAGTTCCGCATTCCCGAAGGGACCGAACTCGTCACCGCACAAGACCTGCGCAAACTTCTGGATGCGCTAGACCTTGACGTACGCGCTCCCGACACTCGCTCCATGGTTGCTACCTATTTCGACACGCCTCACTTGTCGTTGTTGCGATGGGGCATCACGTTGCGAAATCGGCATGGCGGCGGTGACGACGGCTGGCACATGAAGGTCCCCGCTGTACCGTCCGGGAACGCACCTGCTCGTGACGAGATTCGCATCGATAAGGACACGGCAGCCATTCCGCACGAACTCATCGCATTGGTCTCGCCGCTCTTGCGTCGACAAGAACTCCTACCGATGGCCACCGTGCGCACAAAGCGCCAACCCTTCGTCATCACTAGCAGCGACGGCACCCCGCTGATCGAGACCGTGGACGACCGTGTCGATGTCGAATCTGAGGCAACGGGTGGATCGGGATCTTCGTTCCACGAGATCGAAGTCGAGTTACTCGTGGACAGTGATACCGCCCAAGAGGCCGCCGCACGGATCTCCCAGGCGCTGATCAAGGCCGGCGCACGCCGGAGTTCCCTGAGTAAGGCAGCGCAGGCTCTTGGTTCCGCCGCAGGTGATCCACCCGATGTCCCGGAGCTACCATTCCCAGACCCGACTGCACCGAGCATCGATGCGCTGCAGGCGATTTTCGCTTCCTATCTACGTGACTTGTTGATGGCCGATGTCGGTGTGCGTCGCGACCTCCCGGACTCCGTCCACCAGATGCGTGTCGCCTGCCGCCGTTTGCGCAGTGCACTCAAGACGTTCCGGCCACTTCTGGATGCCGAGGCGGTGGAGTACTTGCGCGGGGAACTGCAGTGGCTGGCATCCGAACTAGGTGAGGTTCGAGATACTGAGGTTCAGCGAGTTCGACTGTGTGCACTCAGTGACGACGACACCACCACCGCGTTCATCGCCGACACCTTGGATTCGCGGCTGCGCGCGGCCACGTCGAGTGCCCTAGCTGCCCTGCGCACGGATCGGCACGACTTCCTTCTTGAGGACCTCATTTTGTTAGTGCGCGAGCCACCGGTCACGGCGCTGGCTTTCGACCCAGCCGGTCAACGGCTACCGGAGTGCGTAGCGGTGCCATGGCGGCGTCTCGCGAAGTCGGTTCGCAAAGCTAGCGTGAATGGTCCGGCAGAACAGTGGCACGAGGTGCGGATCAGGGCCAAGCAGGCACGCTACGCAGCCGAGGCCATCGCACCGGTACTCGGTGCGCAGTTCGCCGCATTGGGCAAAGCCCTCGGGAAGGCGACCGACATCCTGGGGAACCGGCAGGACGCGCATGTTTCCTCGTTGGTCCTCGAGGAATTGGCCGCGCACGCTCCTGGTCCCATCGCCTACCAACTCGGACTCATCACCGCACGGAACGAAGTCGCCGGCAACGACGACATTCGGGCATTTCACAAGCGTTGGCCGGATATCGTTCAGCAGGCCAAGGAAGCGGGACTGGAATAACAGATGGCGAAAAACGACAGCGCGACAATCCGCGCTGCCGGTGTTGTCGTTTTCGATCCCACCAGCACCCCCGGATCGAGCGAGCGTCGCTTCCTTGCCGTGCATCGGCCGCATCGCGCGGACTGGTCATTGCCGAAGGGCAAGGTAGATCCCGGGGAAATCACCCCCTGCACTGCGGTACGCGAATGCGACGAAGAGACCGGTTTTCGCGTGCGGCTGCAATCCCGGCTACCCACCGCCCGCTACCAGGCCGCCGGCGAATCAAAGGAAGTCGACTACTGGATCGGCGCAGTTCGCGATGATGAGGGATTCGCACCCGACGACGAAGTGGACGAGATTCGCTGGGTGTCCGTGGAGGAGGCCGGTGAATTCCTGACCTACTCCGACGATGCAGAGTTGGTTCGCTTGGCATCGGGGGCACCCGATACGACGCCGCTGATCTTGCTGCGGCACGGCAAGGCGATGCGCCGGGCTGACTTCGAAGGCAAAGACGACTCCGAGCGCCCACTCTCCGGCCGAGGCAGAGGCGAAGCCAAGCGACTAGTCGATGTCCTCGATGCATTCGGCATCGAACGAGTACACAGTTCCCCGTTCCGCAGGTGCACCGCGACGGTCGGAAAGTTCGCCAAGTCGATCAATACCGACATCGTGCATGACGAAGCTTTCAGCGAAGCCGGGCACAGCGAGGACCCAGGCCTGACCGCCGAACGCGCCGTGAACCTCCTACTACAACCCGAACCGACCGTCCTGTGCACCCACCGCCCCGTGCTCCCGACCGTGCTCAGCGCCGTCGCCGAGGAACTTGGGCTTCCTCCGACCGCGATCCACGAGGATCCGCATTGGGATGCCCGGCTACCACCGGGCGGAATGATCATCATCCACCGCGAGTGGTCGCAGCAGGACGGTCCGCGGGCCTTCTCGGTGGAACAGCACACGTTGCCCCGCTAGGCCTAACTCCTGATTCGTACGTAAGCGATGGAGCGCTGCGTCTTGCCATTCGGTCGGATGACGGTAACCCGCACTGCACACAATCCACTCTTCTGAGCGCGCACCCCGCGCGGATTCGCTCGACTTCCCAGTCGAGAACACACCTCGCGAGATGCAGGCCGCACCGCCAGTTTGATGTCGTCGACCGATCGTGCGCGAAGTCCCGCCCACTCCACCAGCCGACGGGGCCGAACACGCACTCCCGTAGACGTGACGCCATCCACGCTGACCGCCTGCACCGGATCGGCGAACACTTGTCCGCCGTCGGCGTCGATGACCGAGGTCGTCACGGTATATACGCGACCTGCGGGCACGCCCTCGATCACGCATGCCAGTTCCGTTGGACCAACAGCGCAAGACTCACCACCCGGCTCTGCAACAGCTCGATAGCCCGCCACCGATGCACTCGACAGCAACGGTTCCCGCCATTCGACGAGCAACCGTTCACCGGCGATCGCAGTCACCTGGACGTCCTGCGGGGCTAGCGGGAGGCTCGCCGCCTCGGGCAGGTACTCCTGCATCCACGATAGGAAGGTCGTCACCCGTGTGTAGATCCCTGGATAGCCAACTCGCGCGCACTCGAAGCCAACACTCGTGATACCCGCGAGCACCGGGGTGCCGTCAACGGTCGCAACGAGCGGACTTCCGCTGTCGCCTTGGCAGGCATCGACACTTGCGTCGCTGCGACCGGCACAGATCTCCACCGAGGTATCAAAGTCTCCGCCGTAGTTACCGCAGGCTGCATCCGCTGGTCCGCCGAGGACTTCCAGATCACCCACGCGTAGGACATTCGACGCAGGGGCGCCAAAGGACGTGGCTCCCCACCCACTGATGCGCGCTGCGGTTCCCCGGGGCGGCCACTGCGCCGCATCGAGGCCCGCCGGCAGGGCTACCGGCTGAACCCGCGAATTGAACTCGATTCCCGAATCCAGTCGCAAGAGAGCGATGTCATTCCTGAATCGGCTCGGATCCCACGACGGATGGACGATCACCTCCGCAACATTCACCGCGTTTTGCGTATTCCGCTGGTTCAACTCGGCGATCCCGACATGTGCCGTTACCTGCTGGGGGCCGAAGCCGACAACGCAGTGCGCCGCCGTCGCGATCCAGGACTCGTCGACAATCGATCCGCCGCACAGACGGTTATCGGACTCGACGTAGACCAGTGCTTGCCAGGGAACCTGCTCGATCGGAGCCGGAACACCTCCCACGACCGCATCAGCCGACGGTTGCGAGACTGCGCCGCTCATGAGCAGGGCGAACACGACGACGGCTCCGGAAGCGGTCCTCAGCAGTGATCGCGCGTTCACTCGCAGTTCACCTGCCCTTCGCCGAAGTCACCCGTACTCGTCGTACTCTCCTGAACAACGCGCAGTGCTGGGCGAAACGAACGCGACCGTAGGAGTACCGACCCGTGCCCGAGGAACCCCAACAGGCCCCGCCTCAGGAGTCCATCATGCAACACGAGGTTCGGCTGGTGCGCGTGCAGCAACACTTCGTGCAGGCGGCCTGTTCGTGTGGCTGGGTCAGCGCGGCTCGCCGCTCGGAATCGCTGGCAGCCGAAGAGGGTCGTGATCATGCCATTTTGTACGACGGCGCCTTTAGCGCCGAGATTAAAGACGCCTGATCACTCGGCGGTAACGCCCTTTCCGAGTACCACCACTCCGCCATCACTGACGGTGTACAAACCTCGATCGCGCTCAAGGTCTACGCCGATCTGCGCGCCGTCGGGCACGAAGACTCCCTTGTCCAAGATCGCGCGTCGAACAACCGCCCCGCGACCTACGCGAACACCGGGCATCAGCACGCTGCCTTCGACATAGGCACCCGCTTCGATGGTGACATTCGAGGCGATAACGCTCGTTCGAACATGCGCGCCTGACACGATGCTGCCGGCACCGACCATCGAATCGTGGGCGTTGCCGCCTTCCACGAACTTCGCCGGCGGCAGCGGCGGAAGGTTCGTCAAGATCGGCCAGCGCCGGTTGTAGAGATTGAAGATCGGGTGCACGGACACCAGATCCATATGTGCATCGTGATAGCTGTCCAGGGTTCCCACATCGCGCCAGTAGCCCGCATCGCGCGCAGTGGCACCGGGCACGATGTTCTCCGCGAAGTCATAGACGTGAGCAAGGCCCTGGGCCGTCATCGCGGGGATGATGTTGCCGCCCATGTCGTGCACAGACGCTGGGTCTGCAGCATCAGCCCGGAGCGCCTCGAGCAGGGCCTCCCTGCTGAACACGTAGTTGCCCATCGACACGAACGATTCGTTCTCGCTGCCGGGAATCCCCGGGGGGTCGGCGGGCTTTTCCAAGAACCCGGCGATCGTGCGGCCATCTGGAGCCACTTCGATCACCCCGAAGGAGTGGGCCTGGTCTCGGGGGGTGCGAATACCCGCCACGGTCACTCCAGCGCCACTATCGATATGCGCTTCCACCATCTGCATGGCGTCCATTCGGTACACGTGATCGGCACCGAACACGGCCACGTACTCAGGATTCTCGTCGAAGACGAGATTCAGGCTCTGGAAGATCGCATCGGCGCTGCCGGTGAACCACCGAGGTCCTAAACGCTGCTGGGCTGGGACCGGGGTGACGTAATCCCCGAGCAAGGTGGGCATCCGCCAGGTCTGTGTCACGTGACGATCCAGTGAATGGGACTTGTATTGCGTGAGAACACACACCCGGCGTAAACCGGAGTTGATCAGGTTCGACAACACAAAATCGATGAGGCGATACGAGCCACCGAACGGGACCGCCGGCTTCGCACGGTCGGCTGTCAAGGGCATGAGTCTCTTGCCCTCGCCGCCAGCGAGGACCATTGCCAAGACGTGCGGCTCAGCGCCCACGTTCCCAGGGTAACGGTGGGTCGAGGGTGCATGCCTAGGCTTTCGTCCCATGCGCGTGGAGATGCTGACGAAGGAGTGGCCGCCGGAGAACTATGGCGGCGCTGGAGTCCATGTAGAGCACCTTGTCGCGCAGCTACATGAACTCGTCGATGTGCGAGTGCAGTGCTTCGGCAGCCCACGCCCGGATGCCAGCGCCGTGCAGGTACCGGGATTCTTGTCCGAGGCGAATCCCGCTCTCCAGACGATGGGCGTGGACTTGACGATGGTCTCGCAGACACCTGCAGATGTCGACGTCGTGCATTCGCACACCTGGTACGCGAATCTGGCCGGCCATGTGGCTGGGCTTCTGCATGAGACTCCGCATGTCCTCACGGCCCACTCACTCGAACCCCTGCGCCCATGGAAGCGCGAACAGTTGCGTGGCGGCTTCGCAGTGTCCTCATGGATCGAACACACCAGTTATCTCGGCGCCTCCGCAATCATCGCGGTAAGCGAGGGCATGCGCCGCGACATCCTCGCTCACTACCCGCAGGTTGACCCCGAACGTGTGCATGTAGTGCACAACGGAATCGATACGGACGTCTATACGCCAAGCGATGCCACGAGCGCCCGCGAGCGCTACGGCATCGATCTCGACCGCCCCTATGCACTGTTCGTCGGACGCATCACGCGACAGAAGGGACTCATCCACCTGTTGCGCGCCGCACGGGACTTCAATGACGACGTCACATTGGTGCTGTGCGCATCATCACCGGATACGCCCGAGATCGCTCGGGAGACAGCAGACGCCATCGAGGTGTTGCGGGCCGAGCGTGGAGCGGAATCGGTCATATGGATCGACGAGCAAGTGGCTCGCCCTGACTTGATCGAGTTACTCACGAACGCCCTCGTATTCACGTGCCCTTCGGTGTACGAACCGCTTGGCATCGTGAACCTTGAAGCGATGGCCTGCCGCACCCCCGTTGTCGCCAGCGCTGTGGGTGGGATTCCCGAGGTGGTCGAGACCGGGGAGACAGGCCTCCTGGTCCCCTACGACTCACAGGACGAATCTGCCTTCGAGTCAGCCTTC
This sequence comes from uncultured Rubrivirga sp., assembly GCA_964634545.1. Taxonomy (GTDB): domain Bacteria; phylum Actinomycetota; class Actinomycetes; order S36-B12; family S36-B12; genus S36-B12. The sequence continues at coordinate 29,695 of CAZWIW010000008.1, forward strand.
GCAGCCGCCGTCAACGAACTGGCGAGCGATGCAGCGCTGGCCGCCAGCATGGGAGAGCGCGGACGACAACGCGCTGTCCAGGATTTCACCTGGCAAGCGATAGCCCAACGCACAGTCGAGGTGTATCACTGGGCGATCGAGCATCGGCATGAGTGATGTCGTCGAGCCGATCCCGGGGATCAAGCCTGCACCCCACCGAACTTTGTGGATCGGTTACACGCTGTACTTGCTCGGTTCCTTCACCTTCGCCCTGAACGGAACGGTTTCGAAAGCAATATTGCTGAGCGGACTGGACTCCGCACGTCTGAGCCAGCTTCGAGTTACCGGCGCATTCCTCTTCCTGCTTGCTTTCGTTGCCATCAACCGACCAGGGCGCCTGCGTATCCACCGAGCGGAATGGGTACCGCTGATCGGCTACGGCGTTCTCGGTGTCGCCATGACGCAGTACCTGTTCTTCGTCGCGCTGCAATATCTACCTGTCGGCGTCGCCCTGCTCATCGAATTCACCGCCCCCGTCTTCGTTGCACTGTGGTTCCGCTTCGTGATGAAGGAACCCACGCGTCGCATGGTGTGGCTTGCCCTGATGATCGCCCTGCTAGGTCTTGCCCTGGTTGCCGAAGTGTGGCGAGGTTTCACATTCGACGCGATTGGCCTGCTGGCAGCACTCGGGGCAGCGTTCGCGCTGAGTACCCACTACTTGATCACCGACCGGCAGATGCGCCAACCCGAACCTCGCGATGCCGTGTCCTTGACGATGTGGGGATTCGGATTCGCCTCGTTGTTCTGGGTCATCGTGCAACCGTGGTGGTCGTTCCCGTGGTCACAGTTCAGCGGTAACAGCGATCCGGCCCTTGGCCCATTGATCGGCGATCGGCCGCTGTGGTTCCTGAGTAGTTGGATGATCATCCTCGGCACCGTCGTGCCGTTCTGGCTGGTTGTCGCCTCGATGCGTCATTTGCGTGCGTCGCAAGCCTCGGTAGTCGGGTTGACCGAACCGTTGCTGGCCATCATCGTCGCCTGGATCGTGCTCGGTGAGTCCTTGGCGATCGTGCAACTCCTCGGTGGTGTCTTCATTCTGCTTGGCGTCGTACTAGCGGAAAGATCGCGCACCCGGTTCTGAGTATCCTGCGCGAATGGCCGATCCGCGGGCGCTAGCAGACGAAGGACTGTGCTTCCCCATAGGTGGTGACGATCGACGCAGTACGTCAGCTACCGGCCGGGCCATCTTCGCCGATTCCATCCGTGCGGTCGATCCAGCAATCGCAGCTCGCATCGAGCACACCCGGGACTGGCGCAAGGGCTACATCGCCCCACTACGTGACATCGTGCTCGCTGCCGCACAGTCGACCGAGAACGCACTGTCCATTTCCCGACACGGCCTCGCCAGTGCTGAACAGCGCTTCACATTCCGCCGCGATGGGCAGGAAACTTCCATACGCGAGGCCATGTCCACCTGGGACCAACCCGGTCTAGGTTCGGTCACCGTGCGCGGGCGAGCCACCCGCGAGGAGGAACTATCCATCCCCCATAAGGGTCGACGACTCTTCGGTGACGATCTACGTCGACAAATCGATCAGTGGCTGGATGCTGGGATCGCTGAACCATCCTTCGGTGAAGCACTCACATTGGTGTTGGACAACCCCGATTGGCTCGACCTGCGCGATGTCGATATCGCTCTCCTCGGGGCTGGTGCCGAGATGGCACCGACCCGTTCGCTTCTGCGCTGGGGGGCGCGCGTCCATGCAATCGACCTGCCCGCGCCAGCGATCTGGGATCGGCTGGTCGGGATCACCCGAAGCACTCCGGGCACCTTGCGCATCCCCATCGAACTCTCACCCGACGGCACTCCGCCCTTCGTTGTGGGTGGCGATGTGCACCCCGACGACGACCCCACCATCTGTGCAGCAGCCGGCACGAATCTCATTGCGCGCACTCCGGAAATCCGCACATGGCTGGCCGAAATAGACCAACCTTTCGTCCTGGGCACCTACGCATACGCGGATGGGGCTGACCACGTTCGGTTGTCTATGGCCGCAGATGCCATCGCGGCGGCGATCGGTACGGACCGCGATGACTTAACCCTCGCCTTCCTCGCGACCCCCACCGATGTCTTCGCGGTGCCCTTCGAATGCGTTGAGGATTCACGTCACAAGTGGGAGCACCGTGGAATCGGCGGCTTGTTCCAAGCTCCCCTGCGCTTGGCCAAACAGTTCGAACCGAACTACCCCACGAACTACACCACGTCTTCTGGGCAACGCATCGGCTTGAACGACGCCATCATCCCGCAACAGGGGCCGAACTACATACTCGCGAAGCGAATACAGCGCTGGCGGGCGCTGGCCGCCCGCGCGGAGGGCACACCCGTTTCACTCAATCTCGCTCCTGCGACTCGGACACGGTCCGTCGTTCGCAATCGTGCGCTCGCTGCCGCGTACGCCGGTGCCGGACGATTCGGTGTGGAGGTGTTCGATCCTTCGACATCCACGACCTTGATGGCAGCGCTCCTCGTCCACGATCTGCGCAACCCTGCCTCATCGGCGAATCCATCGACCGAGCTCGTCAACCCGATGGATCTCTTCACGCGCGGGGCGAACCACGGTGGCCTCTGGCGAACCGCCTACGCCCCGCGATCGGTTCTCGGCATCGCCGCGCTGCTTGGAATGTTCGAGTCCCGCGCCTGACAAAGTACGACCCCACAAAGCGGAAACCCGCGCGGCTGGGGGGTTGACGCGCGGGTTCCCGGGGCTCACGCCCCCATGCCGCCGCTTTGGACGACGCCCGAAGTCTGCCGACATCGGCCACGGGATGTGTCAGATTCGGGGAAATTACCCGGCTATTTCCGCTTGGCGGAACTCACTCGCTGCGCACAGCCCAGTTGCCGGCAAATAGCCGGTGCGGATCGGAAAGCACCGGTTCCCATGCCAATTCCGCGGCCCCGATCACGATGCTGTCGGCGCCGAATGCCGGAGGTACCACCCGCACCTCGAGGCTCTCCCGGGACAGCGTGAATCGCAACTCCTCCAGGAGTGTGTGGTGGTAGTCCTCTAACAGACCACTCAGGTGACCGGCCAAGACGACGGTATCCGGATTCAAGACATTCACCACCGACGCGAGCCCCTGACCAACAGCACGTGCTGCCGAAATCGTGGCCGCACGAGCTGACTCGTCTCCCGCTCGGGCAGCCGCGTAGACATCCTGCGCGGTCGTCGTTGCAGGATCGGCCCCGGCGGATCGAACAATCGTTTCCGCGCCGATTGCCGTCTCCCAACATCCGACGGCTCCGCATCGACACGGTCCACCCGCGGCATCGAAGCGCATATGTCCGATCTCACCCGCGAAGCCCGTCGCGCCGGTCAGGAGTGCGCCGTTGACGACGACGCCTCCACCGATGCCGACATCACCGGAGATGAAGACCATGGTGCGCGAACCGCGGCCCGCTCCCCGCGTCCATTCGGCCATCGCACCGAGGTTGGCGTCGTTTCCTAGCAGTACCGGGATATGCGATCCGAACTGCTCGGCCAACGCTGCTCGCACGATCGCCCCGAAGTCGACATCCACCCATCCCATAGTGGGTCCTCGATGGACGACCGACCGAGGCGGATCACCACCTGGATCGATCACACCGGGCATGGCCAAGCCCATTCCGACCCACATCACGTGGTCGGGCAACTCCTCGACTATCTCGGTGGTTCCCGTAAGGATCCGCGCAGCCACCTCGTATGGGTCCGTTGCCCCGCGTCGATGCTCTTTCGTCCAACGCCGCAGAATCCGTCCACCGAAACCCATCGCAATGGCGGTGCTGGTATCGACACGGACGTCCCAACCGATGACCGCCATCGCGTCTGGGACCGCTGAGACGATAAGCGAGGGTCGACCGACCCCACCGACTGTTCCTGCACGCTCTTCGACTACCCCGAGTTGGGCCAATTCCGTCACGATCGACGCAACGGTGCTGCGATTCAGCCCGGTCGTTGCGCAAAGATCCGATCGAGTAGCCGCGCCCGTGGCATGGAGAGCGCGAAGTACCCGGGACGCACCAGCGCCCTCCGCACCACTCACCGGTACAGCGCCTCGCGTGCCTGTCGATATTGCTCTCGCACGATCGGTAGCGGATCGGGGTCGCGCCGGATCGTTTCGCCAGCACGCAGATCTCCCCACGTCGGCAAATCGCCGCCGGCAAGGATCCATGCGGCTTGTCGCGCTGCCCCATCGGCTACGTATTCACCCGCTGGTGGCACTTCCACCGGAGCGGACACCAACGTCGCGGCTACCTGCACCACCGCTGGATTACTCGCCGCGCCGCCGACGAGCAGCACGCGGCGCGGTTCGATTCCGACCGACACGAGCGCATCGACAGCGTCGGCCATCCCACCGAGCATGCCCTCGACGGCAGCGCGCGCGATGTTCGCGGGCGTCAGGTTGTCGCGCGTAATGCCGTGCAGGGAGCCGCGCGCATCGGGCAAGTTGGGAGTCCGTTCCCCATCGAAGTACGGCAGCATGGTCAGCCCTGCCGCTCCGGGATCGGCTGACAGCGCCAACGATGCGAAGCGATCCATATCGACACCCAGCAACCCAGCCGTGCTCGTCAAGATTCGAGCGGCGTTCAACGTGCACACCAGCGGCAGGAAGCGACCGCTCGCATCCGCGAAGCCGGCGACCAATCCCGATGCATCGGCGGTGGGGTGGTCCGATCCCGCGAAGGCAGTCCCCGATGTTCCCAGCGAGACGACCACATCGCCCGGACCGATGCCCAACGCCAGCGCCGCTCCCATGTTGTCGCCGGTGCCTGGTCCGATCAGCACCGGATCATCGCCGACGATGCCGAGGTGTGCGCGGGCTCGAGCACCCACTTCACCGACCACTTCATGCGGCGCGGCTACCCGCGGGAGTTCGGCGTCGTGGCCCAAAGCGAGTGTCAGCAGGTCCCGGCGGTATTCACCGGCAGCGGGCGACCAGTAGCCGGTGCCGCTGGCATCACCGCGGTCCGTGGCCGCTTCCGCGGGTGAATCGGCGAGCAACCAGGTCACGTAGTCGTGCGGCAACATGATCTGCGCAGTACGCGCAGCGTTCTGCGGCTCGTTGCGTGCCATCCAGTGCACTTTGCTCACGGTGAAGGCCGCCAGTGGCACGCTGCCAACTGCATCAGCCCAGGCCTGGGGGCCGCCGAGTTCGGCAACCAGATCCCTCGCATCGGGTGCCGAGCGGGTGTCGTTCCAAAGCAACGCCGGCCGAACCACCTGGCCGTCTTCATCGAGAGCGACCATGCCGTGCTGTTGCCCGGCCACACAGATCGCGCTGACCCCCTCGAGCAGACCCCCTGCGCACGCCTCGCCCAGCGCTGCCCACCAGGCGGTCGGGTCTACCTCGGTGCCATCGGGGTGTGCGGCCCGGCCTTCGCGCACCCACGCGCCAGTAACTGCGTCTCGGACCACGACCTTCACCGATTGGGTCGAGGAATCGACCCCTGCCACCAACGTCACGGAGGAACCGTGCCACACCCGCGGTCTCCACGACTCTGAGAACAAGTTGTAGGACAACTTATGACTTTGTACGCTAGCCCCGTGACGCAGCCGCAGGACATCGCCGCCGGTATCCGCCGAAGGGTCCTCGCCCACGTGCTGGCCAATAACGGCGGGTATTTGAGCCAGGCCTGTTCCGCGGCCGAACTACTCGCGGTGCTCTACGGGCAGGTGCTGAACCTGGCCCCCACCGAGGGCCCCCTGCACCCGAGCCCTTTCGAAGCCGTCCCCGGCCCGGGGGCCCCACGCATTTCCGGCGGCGTCTTCCACGGCGAGCCCGGACCCGATCTCGACCGCTTCATCATCTCCCCGGCGCACTACGCACTCGTTGTCTATGCGGCGCTCATCGAAGCCGGTCGACTCGACGAGGCGGCACTCGATCAATTCAACAAAGACGGCTCCACGGTCGAGATGATCGGCGCTGAACACTCACCGGGCTTCGAGACCACTACCGGATCTCTTGCCCAGGCATTGTCGACCGCCGGGGGAATCGCGCTGGGCCGTCGACTCAAAGACGAGACCGGCCGCACGTTCGTGTTCATGAGCGACGGTGAGTTCCAAGAAGGACAAACCTGGGAAGCCGTCCAAGCTCTCGCCTACTACCGACTCGATTCGGTGCGGGTGGTGGTCGATGTCAACCGCGCCCAATGCGACGGACCGATGGACTCGGTGATGAGCATCGAACCGCTCGCCACCAAACTGAAAGCCTTCGGCGCGAGCGTCGATTCGATCGATGGGCACAACATCACCGCACTCGCACACTCCCTCGAACGTCCCACCGGCAAACCGCACTTCGTCCTCGCGTACACCGATCCCGCCCGCGGGGTTCCACTATTGAACGATCGTCGGCCCGTCCTGCACTACCTGCGGTTCACGAGCGATGACGAACGCGCTCGCTACCAGCACTTCTACGACGAACTCCTCACCGAAGGAGCGCAGCGATGACCAGCATGCGCGATGTCCCGATCGTCACTCGCCCACACGTGGAGAACTTCATCCGCTGGTCGGCAGACAAACCAGAGGTGGTCGTCCTCAGCGCCGATCTGACCAACTCGTGCGAGGTAGGCAAGTGGCGGGACACCTACCCCGAGCGCTTCTTCTCCATGGGTATGGCCGAACAGAACATGCTCGGATTCGCCGGCGGTCTGGCCCGCGAAGGTTTCGAACCCTGGCTGCACACCTTCGCCGTATTCCTCTACCGGCGCCCGTTGGATCAGTTGCAGATGTCCATCGCCTACCCGAATCTCAAAGTGCGGCTGGTCGGCTTCCTGCCCGGCATCACCACTCCCGGTGGCGTTACCCACCAAGCCATCGACGACGTCGCGGTGATGCGGGCGATCCCGAACATGACGATCCTGGAGACCGGCGATGCAACCGAGGTGGAAAGCGTCCTCGACGTTGCGCATGCGATCGACGGTCCCGTATACATCCGCATGTTGCGCGGGGAAGTCCCCCGACTGTTCCCCGAAGACGAGCCCTTCGCATTGGACCGCGCCCGGGTGCTCTCGTTGGCCGGCGACACCGTCGATGCGCCCACCGAAGTGCTGGTTCTCACCTCGGGGATCCTCACCGAGGAGGCACTGCGGGCGGTACCGGCCCTTCGGGAAGCCGGGGTTGCCGTCACGCACCTGCACATCTCCACGTTGAAACCCTTCACCGATCCGACGGTCGCGCGTGCGCTCGCCGCCACCACCGGCGCCGTCATCACGATGGAGAACCACACCATCACCGGCGGGCTGGGGTCTGCAGTTGCCGAGACCATGGCGGAGACGGGAGCAGCAGCACCCCTGCACCGCATCGGCCTGAAGGACACCTACGCCCACGGCGCCTCGCAGGCCCACCTACTTCGGGAATATGACCTCGACGCCTTCTCCCTCATCCGAACCACAGAAGCCGCACTCGAGCGCAGCCTCGGCATCGACGCCACCGATCTTGCCCCCGTGCGCATAGCCGCGACCCACAGTGCCGCCAAAGTCGAGGCGCTGTGACGCTCGAGGCAAGTGAGCGCATCAAGGTCGACTACCGCATCTCCACGGGCGATCCGAAAGAAGTCGCCGAAGCCATCCGTGTCGAGCAGACGATCGAGTTCCCCTTCGACCTCGCACCCGAGTGGATCCAGGAAACGGTTGTCGGTCGCATCGAGAACATCAGCGGAAGCAACGTCACGGTCTCCTACAACCGGGGAGTCGCCGGTGGTGGGATCACCCAGCTGCTCAACGTGCTGTGGGGCAACGTGTCGCTGTTCCCCGGGGTTCGCATCACCGGCCTTCGGCTACCGGATTCCTATCTCGCAGATTTCCGTGGACCACGCTTCGGCATCGCGGGTCTGCGTAATCTCGTCGATGCCCCCGCCGGTCCACTCATCTGCACCGCGGTAAAGCCGATGGGTACCGATCCGCAGGGCCTCGGCGAGATGGCAGCGACCATCGCCCGTGCCGGTTTCCACATCATCAAGGATGACCACGGCCTCGCGGATCAACCGTGGGCGCGCTGGACGGAACGAACCCGGGTTATCGCCGAGCACGTGAACCGGGCGAGGGAAGAATCTGGCACCAACGCGCTCTACATGCCGAGTTTGAACGTCCCGGCCCACCGCATCCTCGATGCCGCGCATGAGGCCAAGGCCGCAGGAGCCGGTGCCCTCTTGGTGCTTCCCGGAGTATCGGGTTTCGATGCGATGCGCATGCTCGCCGACGACGACACCTTGGGCCTACCGATCATGGCCCACCCATCGTTCCTGGGATCGAACGTGGCGAACCCCGGTCAGGGCATCGATCACGGGATTCTCTTCGGCACCTTGATGCGTCTCGCGGGCGCGGATATCTCGATCTTCCCGAACTACGGCGGCCGGTTCTCCTTCTCCCCCGCCGAGTGCGCGCAGATCAAGGACCTGTGCCACGCACCCCTAGGAAATATCAAGGCGTCCTGGCCGAGCCCGGGTGGCGGTATGACCCTCGATCGACTCGGCGAACTCACCGAGTTCTACGGCAGCGATGTAGCGCTGCTCATCGGCGGTGCCCTTCATCGCGGGGATCTCGCCACCAACGCGCGCGCAATGGTCGAGGCGCTCAGCGCTTAGCGCTTAGCGCGGGAACGCCCCGGCCACCCCGCCGTCGACCGTCAGGACCGAACCGGTGGTGCGCGAGGACCGATCGGACAGCAAGAAGGCGGCGGACTGTGCAACGTCGGCGGTGGTCACGTGCCGGCCGAGCAGATTGCGCGAGGCGTAGAAGTCCTCGAGTTCCTCCGGTGCGATGCCGTGCGCGGCCGCGCGCTCTTCGCGAAGCCCGCCTTCCCAGAGCTTGGAGTTATCGAATACTGCGTCGGGGTTGATCGCATTGGATCGGATGCCGTGCTTGCCGCCCTCGAGCGCCGCGATGCGCATGAGTTGGATCATGCCGGCCTTGGAGACCGAGTAGGCACCGAAGCCCGCACCTGGACCGAAGGCGTTCTTGCTCGCAACGAACACCAGTGATCCGCCGAGGCCCTGCTCCTGCATCGCCCGCATCGATGCCCGGGTGAGTGCGAAGGCGCTGGTGAGGTTGACGCCGAGCGCGGTTCGCCACTGCTCATCGGTCAACTCGGTCAATGTCCCCGAGACCCCCACCCCGGCATTCAGCACCACACCGTCCAGCCCGCCGAAGTGCCGGATGGCGCGGTGCACGGTGGCATCGACCACTGCTGAATCAGATTGATCACCGGCGATAGTCAGCGGCTCGATGCCGCCGCGGTCGCAAATGAGATCGCCCACCTCATCCAACCCGGTGGCGTCCACATCCGCGAGGACCACCGAAGCGCCGCGCGCGGCCAACTCCAACGCGATACCGCGCCCGATCCCCGAAGCGGCGCCGGTGATGATCATGATGCGACCGGAGAATTCCACCGGCGCAGGCTTCAAGGAGAGCTTGTACAACTCCATCGGCCAGTAATCGAACTGGAAAGTCTCGACATCGCTCAAGGGTTCCGGGGTGCCGAAGGCGTCGAGCACCGTCGCGGCCACCGAGTGCGTGTGCAGCGCGATGTCGGCTGCAACTTCCGCCTCGCGCGGCGAGGAACCCGTGGTGATCGCACCGACTCCGGGGACCAATGCCACCCGAGGCATCGGATCATGCGCGCCGAAACCAGCGGGCATCAACGCGGCGTTGCGCTCCACGTACGCCAGGTACTCATCGCGATACGCATCTACGTCCGCGCGCGAACTCTCCGCTGAGCGCACCACCACGGACCGGGGTTTGATGCGCAGCATGTGATCGGCGCTGGACACCCCGCCGGCCACGATCGCCTCGACCTGCGGGTGATCGGCCACCTCCCGGAGGCGCTCGTCCACTCGCAGGACGCGGTGGCCGGTCGCGCTCACCGCACCACGCAGGTGCAACAGCAATGTGCGCAGTTCGTCTTCGGGGACATCCTCGTGACGAGGTGGCGGTCCGGCAGCGATGAGATTGGCTGACACGAACTCCCGGGCCTTGTCGACCACCTCGATCGTCCGCGCGTAGCAGGCATCGGAGTCCTCCGCCCAGGTGACCAAGCCGTGGTGGGCCAGCACCACTCCTTCGTACTCACCTAACTCACCCACGATCTTGCTGAGCTCGAATCCCGGGCGCAGCCAGTCGACATACGCGAAACCCTCGCCGAGGGCCTCCATGGTCACCTTTCGACCTTCGGCGTGGTTGGTCAGCGAGCAGATCGCATCCGCGTGCACATGATCGATATGCCGGAACGGCAAGAATGCGTGCAGCAGCGTTTCGATCGATGGTCGACGCGATGCCGGATCGAGCAACGCCCGAGTAACCAGATCGGTCATTTCCTCATCGGACATCTCTTCGCGATCACGAAGCGCCGTCAACTCGGATAACCGCAGACCGGGGTAGTCCGAGAGCACCGAGCCCCGCATATCGGCGCCGGATCCCTTAACCCACATCACCTGCTGCTGGCGGCCGAGGTGATCGACGATCGTTTCCTTCGCCGAGGTGTTCCCGCCGCCGTAGACCACGAGCGAGGGATCATCACCGATTCGGTTGGATCGCTCGACCAACTCCTGCAAGGCAGATGCGCTCATGCGCCCGCCTCCTGCGCCACGAGGGATTCGACAGTTGACTGGGTAGCAGGCTCCACCACGCCTTGCTCGGTGACGATCGCGGAGATCATCCGCGCTGGGGTCACATCGAAGGCGGGGTTGTACCCGGCGGCGGCATCCGGTGCAACCTGCACGCCACCGAAACCGGTGATCTCCGCCCCATCGCGCAATTCGATTTCGATGTCGTCGCCTGATTCGGTTGCCAGATCCACCGTCGAAGAGGGCGCGGCGACCACGAACGGAACTCCGGCATCAACGCAAGCCAGCGCAACCCCCACGGAGCCGATCTTGTTGGCGGTGTCGCCGTTGCGGGCGATGCGGTCCGCGCCGATGATCGCGACGTCGATCAGTCCGCGCAGGATGGTCGATGCTGCCGCACCGTCGGCTTGCACAACGTGGGGGATGCCGTCGTGCGTCAACTCCCACGAGGTCAACCGCGATCCCTGCAGCAGTGGTCTGGTCTCATCGGCGTGCACTACCTCAACTTCCCCGCGCTCGTGTAGTTCGCGCACGATGCCCAGCGCGGTGCCCCACGCTGTGGTGGCGAGCGAACCGGTGTTGCAGTGGGTCAGGATGCGTAGCGGGCGCTGCGTGGTGTTGGCCAGGATCCAATCGGCTCCCTTACGGGACAACTCGCGGTTGGCGGCCTCGTCTTCGGCGGCGATGCGATTGGCCTCGGCCACCACCGCTTCGATTCCTTCGGGGACGTACGGGCGCACCCGGTCCACTCCCCAGGCGAGGTTCACCGCGGTGGGCCGGGCATTGCGCACCCGGTCGATCGCGCGATCGAGTTCGGCCCCATCCCAGCCTTCGCGCTGACCTTGCAGCATGGCTACCGCCACGCCGTAACCACCGACGGCCCCCAAGGCCGGAGCGCCTCGGACCACCAGCCGCACGATCGCATCCACCAGCGAGTCAACGGTGTCGCAGACAACGGTGACCTCCTTGCTAGGCAGCAGGGTCTGATCGATCAACACGATCGCCTCGCCGTCCCAACGAACCGCCCGGATCTCCGGCACAACCGCCTCCGCTCAAAGTTGTCCTACAACTCGGCGATAGGCTAACGCAGCGAAGGGGGACACATGGCCAGTGCTGCAACCACAACGACGAACACCGCGCGCACCCCGCTCGCCCGTCAGGTGGCCGAGGATCTGCGGCGGCGCATCGTCTCGGGTGAATTCGCGCCCGGCGCCCGACTCCCCAGCGAGGCCGAGTTGTGCGAGCACTACCGGGTATCCCGGGTGACCGTGCGCACCGCCGCCAAGTCACTGGAATCCCAAGGGCTGGTGGATATCCGGCACGGCTCGGGGATGTACGTCGTCGATCTCGGCGGACACATCCGGTCCGGGCTCCAAGAACTCCGCTCCATCACCGAGACGATTGAGGAGTGGGGCATCGACGCGCATGTGCGCCGGGTATCACTGACCCGTCGCGAGGTTGCCCCCGAAGAGGCGACCAAACTCGACCTGGCGCCTGGTACCGAGGTGGTGATCGTCCACCGCGAGATCCTCGCCGGTGAGGAACTCGTCGCGATCTCCATCGATGCGATGCCCGCCGAACTCATCCCCTCCAGCGAAGACACCACCCTTGGACACGATTCCGTCTTCTCGGTGCTGGATCGCCTCGGCCTATCACCAACGCGTGCGCTCGCGGAGATCCATGCCGTCCGCGGCAGCGAAGTCGCGCTTGCGAGCACGGACATAGCCGAGCAGTTGCTCGTGCTCCTCGACCAGGTGCACTACGACAGAAACGGGCAACCCATCGCCTACAGCAAGACCTACTTTGTCGAAGGACGCTTCCAGTTCGTCATCGTCCGAACTCGATAACCGCTAGCGCGTCACCACACGCGCCAAGGACGGAACCCTCATGTTGGGTGAGCACCCGCGAAGTATCCGTGACAGCGTGGACTTCTCGTTCGAATCCACCGCCAACCGCCAGCGGAACTTCACTGCGATCCAGGTCTTCGCGTACTTGCACTTCCCGTACTCCGGAAGCCAATCCGTTGGGTCCCGATCGGACTTGCTGCGGTTGGACGAAGCCGATACCGCGATCAGGGACCCGCGGTAGCCCAGGTCATTTGCAAAGCGCTCGCGGGTACGCGGGTTCCAGCGCCAGGCACCGGAATCCCACGCTTCCTTCAGTGGAACGAAATGATCGATATCGAAGGAACTCGAATTACGCGTCACATCGCGGTCATACGCCGAGCGCCACCGGCCACCGACCACGTCGCAACCGGAAACGCGGCCGGCGATCCGCTCTTGGATCAACACTTCCTCTCGCGTGTTGCAACCGTCATCGTCGAGGTCGGACCAATGGTCGAACAGATCGCGGTCATATCCACTTGATCGTTCGACGGAAACCGGCAACGCATTCAAGACACGCTCCGCGTTGCGGCGGCTGTCCGCCTGCGCGGTCCCTGCTTCCGTAAGCACGAGAGCGCACGCCAAGACCAGCGATCCCCCGAATGCCAGACCCGTGCGAACACGGCCGGCAAGCCCCCCAGCCATACCTCCACTGTGACAGATACCCGATGACTTGTCGCTAGCCTTCGCAGAATGCGGGTTCCACGGTGGTCCGAACTTGCCGACCTCGCGCGCTTCGAGCGCCCCACGTTCAGCGCCCGAGAGCGGGCGTTGCACCGCGCTGCGAGCCTGGGGGACATCCGGCGGGCAGCCCGCCGGTTCACCCCGAAAGCGGTCTTCGACTACACAGACGGTTCTGCCGGTGAGGAGATCGCCCTCTATCGCCAACGAGCCAGCTTCCGGAGTATCGAGTTCCGTCCTACCGCACTCACTGACGTTGCCGATGTCGACCCATCGACAACATTCCTCGGTCAACAGGTAGCCCTACCCATCGGTTTCGGGCCGACGGGGTTCACCCGGATGATGCATCACGCCGGGGAGATCGCTACCGCGTCAGTGGCGGCCTCGAACAACCTCGTCTTCGTGCTGTCCACCCTCGGCACCACCAGTCCGGAGGACCTGAAGGCCGCGGTTCCTTTTGGCGATAACTGGTTTCAGCTCTATATCTCCAAGGACCGGTCCATCACCCACGACCTTCTCGACCGGGTCGAAGCGGCCGGCTACCGGACCATCGAACTCACCATCGACACCCCGGTCGGCGGCATCCGCCGCCGGGACATCCGCAATGGCTTGACGGTGCCTCCGAAACTCACCCCAAGTACCGCGATCGATATGGCGCTTCATCCTTACTGGTGGTGGCACAAACTCACTGAACAACCGCTGGAATTCGCCTCGTTGAAGAACTCCGAAGGCACGGTCGGCGAACTACTCAGCCGTGTTTTCGATGCCTCGCTCACCATCGACGACGTCACCTGGTTGCGCGATCGCTGGAAGGGCAATCTCGTGGTGAAGGGTGTGCAAAGCGTCGCGACCGCACAACAACTCGCGGCCGCCGGAGTCGACGCGATCGTGTTGTCCAATCACGGTGGCCGCCAACTCGATCGAGCTCCGGTCCCCTTGGAACTGCTGCCGGAAGTCGTCGAGGCAATCCCAACAACCGAGGTCTATATCGATGGCGGTGTCACGGACGGAGCCGACGCCTTGGCGGCTATCGCGTGGGGTGCACGCGGGGTCTTCGTCGGTCGCGCTCACCTCTACGGCCTCATGGCCGGCGGCGCGGCAGGAGTGCAGAAGGTGGTCGATCTATTCAGGGATCAACTCATCACGCAGATGGCACTGCTCGGAGTGCGCAACCTGTCCGAGCTCACTCCCGAGCACGTACGAATTCGAGCTACTCCGAATCGATAGGCATCGTGATGGTCTCGGTGCGACCAACCACATGGGCATCTTCGTCGTAGACCGTGACGGTCTCGTCTTCGACGATCAGATTGCCGTCCGCATCACGGACGTCGATGGTCTCATCCACCAACGAACCCTCGGGCGCTGAAGCCACCACGACATCATCTGTCACGGTTCCCAACACGTTGTCGTCCTCATCGAGGACAACCTCTACCTGGATGTCCTCGCCGATTTCGATGTCATCGTCTGGCATAACGCCTCCCTCACTCGCCCCTATCCAACACCCCGTTGGAGGGCACTGCCAACTGCGGGTCCGTGCCGACGATAGGCAACCAGGCGCGCAGGACCACTCCGCTCTCGGTTGCTTCCCTCTCCCAGGCGATCGCAACATCGTCTAGCAATTTGGTTCCTAAACCGGATGCCGATTCCTCGCCGGTGGACTGCCCATCGTTGAGTGCCCGAACCAGAACGGTCCGTGGATTCGACAAACTCAGCGTGATCCATACCTGTGAGGCTTCGCCGTGCACGGCGGCGTTCGCCACCGCCTCGATCAACACATCGGCAACAGTCCCCGCGGCAATCCAATCCCGGTCTATCGCTGCAAGGACTTCACCAGGAACCGAAACCTCCACCTCGCACACTCCAGCCCAGGTGGAAATCAGCTGATCGATTTCTTGGCGCAATACGCGTTGCTGCATGGGTTCGTGCTCCAGGCGCTCGATCACTGCTTGCAGATTCTCCCGAGCACGCTGATCCGTCGACCCCGATTTGCCTTTCCCCACTCCCTCTTGAATCGCCAGGGAAATGGCGGCGACCGTGCTTTGCAGGGGGCCGTGGACAACCATGGAAAGAACTCGTCGTTCCTGCATGAGCGTTTCATTCGCCCGCGCGACTTCCCAAGAAAGTTCTGCGGTCAAAGCCTGCTGATTCGCTTCAGCCAGTGTGAACAACCCGCCGATACCCCGGATAGCCAAGATGAGGGCCGCGATCACGAAGATGGGGATCGTTGCGACGAGGCGACCGGCGATGTCATCGCTCAACCTGTCGGAGATACCCGGCAGCACGTACGCCACTTCGATCACGATCTGCACGCCGATGGCTAGCAGCACCGGTGCAGCCAGCACCCACAGTGCTCGCATGCCCAAAGGCATGTCCGGCAACCGCGGCCCGGTGAGTCGAATCGCTACGGCGCTCAACAGCCACGTGGTGAGGAAGACCAGTGCGAGATAGCCAAGGCTCGCGGTGAATCCGGGCAGGTCGATGGTCACCTGCAGGCCCTCACCCGTGGGTGGGTCCACCGGCACCGAACTGACATCTGTGGAGGCTGTTTGGGCAATGAAGAAGACCGTGACGGTGAGGGCCATCAGTAGCGGGCGAATGATGGGCTTACGGAGAACAGCATTCGCAACGATCCGCCAGCCTGGGCGATCTTGCTCATCGGGAGACTCCGGTTGATACTCCGGAGTCGCAAGCTGCAGTTCGTGACTCAACTCGCGTATTCGGATCCGCGCTTGGTCCAAGTTGTTGCGATCGACTAGTTCCGGGTTCTCCAACGTTTCGCGCAGCATCTCCTTGATGCGTTCCACCACCTCGCGACGCTGCGCCTCAACCAGTTCAACGGCGGACTGACGGGAAAGCGCGAGTTGCTCTTGCAGTTCACTTTGCCGAGCCATACTCGATCGGAAGGTGTCCAGCGCCGTCCAACCCGCATTAATCAGCAGCAACGCAACAGCCCTCTGCAACCACATCCCCAGCGACTCGGTTCCAACTGATTCAGGTCCGAATACCGATGCGAGAAACTCGCTGATCAAGACACCGGCGAGAACGACGATGAAAACTACGAACGCCGTCTTCGTCACCAGGTGCTTACTCCACCAACGCCTGGTGAGGAAGGTTCGGTATGCGACCCACAGCAGCGCGACCTGCATCAGCCAGGCGAGTGCAGCGGAAGAGAGGGCCGGTAGTACCGCTAGCCCGCCACCTGCAGCCGCAACAACCGCGAGCACTGCGTACGCAGCGAACGTCAAGGCCAGCGCAGGTGCGCTAAGCATCCAGCTATCGGTCGCTAGCGCGAGGAACGTCCGCCAGCCGCCCTTACTAGCTGGCAGAGGGCTTTGCGAGTCCACTACCGGTGGCTCCCATGGCTTCCAGGAACTTCTTTGCCGCAAGCACCCGGGCGTTGTGCGCACCTTGCGTCTCCAACCCCAAGTGTTCGTAAATGAGTTTCACATGCTTTTCGACAGCCCGTTCGCTGGTGTTGCGCAGATCCGCGATGGAGGCGTTCGTTAGCCCCTGGGCCAGGAGTTCGAGTACCTGCAGTTGCGTGCGTGAGAGCTGCTGGATCGCTTTGTCAGCCCCGCCATCGGGCAGACCGGGTTCACGCGCACCACGCAAGGCACGTTCGACAGCGGCCATCACAACGTCGGGGTCACTGACATCATCCTTCGCCAAGACCACCGACTCTGCGATGTGCTCGGACAAACCTGGTTCGGTCACCAACGCTGTTGGGTACCGCGTCAGGTACATGACGGCCATGCCCGGATGGACCTTGCGAATGACGTATCCCAGTTGCACACCCGTAGGCCCAGAGCCGAGGTTTACATCCAAGATCGCCAGATCCGGGTCGAATTCGTCGGCCAACTGTCGGGCTTCGGTGACATCCGAACAGGTGGCCACCTCGAACCCACTGCGCTGGAGAAGGTCACCTACCAAGGACCGCACCAAAGCGTCATCGTCGACCAAGAGCACGCGCCGCGACCAGCCAGCCATGGCTGCACGCTAGCCCTTGAGTACGGGTAACCCCCCGGGAAGTTCGGGAAACCCCCCTTAGAAGATCACTCCCTTATGCAGGATGAAGCACCCGTAGGGCTGGTCTTCGAGAGTGTGCACCACCGCATACGCCTGCTTCGCGCGCTGATAGAAATCCAGCCGCGGGATGACCCCGAATTCCAGGTCGCGGGCTTCAGCACCACAGGCGAGCGCTAGCAACTCGTCTTGCAGCGACGTGGTCTTGTTCGGATCGTCTTCGACCTCCATACGTTCGAGCGGATGCTCGATGAACGAGTCGAGTGGATAAACACTCAAGATCGCTTTCGCCGCGCGCAAGACACCGACTTCGCCGAGTCTGATCACCGGCTTGCCACTCGCAGCCGCCGGGTAGTTGCGATCGACGAGCAGCAACTGGTCGCCGTGTCCCATATCGTCGAGGATCTTCAGCAAGTCGCCGCTGAGCAGCGGATCGATTCCCTTGAGCATGCGCTGACGTTACTGCTCGGTGAGTACTCCGTGGTCCATAACCCAGATGTGGTCGGCTGTTGCTAGCGCCCAATCGCGATCGTGGGTGACGATGACGATGGCGTGCCCGCGAGCACGCTTGTCGTCGATCAACCGGTGCAGCAGTTCACGGCCTTGGGTGTCCAAACTCGCATCGGGTTCGTCCAGGAAGGTGACCGGTGCATCCTGCAGCCAGATGCGAGCGAGGTGGGTTCGTTGCCGCTCCCCTCCGGAGAGTCGGCGCAGCGGGGCATCCAGCAGATCGTCCAGGCCGAGCGCGGCCGCCAGGTTCTCGACGGAGGGGCGCGATGCGGCGTCGTCGTTGGTCTTTCCTCGACCCCAGGCGATCACCTCGCGAACCGGGTAATCCCCAGCCCCGGGAGTGGTTTGGCCCAGCCACGCGCGCTGTCGGGCCAGGGCGCGTGGGGAGAACGAGTCGAGGGGCTGCCCACCGAGGGTGATCGATCCGCTGGTCGGCTCGGTCATACCGGCCATCAGGTCCAATAACGACGACTTACCCGATCCGTTGGCGCCCACGATCGCCACAACGCTGCCGGCTGGCACTTCGGCGTTGACAGCGTTGACGCGGGTGACCCCTGCGGTGCGCAATGTGAGATCGACGGCGCTGACGGCGGTCATCGGGTAAGCACCGCCCGATCGCGAACCATGCGCCGCAGCAACAGCAAGAACACCGGGGCGCCCACCAGCGCGGTGACCGCACCGACGGGGATCTCGACCGGCGCGAGAACCACCCGTGCGATGAGGTCAGCCACCGCGACGAGCACTCCGCCGGCCAGCGCCGAGGCCGGAAGCAGCAGCGTGTTCTGCGGTCCGATCAACTGCCGCAGCGCGTGCGGAACGACCAGTCCGACGAAGGAGACGACGCCCACCACGGTGACGGCCGGGGCGACGAGCAGCACGACAGCCACGAGCGCCCATCCGGTCATGCGCCCCACCGGGAGACCCATTGCTTGCGCGGCTGGAGCGCCCAGGGACAACGGGTCGAGATCGCGAACGAGGGCGATCGCGATGGCGAATCCGATTAGCAGGTAAGGCAACACCGCCAGCACCCCGGACCAGGTGGCCAGCGCGAACGATCCGTTGGCCCAAAAGGAGAACGATCGTCCGGCTGCGCGGTCCACGAAAGGTGTTGCAATGAGCACGATCGCTAGGGCGAAGAAGCTCACCGCCACTCCCCCGAGCAGTAGGGCGGTGGCGTCGGTGCGCCCGTGGCGGGTGGCGACCGCGCGAACGAGCGCCAAACCACCGCCAGCAACGAGAGCGCCGATCCCAGCCAACAACAAAGAGTTGAAGGAGACACCGAGCGCCGCACCGATGCTGGCGCCTGCCGCCCCGGAAGCCGAGACACCGATGATGGAGGGCGCCGCGAGCGGGTTGTGGAAGACGGCTTGCAGGAGCACGCCGGCAACGGCTAGGCCGGCACCGACGAGCAGGGTGAGGGCGAGCCGCGGTGCGCGGATGTCCCACACGATCTGCGGGTCGAAGGAGGCGTAGCCGACGGCGAGGGACATCGCTCCGATGAGGATCAACGCGGCGGTAACACCACCGAAGACGATGACAAGTCGCGAGGTGGACGGCGCAGTGGTCACGCCGAGCCTTCGGTGAACACTTCCGTCAGTCGGTCGATCAGGGCGGGGGTTCGGGCACCGAAGGAGAGCAACACCTGGTCATCGACCACCACCACTTTCCGGTCTTCCCCGGCGCGGGTTTGCGCCACTCCGGGAAGTTCGAGCAGGCCGTCGATGCCGCCGACCGAATCGAGCCCGTCGGACATCACCAACAGAACATCGGGATCGGCTTCGACGATCGCTTCCGCGGTGAGGGGGACGAAACCGTCGTAGCCGAGTTCGGCGCCGACATCTATGCCGCCAGCGGCTTCGATCAGTGCGTCGGCGCCGGTGCTTGAACCGCCGAGCAGGTAAATGGCGCTCGGTCCGCGTAGGTAGAGGAAAGCCACTCGAGGTCGGGCCGGATTGCTCACTTCGGAGTTCTGCGTCAACGCCGCACTCAAGTCCCGCGCGGATTCCGCGGGAGCGCCGATCGCATCGGCAATCACGCTGACTCGGCTTTCCACATCGTCGAGGGTCCACACAGAGGGAACATCGATGATCTGCGCCCCGGATGCCGCAAGCGCATCTACGGCTTCGGGCGGCCCGGTGAGTTCGTCCACGAGCACCACAGTCGGTCGCAAACTCACGGCCTGCTCAATATCGATTTGATGGGCCTGGGTGACGGTCGGGACTTCCTGCATCGTCGAGCTAGTTTCATCTTTGCCAACCAGTTGGTTTCCTGCGCCCAAGAGATCGACTAGCTCCCCTGATCCCACCGCAAGCGCTAGCACACGCTGACTGTCTTCGATGACGGGGACATCGACATCAGCAACTGACAATTCGTCTGTCTTGATCGTCACCGGCCACGTGATGCTTGGGTTCTCTTCCAGCGGGACATCGATTGCGGTGGGGACAGGCTCACTGGACGTTTCCGACGTCTGCGAAACACACGCCGTCAGCCCCATTGCGCAAACAGCAACGATGACAACTGCGGCTCGGTGCACGTAGCGAGTATGGCTCAATCCGGCTGCAGGTTTTTCCGATACACCGTCGGGAACATGTCGACAGGGTGTTTCGCATCGGGTGCAGCGCGGTTTCTTAGCGTTCCCTCACTATGCGCGCGTTTCGGCTTCTGATCACGGCACTGATTGCGGCACTGAGTGCAACACTCCTCGCGCTGGCCTCGATCGCCCCGGCTGTGCACGCGGACTCCTCGCGGGAATCGAAGACCGGCGACAACGGCCAACGGGTGATCGTGTCGAAGACCGAGGATCTGAACCCGCGCAAGCAGCGCATCATCGTGCGCGGGCGCAACTTCGATCCCCGAGTGGGGATATATGTGGGCTTGTGCGTGCAGCCGAAGAAGGGCCAGAAGCCGACGCCCTGCGGTGGTGGTGTCGATATGCAAGGTGCCAGCGGCTCCTCCGCATGGATCTCCTCTAACCCACCGCCCTACGCACGAAGCTTGGTCACCCCGTTCAAGAAGAACGGACGTTTCCGGACCGTCATCACGGTCTCCTCAAAGATCGGTGACGTCGACTGCCGCCGCGTCCAGTGCGCTATCGCAGTCCGCGCCGATCACTTGCGGTCCCGTGATCGATCACACGACGTGATCATCCCCGTTGATTTCCGCTAAACCGTCGCCCGGCGGACCCGGGCACAAAACAATGGAGGAAAGAGTGCGCTCACTTCGTACCGGCGCCTTAATCGCAGCCGCTGGGGCACTTGTGATGTCAACAGCCGTGGCGGCGCAAGCCAACACCGGTGATTTCAATGTGACCATCGCTAACCAACCCGCGAACTCAGTGCTGGCGGCACTTCCGTCGAGCGTGAACCTCGATGTGTCGGTTTCCGGGCTTCCCGAATCGGTAGGAATGTACGCACTTCACTGCGCCGTGCCGGATAACCCGCGTTCCGCGCCGACCGAGTGTGATTCGGCCGAACAGACACTCGCCTACCTGCCGGCTGGAACAGTCCCCGGGGGCGCCCGCGCATTCCCCATGAAGATCAACGCGGAGTTCTACGGAGTGAATCCCAATCCGCAAGATGGCGCCCAGACCCCAGAGCTGGTCGATTGTCGAGCAGACACCGGTAACCCACGCACCACCGCCTGTGCGGTCTACATCCTCGGTGCGGGGCGAGAAGCCAGTAACCCCGCCTACCTGCGGGTGTTCCCAACACAGTTCACCGCACTGACGAAGGAGCGCCGCAACGACACCCTGCGGGTGACCGTGGACGGTGAGCGGATCACACCGAAGAGCACTCCCGACCTGATGGAGGGTGAAGCAGAGCCGTTCTCGGCAACACTCGGTTCCGGTCTCACCCCGACGGTCAGTAGCGACAACTGCTCGCTCCAGGACTCTTCGATCACCGCCCTCGCCGGCGAGGGGACCTGCACGGTGACGGTGATGTCCAGCGGTGGGAAGAACGTCAAGCCCCTGATCCGGGAGTTCACCTTCGATCTGACGTCCTAGCCAACTGGTCAATAACCGGTGGGCATCATCCATGGACGATGCCCACCGGTTTGTTGACCCTTGTCCCTAGTGGCTCAAGCGAAGCCGTGGTGTAGTTGTCGCATGGAACCTGCGTCGATCGGTCTGCCTAGTGACCACC
>CAZWIW010000009.1:0-12821 GCA_964634545.1 uncultured Rubrivirga sp.
TGATGACTCCCGGCTCACCGCCGAAGAACAGCGTCTCACCGAAAGCCAAGATCACAGTCACACCAATCGTGACGGCGTAGACCCCAAGCCCGGTCAAGGTCCCGCTGCTCGAACCGACGCCTCCTTCGTTTCGGCGCTGCGTTGAGCGATCCCCGCGGGGCCGCCGTGGCTGCTCGGGCTGCCCGCGCTGGTCCGCCCTGCTCGTGGCAGCCGCAGGATCCGCCATCACCTGCAAAGCCGGCGCGGGCTCACCACTAGCGGCGACGGGTAGCGGTGCGGCGGTTGCTGGCCACTGCGGTTCGGCCGCTGGCGGCGGGGGTGCTGGTGTCGGTGCTGGTGTCGGTTCGTCCGTCCGGGCCATGGTGCGAAGTCGACGCGCCTGCATAGACCCCACGGCGGTGATCGCATCGGCTACCTCAGGAGCCCCGCGACTGCGAAACAGTCGTCCAACAGCGGGATCGGCGGGGGGTGCCGCTGGGATCGGTTCGGCTGCTTCCTCGCCGAAGTCGACCTCTTCGACGATCTCGATTTCCTCGACGTCTTCGACTTCCACTTCTGCCTGCTCAGCGACGGGCGGCGGTAACGGCGGATCTACGTCGCCGGCGGTCGGAATGGGGATGAGCGGGTCCCAGCCCTCATCGATAGCGGCGGGTGGCGGCGAGTCGAGGGGTGGTGGTGAGGGCGCCGGGGCGGGTGGGACGTCGTCGCGGAACA
This sequence comes from uncultured Rubrivirga sp., assembly GCA_964634545.1. Classification (GTDB taxonomy): domain Bacteria; phylum Actinomycetota; class Actinomycetes; order S36-B12; family S36-B12; genus S36-B12. Next base: position 715 of record CAZWIW010000009.1, read on the forward strand.
GATGGGCGAACTCGTCCTCGAGGGCGTCGTACTCGCTCTCGCCGGCGTTGCGCTCACTCACGGGAGGCCACGCTACCGCCGACCCCTCCTTCCCCCGCGCCGAAAGGGCACTCCCGCACCGCCGAAAGGGCAGTCCTGCACCGGCGAAAGGGCACTCCCCATGCGTCGAGTCGGCAGTACGGCCCACCTAGGATCGCGCCTTGTGGCTCTCACCATCGGCATCGTCGGCCTGCCCAACGTCGGTAAGTCGACGCTGTTCAATGCGTTGACCAAGAACGAGGTGCTCGCCGCGAACTACCCCTTTGCAACGATCGAGCCCAACACCGGTGTGGTGGGAGTGCCTGACGAGCGCCTAGGGACGTTGGCCGGCATCTTCGAATCCGCCGAAGTCATTCCCGCGACGGTCACGTTCGTCGACATCGCCGGAATCGTGAAGGGGGCTTCGGAGGGCGCGGGTTTGGGCAACAAATTCCTCGCCAATATCCGTGAGTCCAATGCCATCTGCCAGGTGCTGCGTGCCTTCCACGACGACGACGTAGTCCACGTTGAAGGCAAGGTCTCTCCTGCAGAGGACATGGAGACCATCAACACCGAGTTGATCCTCGCGGATCTGCAGACCTTGGAGAATGCGATTCCGCGACTGACCAAGGAAGCGCGGAACGACAAGTCGAAAGCGCCGATGCTCGCCGCTGCAGAACAAGCCGCTGAGATTCTGAATTCAGGCAAGACACTGTTTGCCGCGGGATTCGACACCGAGCCGGTTCGTGAGCTGTTCCTGCTGACCGCCAAGCCGTTTCTCTATGTCGTGAATTGCGACGAAGAACAACTCACCGACGACGACTTCAAGGCGCGCATGCGCGAGTTGGTGGCACCGGCCGAGGCGGTCTTCCTCGACGCCAAAGTGGAGGCCGAGCTCGTGGAACTCCCCGATAACGAGGCCTTGGAGTTACTGCAGTCCGTCGGCCAGCAGGAATCCGGACTCGATGCATTGGCTCGCGTGGGTTTCGAGACTCTGGGCTTGCAGACCTACTTGACCGCCGGACCGAAGGAAGCGCGCGCGTGGACAATCCCCAAGGGTGCTACTGCCCCGGAGGCTGCTGGGGTAATCCATACCGACTTCCAGAAGGGCTTCATCAAGGCTGAGATCGTGTCTTTCGGTGAACTTGTCGATGCGGGCTCGATGGTCGAAGCCAAGTCGCGCGGGAAAGTTCGCATGGAGGGCAAGGACTACGTCATGGCTGACGGTGACGTTGTGGAGTTCCGTTTCAACGTCTGATCATCGCCCACCGTGTGCGCAGCGGCGGCCATACAGTTGCCCAATGGATAACTTTCTGTATTCCGTTGAGCGCGAGTTCGATATTCCGGTCGAAGTGTTGTGGGATGCCTGGGTGGATCCGGTAGCCCTCGAGGCGTGGTATCACCCCGCAGACCTGACATGTGTTCCTGGAAGCGTGGTTTCCGACCCGGTCGATGATGGGGAATGGGCGGTCGGCATTGATACGTCGGACTTCGGATTCACCACGTACTTCTACGGCAGCTACACAGCAGTGTTTCCCCAGAAGCGTCTCGACCACACGATGCACTACACGCAGTCAGCGGAGGAGTTTGCGCTGCGCGATCAGACAACCGAGCACCACCTAGTGCGCGTCGAGTTCGACAACCGCGGCATGCGCAGTTGGGTGAAGTTCAGCCAGTTCGGCGAGTTGCCGGAAGGCGAAGCGGTGTGTGCACAGGAGGGGATGGAAAGCTACTTCGATTCCCTTGAGCGCTTCCTCGCTGCTGGGGCACCAACCGTTGATTGACTGAATCGTGGACTTGATCGAACTGCCGGGCCAGTTGTGGATAAATCGCTTTGATCCCGGCACCGACGTACGGCTGCGTACGGAATCATCGTTCTTCAGTGTGACGTACACGGCCGACGAAGTCAGTGTGGTCGGTTCGAAGCCCCTGCAAGGTGCGCGGACGGAAGGTCCCTGGCGAGCGTTTCGAGTTGCGGGTGTGCTGGATTTCTCCTTGATCGGCGTGCTGCATGCGCTCACTGGACCATTGGCTAACGCTGGAATCAGCGTGTTCGTGCAATCCACTTTCGATACGGACTACATACTCGTGCGGGAAGAACTTGCCGTCGCCGCGGTTGATGTGTGGGTAGTGGCCGGTCACACAGTCACCTAAGTTCTGGCCTAAAGCACCCGGAGTACTTCACCTAGTGGCCTGACGACGGCTTTCACGCCAGTTGACCCACGCCGACGTGCACCACAAGGCCCAGACAACCAGGAGCGGTTGGAAGAGCAGTCGCACGAATCGAGCAGCGTCTGTGTCGAGGCCGAACGCATCTGTTCCCGTGACGAATTGCGAGATGTTTCCAGGGAAGATCACCACGAAGAACGCGGCGACAACCCAGCCGACGATGGCTCGGTATTTCCGCGGAGCGAGGATCAGCGAAGCACCCAAGATCAACTCGATGACGCCGGAAATGGCCACCACTGCTTCGGGAGCCGGCATCCATCCGGGTACCTGCGCGAGGAATGCTTCTGCGTTCACGAAGTGGCCGATGCCGGCGAACAGCAACGCGGCTCCCAGCGCTAGCCGACCTATGGTTCGCAACACGCCCTGAGCATGTCATGAATGGTGCGTCTACTGTTCGCAGGTGCCCTCAAGAGACGACCTACGAAATATCGCGATCATCGCCCACGTCGATCATGGAAAGACGACCTTGGTCGACGCCATGTTGTGGCAGTCCGGTGCATTCCGGGAGAACCAGGATGTTGCCGAGCGCGTGATGGACTCGATGGATCTTGAGCGGGAGAAGGGCATCACGATCCTGGCCAAGAACACCTCCGTTCGCTACGTGGGTCCCTCAGCGCCGGAAGGCGGGGTCACCTTCAACATCATCGACACACCCGGCCACGCGGACTTCGGCGGCGAGGTCGAGCGCGGGCTTGAAATGGTCCACGGTGTGGTGCTTCTCGTCGATGCATCCGAAGGACCGCTTCCGCAGACCCGATTCGTGCTGCGTAAGGCACTGGCCAAGCGATTGCCAGTGGTGCTCGTCATCAACAAGGTCGATCGCAGCGATGCGCGAATCAAGGAAGTGGTCGATGAGGTCTATGAGTTGTTCCTGGATCTCGACGCCGACGATTCTCAGATCGACTTCCCGATCGTCTACACCAGTGCGATCGTCGGAAAAGCCTCGACCGTTATGCCCCCCGATGGTGGCCAGCCGGATTCGGAGAACCTCGAACCGCTGTTCGCAACGCTGCTCGAGACCATTCCTGCACCTTCCTACGACGAGGGTGCACCATTGCAGGCGCACGTTACGAACTTGGACGCCTCACCGTATTTGGGGCGGCTCGCGCTCTGTCGCGTTCACCAGGGCACGATCCGCAAAGGTCAGCAGGTGGCGTGGATGCGTCAAGACGGCTCGGTCGACCGCGCGAAGATCGTCGAACTGTTGATGACCGAAGCCCTGGATCGCGTACCGGTCGAAGAAGCCTCGGCCGGCGACATCATCGCGGTCGCCGGCATCGCCGACATCACCATCGGAGAGACCCTCGGTGATCTGGAGGATCCACGCCCGCTGCCGGTGATCACCGTCGACGAGCCCTCCATCTCGATGACAATCGGGATCAACACCTCTCCACTCGCGGGCCGCAGCGGGGGAACGAAACTCACCGCCCCCATGGTCAAAGCTCGGTTGGACGCCGAGACCATCGGCAACGTATCTATCCGCGTCGTCCCTACTGAGCGCCCAGACACCTGGGAGGTGCAAGGACGCGGGGAACTGCAATTGGCGGTACTCGTCGAGATGATGCGCCGCGAAGGATTCGAGATCACCGTCGGGAAGCCGCAGGTCGTAACCCGCACGATCGACGGCAAAGTGCACGAACCTGTCGAGCGGTTGACCGTGGACGTACCCGAGGACTACTTGGGCGTCGTGACCCAGTTGATGGCGCTGCGAAAGGGACGCCTCGAGCAGATGGTCAACCACGGATCCGGGTGGGTCCGCATGGACTACCTCGTGCCCGCCCGCGGCCTCATCGGCTTTCGCACCGAGTTCCTCACCGAAACCCGTGGAACCGGGCTCTTGCACCATGTTTTCGATCGCTACGAGCCCTGGCACGGGGAACTACGTACACGACCCTCGGGTTCGCTCGTTGCCGATCGCAGCGGCCAAACCACTGCGTTCGCACTCGCGAATCTGCAAGAGCGCGGGTCGATGTTCATCGGCCCAGGCACCGAGGTCTACGAAGGAATGATCGTAGGTGAGAACGCCCGATCCGATGACATGGATGTGAACCCAACCAAGGAAAAGAAACTCACCAACATGCGTTCGAGTACCGGGGACATTCTCGTGCCGCTCATTCCGCACCGTGAGCTCTCCTTGGAACAGGCCCTTGAGTTCTGCCGAGAGGACGAGTGCGTCGAGGTGACTCCCTCGGCTGTTCGGATGCGCAAGGTCTTGCTGGATGTCACAGATCGCGTGAAAGCAAGTCGCAAGAAGAAGTAGTGATCAGTTCAAGTGGTTCTCGAAGAATTTGACCTCGGTCATCAGTAGGTTCTCCGCGATCACTTCCTGAGGTGTCATGTGGGTGACACCGCTGAGCGGCAGGACGTTGTGAGCCTTGCCGGCAGCGAGCAAAGCACTGGACATCTGCAACGTGTGCGCGGCCAAGACGTTGTCGTCCGCTAGCCCGTGGATAAGAAGCAAGGGTCGAGTCAATTGATCCGCACGTCGGATGAGCGAAGTGCGCTCGTACGGGGTGTCGTCGTTGCTTGGGTTACCGAGATACCGCTCGGTGTACGCGGTGTCGTACAAGCGCCAGTCGGTGACCGGCGCGCCCGCCACCGCTGCGTGGAAGACATCGGGCCGATCCAGGACCGCGAGTGCAGCCAGGTAGCCGCCGAAGGACCAACCACGAATGCCCACGCGCGTGACGTCCAGCGCGGGTTCGATCTCGGCAAGGTCCGCGAGAGCGTCCACCTGATCTTCGAGCACGGGGCCCGCGAGGTCCTCGAAGACGGCGAACTCCCAGGCAGGTCCACGCCCAGGGGTGCCGCGACCATCGGTGATGACAACGGCGAACCCCTGATCGGCGAGCCATTGCTCGGTCAGATAGGCCTGCGCGGCGTGGACCACCCGTTGGGCATGCGGGCCGCCGTAGGGGCTGCAGATGACCGGCCAGCGCTGCCCCGGCTCGTGCTGGCGTGGCAGCAGGACGGCGCTGCGCAGATCACGAGCTCCCGTGGTGTGCAAGGCCGGCCGAGGAACTATGGAGGGGGACTCGGCGTGGGACGTGATTGCCGTGCGAACGCTGTTCGCGACGATGAAAGCCTGCGAACCGACCTGTTCGAGTGAGGCATCCACCTGTACCAAGACATCACCGTCGACCGCGGCCGCACACCACCCGGAACCGTCGGTGAGCAGCCGCACATCGCCTGAGTTATCGATGCGGGCGATGACCCGTGCGGTCGGATCCTGCGCCGCCAGAACAGTGACGCCGCTCTCAGATACGTCCAAGACTGCTTCAACGTTCATGTCGATCGGTGAGAGGGGCTGGCCATCGCGGATGAGTCGGAAAACGCCGTCCAGTGCCTGGACTTCAATCAATGCGCCATCGGGTGCGATGGTGGGAGTTCCTGCCACCACGGTGATCCAGGGCTCCTGATGCCTGGTGGCCACCGGAGTCAGCTCATCGCCGATCAGCTGCATGATCAGTTGCCGCTGTTGATCGCGGCTCAACGCCGCCACGATCACTGCGCCATGTGCTGTGACATCAACACTTGACAGGTAGCAGAACTCGTCGCGATCCCACTCCAGATCGACGATCGACCCATCCAGCGAGATGCGGTGAAGCGACACCGCCGCGTTGGGCGTTCCGGCAGCTGGATAGCGATGCGGAACCGGCTCTCGCGCAGGCTGGGCAGGATCGCCGATCCAACGCACCGCAACGTCACTCTCGTCGAACCGCTCCACGATGAGACCGGAGGAATCCGGCAACCACCACATGCCCCGGAAGCGTTCGAGTTCCTCGGCGGCGATGAAATCGGCCAACCCCCAGGTGACGGTCTCGGAACCATCGGGTGTCAGGCACTGGGTCGACCCCGACTCAAAATCCGTCACATAGACGCGGGAATCGGCAACGAACGCGACGTAGGCCCCATTGGGGCTGATCTGCGGATCGACGGCAGCCGCCTCTGCGCTGACGGGGAGAATCGTTCCGTCAGCGAGTGTGGCTCGGTATGCCGTGCCATCGACCGCGAAAGCTGCGTAGGTGCCGCTGTCGTCTAGCGAATAGCCGGTGATGCCCTCGGTGACCTCGCGTAGTCGTTCGCGCCTGGCCAATTCCGCGGCAGGGATGTCACCTTCGCGAGCGATCTGCAGAGCATCTACCGCAAGATGTTCGGTGAATCCGCTACTGCTGTCCGCAAACCACAGGTCGCCGCTTGCAGTGCGGCCGCCGGCACTTCGGATGAATACGACCCGCGTGCGTCCGTGTGCATCGGTGCGAATGCGGAACGCGCGCGGAGCACCGAGTCGGAAACCACGAGTACGGGCGCGCTGGCGCGGGAAAGTCTCATGATCATCATCGCGGTCTCGCGGGCTGTCGTGGGTCACGGGGCTATCGTGCCCGACCGGAGTAGCCTCGCTCCATGACCTCAGATCGACGACTTCTGGTGGTGCATGCCCACCCCGACGACGAAACCATCGGTACCGGGGTCACGATGGCCAAGTACGCCGCTGAAGGTGCACAGGTCACCTTGGTCACCTGCACGCTCGGCGAGGAAGGTGAGGTGCTGGTCCCCGATCTCGAGCACCTCGCTGCCGATCAGCAAGACGCCCTCGGCCAACACCGCATCGGCGAACTCGCAGATGCAATGCGGATTCTCGGTGTCGACGACCACCGCTTCCTCGGGGGCCCGGGGCGATTCCGGGATTCGGGGATGATGGGAGTGGAAAGCAACGAGCGCGCGGACTGCCTGTGGCGGGCGGATCTGCTCGAAGCTGCCAGTGAACTTGTGGGTGTGATCCGCGAGGCGCGGCCACAGGTTGCGGTCACCTACGACGATTTCGGTGGCTACGGCCATCCCGATCACATCCAGGCGCACCGCATTACGCACTACGCAGTGTCCTTGGCTGAGTCGGGTTCCTTCCGACCTGATCTCGGTCCGGCATGGTCTGTCCAGAAGGTGTACTGGACGGCCTTCCCCCGCAGCATCATCCGCGAAGGCATCCAGGCGCTGCAAGCAGCCGGATCGGAATCAGAGTTCGCGTCCATGGATCCGGACGATCTGCCGTTCGCGTGCGATGACTCGCTGATCACCACCGCAATCGATGGTGCGCAGTTCACCGAGGCCAAGATGGAAGCTCTCGCCGCTCACCGCACGCAGGTGACTGTGGATGGTGGCTTCTTCGCGCTGTCGAACAACCTAGGCAGCCAGGTTTGGGGAACCGAGTACTACCGGCTCGCTCGCGGCACAGTCACGCCTGATGATGGAAGTGACAAGGAAAGCGACCTGTTCGCTGGGATCGACTAGTGGTTCGTGCACGTCGCGTGGGTGCATTGCTCCTGGCACTCGGCGTCGGTGTGGTCGTCGGGCTCAGCGGAGCGTTCGTCCAGGCGCACCGCTTCGTTTGGCTCCTCGATGGCCGCTACGTGGTTGTTCCCTGGGGCGCGACGGTCGTCGTCGTCGTTCTGCTACTACTCATTCGCACCGCGGGAAACCTGACGGGAAGACGATCGGCAGCCTGGCTGCTGCTGGCTGGATGGCTGGCCAGCACGCTGTTCCTCGCCACCGAGTCTTCCTCGGGAGATCTCGCAGTCAGTAGTGGCCTGCGGCAGTGGGGGTATCTGTTCGTGGGAGTGGTGTTCGGTTCAGCGTTGGCGACCTTTCCACCGCGCAAGCCCTCATCGGCTGCGGGAAACCAGCCGCAGGTCACAGACGTCTGAAGGGTTATGCGGCGCGTGCGGATCGGTGATTTCCACTTCCTCACCTGTCGTGCTTACCATGGTGTCCGCAGTTTGGACAATGGGTCCACACGTGAGGACGGATGGGGGGACGCGGGTCAGTGACGGAAAGCCACCGACGCCCGTGGCGCCCGACTCGCCCCCAAGCGATCGCAGCTTCCGTAGTGGGCGGCGTCCTCGCGCTTCTGGGCCTGGTCTTCTTGGTCACGGCGCTCTCCGGGCCGATCGTTCCTCCGGGCACGACGGTTGCCGGAGTTGCGATCGGCGGGATGGATCAGCAAACGGCGGTTCAGACGGTTCGCGATCAGGTGGCCCGACCGGCGGCGGAGCCGCTCGAGTTCGACAATGCCGGCGAGGTGCTCGTCGTCAAGCCTCGGCAGGCCGGAGTGTGGGTGAACGCGGTGGAAACCGTCGAACCGCTCGTACGTCGCTCCTGGAACCCGCTCGAGCGCTTGTTCGGAATCGGTAGCGGAGCGGAAGTCGAGCCCGTCATCGTCGTCGAAGAAGACAAACTCGACCGGCAGATGGGTGCCTTCGAGCGATTAGTAACGACAGTTCCGGAAGATCCCTCGCTCAGCGTGCGCGGCACCACGGTCGAGTTCACGCCCGGTCAGCAGGGGAGGACGGTCGATGTAGATGCTGCGCGTGCGCAGATCGTCGATTCGATTGTCGAGCCACGACAAGTTCGTGAGTTGCCCGTTGTTGTGGAAGAACCGATCGTCACCGTCGCGAACGCGGCGGCCGCTAATGATTTTGCGCAAGCGGCAGTCTCCGGACCAGTGACCGTGGTGGTGGGTGACGTCGTGGCGGAGATTCCCGCCAATGTGATCGGGCGGTCATTGACCTTCACCACCGTCGATGGCGACTACGTGCCGCAGCTTTCCGGTGATTTGCTCTACGAATCGATCGCGGACAAGCTCGAGATCGCTAAAGAGCCGCGTGATGCCCGGTTCAAAGTTCGTAAGAACGGCAACTTGCGCATCGTGCCGAGTCGCGCCGCAACCGGCGTTGAGAGTGATGAACTAGCCGAGCGGGTACTTACCGTCCTGGGGCGCGATGGCTCAGAGGGTCAAGAGCGCGAGGTGATCGTTCCCGAAGGCGAAAGGCAACCGGACTTCACTACGGCAGATGCCGAGGCGCTGGGCATCAAGGACAAACTAAGTTCGTTCACGCAGCAGTTCAACTACGCGCCGTACCGCGTTACCAACATCGGACAAGCCGCGGAATATGTGAACGGCACTGTCTTGATGCCCGGGGATACGTTCTCGATGAACGACACCATCAACGAACGCACCGTCGAGAATGGGTACACCGAGGGGACGATCATCGGCCCCGGTGGCGTGTTCGAAGAGGCGCTTGGCGGTGGAGTCTCAGCGGCTACGACCGCGGTGTGGACAGCGGCCTTCTTCGCAGGCATGGAGCGGGTGGATACCCGGGCTCATTCGGTCTACATCTCTCGCTACCAGCCCGGATTAGAGGCCACCGTCGCATGGGGAATCTTCGACATGAAGTTCCGCAACGACAGCCCCTATCCGGTCGTCATCACCACTGAGATGACCAACTCGTCCATGACCGTCGAGTTCTGGGGAACAAAGGTCTACGACGAAATCGAGGCTGAGTTCGGTCCGCGCACCAACCAGCGCAAGCCGGAGACGATCTGGCGAAAGAAGAAGGACGGCTGCTCGCCGCAGACGGGTATCCCGGGTTTCTCCATCAACGTCGATCGGGTCTTCTACCAAGACGATGAGGAAGTCAAGCGGGAAACGATCCGGACCTTCTACCGCGCCGCACCGGAGGTCAAGTGCGGCAAGAAGCCGAAGAAGGACAAGGACAAGAACGAAAACGCCGAGCAAGAAGGTGAGCCATCAGGCGAACCCGGAGCACCGGCAGGTGACCAAGGTGCTGGTGGCCAGGCGGAGCAGGCACCGGCGGATCAGCCCGAGCCGCTAGAGACGGTGCCGGCTGAGGAAGTCGCCGTCGGCTAACTGCTAGTTCAGTACCTGGCCGTCGGGGGTATCGGTGACGACGTACCCCATCGCGGCGAGTTCGTCGCGAACCCGGTCACTCGTGGCGAAGTCCTTTGCAGCGCGCGCGGCTGCTCGCTCGTCGAGCAGGGCCTGCACGTGGTCGGGGATCTCAGCGGCCAGGGGCGTCTGCCCGACTGTCCTAGCGAGGTCAAGACCAAGAAAAGCGTCGGCCCACGCGAAAAACTCGAACTTTGAACCCTCGGAAATGGTCGCGTCCTTCTCCAAGTTCCGCAGCACGGTGAGTGCGCGTGGGGTGTCGAGATCTTCATCGAGCGCAGCCAAGAACTGTTCCCGGTAATCCGCGCACATCGGCGCAGACGGCGAGTTGGCCCATTCGGCGACTTTGCTGCGCCAGCGTTCGAGTGTCTTTTGTGCGCCCTCGATCACCTGCCAGGTGAGATTCATCTGTTGCCGATAGCGGTGCTGCAAGAAAGCAAGACGCAGTGCCAGCGGGTCCAGTCCCCGTTCGATGACATCGCGGACGAGAACTACGTTCCCTGCTGACTTACTCATTTTGCGGCCATCGAAAAGCAGATGCTCAGCGTGCACCCAGTGCCGGACGACATCCGACCCTGTCGCGCTGTTGCTCTGGGCTCGTTCGTCCTCGTGGTGCGGGAAGCGCAGATCTATTCCTCCGGTATGGATATCGATACTCGATCCGAGGAGTTTCAAGGACATTGCGCTGCATTCGGTATGCCAACCCGGGTAGCCGACACCCCATGGTGTGTCCCAGACCAGCTGGGTGCGGGTATCCGGTGCCTTCTTCCACAGTGCCCAGTCCGCGTGGAAGCGCTTGACCGGGTCGGCTTCAACATCGAATTTGTGTCCGGGTCGCAGGTCTTCGAGTCGGTTGCCGCTGATGGCCCCGTACTCGGGGAAGGATCGGGCGTCGAAGAACACTGATCCGTCGGTTCCTACGTACGCGTTGCCTCGCTCGAGCAGGGCATCGATCAGTTCGATCATCTCTGGGATCGACTCGCTGGCTCGCGGGTAGTGATCGGCTGGATGGATGTTGAGCGCAGAGAGATCCGAGTGGAAGGCTTCTTCGTACTTGCGGGCGATGGCCAGGGCGCCGCTGCCTTCCGTGGCAGCCTGGCGAAGAACCCTGTCCTCGCCCCCTCCTTGGCCTTCGTCCACGCCACCGAGCCCGGTGTCATCCGCCATGTGGCCTACGTCAGTGATGTTCTGAACCACGGTTGTCGTCCACCCGTGCATTCCAGCGAGCCGGGAGATGAGGTCGGTGAGCAGGAATGTACGCATGTTGCCTACGTGGGCATCCCGATAGACCGTTGGGCCACAGGCGTAGATAGTGAGATGACGGGGGGTGCTCGGCGTGATGGTCTGCAGCCCGCGGGCTCGAGTGTCATACAGGCGCACGTCGCAAGCCTAGGTCGCCGTGTTAGGTGCGCGAGTCCGCATAGGAGAACACCCGCTGCCGCGGTCGGTCAGCGGTAAGAGGTCTTGTGTAGCGTTAGGCCCAAGCGCGTGGGGAACCCACGCATCGAGAGTTGATTGCGGAGGCTCGAGGTGACCTACGTCATCGCTTTTCCTTGTGTCGATCTCAAGGACAAGTCCTGCATCGAGGAATGCCCGGTTGATTGCATCTACGAAGGCGACCGGATGCTCTACATCCAGCCCGACGAGTGTGTCGACTGCGGCGCCTGTGAGCCGGTCTGCCCAGTTGAGGCGATCTTCTACGAAGACGATGTGCCCGACGAGTGGTCGGATTACACCGCCGCCAATGCCGAGTTCTTCGCCGACCTCGGGTCACCTGGCGGTGCTAGCAAACTGGGTGCGCAGACCTTCGATGCACCGCTGCTGGCGAACGTTCCGCCCAAAGAAGACGCCTAGTTCGGTGGTGACCGGATGATCCGGTTGCCAGATTTTCCCTGGGACAGCCTCGCTGAAGTCAAGGCGCTTGCCACGGCCCATGCCGACGGGATCGTTGACCTTTCCGTGGGTACCCCTGTGGACCCGACACCCGACGTCGTCCAGGACGCGTTGCGCGAGCACGCGAACGCCCCCGGCTACCCGACCACAGCCGGATTGCCCGAACTGACCCGCGCAGTGCGCGGATGGCTCTCGCGCCGCGGTCTTGCGTCGGGCACTGCGT
>CAZWIW010000009.1:12921-37555 GCA_964634545.1 uncultured Rubrivirga sp.
CGTCGGGCACTGCGCTGGAGGTTGGGGTACTGCCGACTATCGGCTCCAAGGAAATGGTGGCGTGGCTACCAACCGGCCTGGGGTTAGGTCGTGAGGACACGGTGGTCATCCCGGCCATTGGCTACCCGACCTACGAAATCGGCGCCATGGTGGCGGGAGCGCAGGTGGTCGCTACCGACGACGTGGAGTCGGTAGCGAGGCCGGCCATGGTGTGGCTGAACACTCCGAGCAACCCGACCGGTGCAGTCCTCGACCTTGAGCGAATGTCGGCGATCGTCCGATGGGCCCAGGGTCAAGCAATCCCGCTGGTGAGCGATGAGTGCTACATCGAATTGGGATGGGATACCCAGCCAACTTCGATTCTCGACCCACGTGTCAACGGTGGGGACTTGCGCGGGCTACTGGCCGTGCACTCGCTATCGAAGCGGTCGTCGATGGCCGGTTACCGGTTCGGCTTCGTCGCTGGTGACCCTGCCATGGTCGACGACTTACTGGCAGTGCGCAAGCATCTAGGAATGATGGTCCCGGCACCGGTGCAACATGCCGCGATCGCGGCCTACGACGACGACACCCACGTGGCCGTGCAGCGCGATCGCTACCAGGCTCGTCGCGAGCTTCTCATGGGGGCACTGGTTGCAGCGGGCTTTCGCATCGACCACAGCGAAGCGGGTCTCTACCTCTGGGTAACGAGCAATGACAATTCAGGTGACGCGTGGTCGAACACTCGGTGGTTCGCCGAACGGGGCATCTTGGTGGCACCGGGAACCTTCTACGGCGATGACTCGCACGTTCGCGTTGCCCTCACGGCAACCGACGAGCGGGTGGCGGCTGCTGCTCGGCGTCTGGCCCCGTGAGTCTTCTCACAGCAGCGAGTTCGCCTACCCGAACCGTGGGTTAGTTACCGCTCGGTAGTCTGCGCTTGGGAGGTACGTGTGTCCGAATATTCGCTCGATCATCCAGGTGGGCAATTGCCCTTATCGGTCGTCCCAGCCACCGAAGGTGAATCGGGTCTGGATATCTCTTCGCTGCTGAAGGAGACCGGGCACGTCACCTTGGACCATGGGTTCGTCAACACCGCTTCGTGTTCGTCGGCCATCACCTACATCGACGGTGATGCGGGAATCTTGCGCTACCGCGGATATCCGATCGAGCAACTCGCCGAGCACTCGAATTTCCTGGAGACGTCGTACCTGTTGATCTATGGAGAGTTGCCGACTGCAGCGCAACTCGAGGAGTTCGCAGCCTCCATCACCAAGCACACGATGTTGCACGAAGACCTGCGCCGCTTCTTCGATGGGTTCCCGCGCGATGCGCATCCGATGGCGGTGCTTTCGTCGGCTGTTTCGGCACTGTCGACCTTCTATCAGGATTCCCTCGATCCGTTCGACCAGGAGCAGGTTCACATCTCCACGATTCGGTTGATGGCGAAGCTTCCGACCATTGCTGCCTACGCCTACAAGAAGTCGGTCGGCCAGCCGTTCTTGTACCCGGACAACTCCTACAGCTTCGAGGACAACTTCCTGCGCATGACTTTCGGCGTTCCTGCTGAGGTCTACGAAGTCAATCCGGTGGTTTCTCGTGCGCTTGATCAGTTGCTCATCCTGCACGCCGATCATGAGCAGAATTGCTCGACTTCGACGGTTCGGTTGGTTGGCTCATCGCACGCGAACCTCTTCGCATCGGTCTCTGCTGGCGTCAACGCACTGTTCGGACCTTTGCATGGTGGCGCCAACCAAGCGGTGCTGGAGATGCTGGAGAACATCCATGCCTCCGGTGGCGGTGTGAATCGGTTCATCCGCTCGGTGAAGGAGCGTGAAGCGGGCGTGAAGCTCATGGGCTTCGGCCACCGCGTGTACAAGAACTACGACCCCCGCGCTGCTGTCGTGAAGAAGACCGCGTACGAGGTCTTCGAGCAGATGAGCGTCGATGACCCGCTGCTGGATATCGCGCTGCGCCTTGAGGAAGTGGCCTTGGCCGATGAGTTCTTCATCGAGCGTCGGCTCTACCCGAATGTCGACTTCTACACCGGGTTGATCTACAAGGCGATGGGCTTCCCCACCCGGATGTTCACGGTGTTGTTCGCGCTGGGGCGGCTCCCGGGATGGATTGCTCAGTGGCGCGAGATGATCGAGGATCCGACCACCAAGATCGGCCGCCCGCGGCAGGTCTACACCGGTGAGGTTCTTCGCGACTACGCCCCCATGCCCACCCGCTAACCGTTTCCTCCAGCCTCTGGGCGATCGACCGTCATTCGTCCACATTGGGTGTGGGTTGTGGTCTTTTCCCCAGCCTGCGGTTTTTATTTCCCCAGCTTCGCGCTGGGGGATGACGCCGTAGTCGCCTGGGCCGCAGGCTCCATTCATGGGACATCAACGACGACACCAAGAAGAACTCACCGAGGCGCTGCACGAACTGCGCCTGCAGGTGATTGGCGATTCACCCGTCTTCCGGATCGCTCAAGCGGAAGCAGCCGGATTTTCGCGACCCCTCATCCGTTCCCTGGTTCGCAGCAAACTCGTCTATCGAATCCGCCACGGGGCCTACGTCGAATCGGCTCTGTGGGACGTAGCTCAACGGGATCCCGCTGTGCTGCGTCGGCTTCTTGCCTCGGCCGCTGTTGTCGGGATGGCAAATGGCGCCTTCGCCTATGGGCCGCTCGCAGCGGAAGTGCACGGCCTCCCTCTCGCCCCAGGCTCACCAGGGCAACTGGAATTGGTGAGAGACCTGGGTGCGGATCGGCGTCCTGCCCGAAGCAGGGGCAAGCCGCGGAACCTGATCCAAGGAGTGCATTTGCTTACCCGTGACCTTCACGGAGAAGACACCACGAGCGTGAATGGATTGCCGGTTGTGAGCCTGGCCTCGGCCGCGGTGACAGCTGCTGCACAGTTTCCTCGCGAATACGCCGTGAGTGCACTTGATGCGGCGCTTGCACGAGGAATCGATTCGACGGATCTCACCGCGGTGGTACCCAGGTGGAGAGCTGGAAGGGGTATCAGTGCGGTTCCGGGACTCATCGATCTGGCTCGCGTTGGTGCAGAGTCACCTCTTGAATCCATCAGCCGGATTCGGCTACTCGATCGTGGTGTCCCCGAGCCCGAATTACAGCATGAATTTCGTGACCTCCGCGGATTCGTCGCCAGAGTCGATTTCTGGTGGCCCCGGCTTCGGGTGGTGGGCGAGGCAGACGGCATGTCGAAGTACACGGCCATCCAGGACGTACGGGCGGAGAAGCATCGTCAGGATCTCTTGAGCGCACTTGGGGTCACCATCGTCCGCTGGACATGGGATGAGATCTGGAACCATCCGACCGCCGTTGCTCGTCGCATCCTGGCGGCGGGACGCGAATGGGCGGCCTAGAGGTGTGGACGAAATCCCGTAAGTCCGAACAGGGGTGGCCGATTGACGGTCAATCGGCCAGCCCCTGGAGGAAACGGCTAGGGGGTGTGGAGGTCGGGGTTGAGCCCGCCCCAACTCCCGGTGCGTTGAACGACCTCCAGCGCGCCGGATTGCGAATTACGACGGAACAACAAGTTCGGCTGCCCGGATAGCTCGCGCGCCTTGGCGATCGCGCCATCGGGAAGGGTCACCTTCGAGCCGGCGGTCACGTAACAACCGGCCTCGACGATGCATTCATCACCGAGCGAAATCCCCACCCCGGCGTTCGCGCCGATGAGACATCCCGCTCCGATGCTGATGACCTCTTTGCCGCCCCCCGAGAGGGTTCCCATGATCGAAGCACCGCCACCGATATCCGAACCATCACCAACGACGACACCAGCGCTGATCCGCCCCTCGACCATGGACGTGCCCAGTGTTCCGGCGTTGAAGTTCACGAATCCCTCGTGCATCACGACCGTGCCGCTGGCCAAGTGCGCACCCAGTCGAACCCGATCCGCATCGGCGATCCGTACACCGTCGGGCACGACGTAATCGACCATGCGCGGGAATCGATCGACCCCGAAAACTGTCACGTGAATGCCTTTGGCCCGCGCCCGCATCTGGACCGATGTCAGCCGTTCGGTAGGTACCGGTCCGAGGTTGGTCCAGGCGACCAGCGGCAACTTGCCGAAGATCCCCTCGAGGTTGATGGTGCGCGGACGCACGAGTCGGTGCGACAACAGGTGCAGCCGCAGGTAGGCGTCAGCGGTATCGACGGGGGGTTCAGCGAGATCCTCGATCACCGTGCGGATGGTCACCACTTTGGTGCCGCGCAATTCGTCCCCCTTGATGCCGGCATCAAGGTTGGCCACATCCGCCGGCTCGGCGCCGAGGGACGGGTGCGGGTACCAGACATCGACGACGGAATCCCCGTCCATCGTCGCGATGCCAAGTGCGGCGGCCGGGCCGCTCATGGGAGACAGGTGCTCGCTGCTCATGTTCTCGCTCACGCGGCTACCGTATCCACGTGACTACTTCGCTGGATCTCACGGCCGATGTCGTGCAGGTGGCAGCGGCTCTCATCGATATCCCCAGCGAGTCCCATCACGAGACGCCGATCGCCGATGCCATCGAAGCGGCCCTCGCGAATCGGCCCCACCTAACGGTGCGCCGGTTAGGCAACACGATCGTTGCTGAGACCAGCGCCAGCAAGCCCTCGGTCATCATCGCCGGGCACCTAGACACGGTTCCGGCCGCCGGCAACTTGCCGCACCGCTTGGTCGATGGCTGCTTGTATGGCCTCGGAGCTTGCGACATGAAGGGCGGCTTGGCCATCGCATTGAAGCTCGCGCACGACCTTTCGGTAACCCAGCATGGAGTCCGATTCATCTTCTACGACTGCGAGGAAGTAGCCGCGGTCCACAACGGTCTGGCTCGGCTCGCGCAACACGATCCTGACGTACTGCGGGCAGATCTCGCCATCGTGATGGAACCCAGCAACGGGGTGATCGAGGGAGGTTGTCAGGGAACTATCCGAGTCGAGGTCAGGGTTGAAGGCGAACGCGCGCACAGTGCGCGCTCGTGGCAAGGCACCAACGCGATCCACGGCGCAAGTGAGATTCTCAGCCGGCTGGAGGGCTACGAACCGCGTGAGCCGATGGTCGATGGCCTGCGCTACCGGGAAGGTCTCAACGCCGTCGGCATCAGCGGTGGAATAGCCGGCAACGTGATCCCGGATGAGTGCGTGGTGACCGTGAACTACCGGTTCGCCCCTGACCGCAGTGTCCCGGAGGCCATCGACCACGTGAAGGAGGTATTCGCGGGATTCGATGTCACCGTGGTCGACGAAGCTCCCGGAGCCCGCCCAGGACTCCTCGCTCCGACGGTTGCTTCATTCGTGGAAGCCATGGGCGGTCAGGTCGAGCCCAAGTTCGGCTGGACGGACGTAGCCAGGTTCGCGAACGCAGGAACCCCGGCCCTCAACTTCGGACCCGGGAATCCCACGATCGCGCATACAGTCGATGAGTTTGCTCCAATCAGTGAGTTGCATTCCGTATACGAAAGCTTGCGGCATTGGTTGCACACGCGATGAAGGGCGCTATCTGCGTCTTCTGCTCATCGAGCGATGCCATCGATCCCCGCTACTTCGAGTTGGCCGATGAGACGGGGCGAGCGATCGGGGATAAGGGTTGGACGCTGGTCTCCGGCGGCGGGTCGGTTTCCATGATGGGCCGATTGGCCCGGGCAGTCCGCGCGAGCGGAGGCCACACGATCGGGGTCATCCCGCAGGCACTGAAGGACCGTGAAGTGGCCGATCTGCAGGCCGATGAACTTGTCGTCACTCACGACATGCGTCAACGCAAAGGTGTCATGGACGAACGATCGGATGCGTTCATTGCCTTGCCTGGTGGCATCGGCACACTCGAGGAGCTCATGGAGGTGTGGACCTCTCGTTCGTTGACGATGCACGACAAGCCGGTTGTTGTGGTCGACCCGTGGGGTGATTACGACCTGTTGCGCCAGCAAGTGAAGCTATGGGTTGATCGCGGCTTTGTTTCCCAAGCGAGTGTGGACCGGGTGCACTGGGTGGATTCGGCTCATGCCGCCATCGAGTTCCTTGTCAGCGAACTCACATCTCCACTTGAGAGTGCGCTCACCGACCAGCGGGAGCGCCATGCGCATGATGGAATGCCGTTATGACCATCGTCTTCATCCTCATCGGTGTCTTGGTGATCGCAGGTGCCTTCTGGTACGCGGTCGGTCGCATCGACCCGTCCTTGCCGGATGCCGCTGCAGACCTTCGGCCGGATGAGCGCGGGGGTGAGCCAGCCTTCGATGTTGTGGTTCGTGGCTACCGCATGGATGAGGTCGACGAGACGATCGCGGGGCTGCAAGCCCAGATCGCCGAACTCAAAGACAAGGCTAGGCGTCGATGAGCAACGCTCGCCAGCGCGTTCACCTGTCCCTAGATGTCGTTGTCAACGCCCCCGTAGAAGCCGTCTTCGCTGCTTTCACGCAGTGGGCTGACCAGGGCGAATGGATGCTCGGCACCCGGGTGGAAATTCGTGCCGGCGATGGCCGAAGTGCGGACTCCGAGCTCGCCGCGTGGACCGGAGTGGGTCCGGTCGGGTTCTGGGACACCATGACCATCACCCGCTGGGAGCCGCCCTATCGGGTCGACGTGCTCCACACCGGCGCGCTCGTACGCGGGCCCGGAACCATGGAGGTGCTCGCGCTTCCCGAGGGTCGCTCGCGCTTCGTGTGGAGCGAAGACCTCGATCTGCCGCTCGGGTTGCTCGGCCGGATCGGTTGGCCGATCGTGCGCCCGGCATTCGTGGCGGGGGTGCGACGCTCGCTACGTTCCTTCGCCCGATTGGTGGAGACCGGCACCCTGCCTCGCTAACCCCCGCCGCACCCGGGATAATGGTTATCCACAAGCCCGCGCACAAGCGTCGGCTGGGCTTTCTCGGGGCGCTTGCCAGGCCCTCCGGGAAGATGAAGGGAAGGGGTTCCTATGGCCGCGATGAAGCCGCGAACGGGCGATGGCCCGCTCGAGGTGACCAAGGAGGGTCGGGGCTATGTGATGCGGGTGCCCCTCGAAGGCGGGGGTCGACTCGTCGTCGAACTCAACGCCGAAGAGGTCAAGAACCTCGGCGAGGCGCTGACTGGCGCGTTGCCGTAGTTCGCGCTCATGCGCACGAAGACAACGACGACGAAACCTCGTTCCTAGTCACGCCGGGTGAGACAACCCACGAGCATTCCCGATCCCTCTACTAAACAGGCGGGCACCCAGGTGTCATCGCTGCGCAGCGCCTCGGCCGCTTCTTTGACGGCCGAGGCTTCGGCGTCTCTACGGGCCGGATCGGCGAGGACGCCGTCGATGCCTACGCCGATGAGAACGATCAGGCCACCTATTCGCAGCAAGCGGCGCGCTTGCTCGAGGATCGCCGGATACTCGCCGCGATCGGCGTCGACGACCACCATGTCGTAGGCCCCATCGGACATTCGGGGGAGTACGTCCAGTGCCCGCCCGGCGATGCAGCGAACCCGGGACGGCTCGTGGCCAAGCCCGGCGAAGGCCTCTCGGGCGTAGCGCTGATACTCCGCCTCGAGATCGATGGTGGTCAAGGTGCCGCCCGGAGTCATCCCGGCCAAGAGCGCAGCGCCGGACACCCCGGTACCGGTGCCGATTTCGACGACGGCCTGCGCCTGGACGGTCGAGGCCAAGAAGGTGAGGACGGCCGTTGCAGCTGGGGTAAGTGGCGCCAGGCCGAGATCGTCCGCTCGCCGGCGTGCCTCCAGGATCGCCTCTGGCTCTAGGGGCCAGTTGTCGGCGAAAGCCGCCATGGCCGAGATCGATGATTCGATAGCACACCTCCTACTTCCGCAAGGCCGGTGAAGCCGATTTACGCCGGTCTTTGTCCTGCGTTGCGACCGCCGATATGACCAACGGCCGATCGCAGCCTAGCCTTAGGGGTGCACGCTCGGACCAGACTTGGAAGGCGGCGGGGACCGTGAGCAACGAATGGCCACCTGCCGGCGACGCTGGACGGGAGATCCCCCCGGGACCGCCTTCACCGCAGAGCCCACCGCAGAGCCCACCGCAGTACCCCCAGCAATACCCCCAGTTCGCCCGCTACGGCGCGGCGCCCGGTGGTCCGTCCGCGGCCTCCGGTCCGCCGCTTGCACCCCAGCCTCCGACCGCACCAATCAGCCACGGTCGCCGCAAGGGCGTGGGCGTCCTCGGGGTGATCGTGATCGCGACGATCGTCTCGCTGATCGTGGGAACCTTCGCTGGGCTCGCGGGTTATGTCATCGGCCGAACCGTGGACTCCAACCCGGCAACCACCGCCGTTGCCCCGTTGCCGGAACCTTCGTCGGTAGCAGTTGATCCGCTGCCAGCGGATCAGATCCCGGAGTCCATCACCGAGATGGTCGGAAACGTGTTACCGAGTGTGGTCTCCATTGCTATCGAGAACGGTGGTGATCAAGGCAGCGGGTCGGGATTCGTCATTCGCCCAGATGGGTACATCCTCACCAACAACCACGTCGCGGCCCCTGCGGCCGACGGAGGCTCGCTGGTGGTGTTCTTCGAGAACGGTTCGAGTGCCGAAGCCGAGATAGTCGGTCGCAACTCCTCGTACGATCTCGCGGTTTTGAAGGTCGATGCCGAGGAATTGCCGGCTGTCGCTTTGGGCAATTCCGATCAGGTAAACGTTGGCGATCTCGCCGTTGCCATCGGTGCGCCGCTCGGACTCGAAGGAACCGTCACTTCGGGCATCATCTCCTCGAGAGATCGCCCGGTGACAGCCGGTGGTCGAGGGGAACTCGCCTACATCAACGCAATTCAGACCGATGCGGCCATCAATCCGGGTAACTCAGGTGGTCCACTGCTCAACAGCGCTGGTCAGGTGATCGGTATTAACTCCGCGATCGCCACGCTCGCTCCTTCGTTCAACGGGGAAGCCGGATCCATCGGATTGGGTTTTGCGATCCCGGTGAACTCCGCCCGGCGGATCGCCGAGGAGATCATCCAGACTGGTGAATCGGAGACACCCGTTATCGGCGTCACCCTCGATACGACCTACACCGACGGTGGGTCCCGGATCAGCGAGGTATCTCCTGGCGGGCCCGCTGATGCTGCCGGGTTACGCAGCGGCGATGTCATCACCTCACTGCAGGGCCGGGAGACCACCGACTCGACCGAACTGGTCGTGGCGATCCGCAGTTTCGCACCAGGCGACACCGTGCAACTGCAATTCGAGCGCGGTGGCAGCACCCAAACTGTGGACCTCATCTTGGGTGGATCGCAGGACATCGGCTGACATGTTCGACATAGGAATCGGCGAGGTCCTGGCGCTCGCGGTGATCGGTTTGCTCATCTTCGGTCCGGAGCGACTTCCGAAGGCCGCGGCCGATGCCGGCCGGTGGATCCGACAGATTCGCGAGATGGCTACCAACGCGCGGAAGGAACTATCCGATTCGGCCGGCGTGGACTTCTCCGGCGCGATGGACAGCGTGCGGGAGTTTCGTGATCTGCACCCCAAGCGTTTGGCCTCAGGGCTGTTCGACGACGACACCGATGACTCAGGGCGTCCGAGGAACTCCGGGAGCACCGATGCAGCTGACTCCACCGACTCCACCGGCTCAGGGCCGCAAAAGCAACCCCGGCAGTCTTTCGACCCAGACCTCAGCTAGCGGTTGGCCTGCTGGGGGTCAGCCGGAGGTCAGCCAGAAGGTGAAATCCCCAACTGCATGCCCGCGAGCCCGCGGGGCTTGCTGGCAAGCGACTCGGCTATCAGCGCGAGCGCTGCGCTCGCCGGGGCGGTCGGCTCGGCGAGTACGAGTGGTTCACCCTTGTCGCCTCCCTCGCGCAGGCGTGGGTCGAAGGGAATGCGACCGAGTACGGGCACTTCGGTTCCCAGAACCGCGCTGAGGCGCTCGGCAACCAGGTCACCGCCACCTACCCCGAACAGATCGAGCGGTTCGCCGCAGTGTGGGCAGGGGAACGAACTCATGTTCTCCACTACGCCGAGGACTTTCTGATGGGTCTGCTCAGCGAGAGTTCCGGCGCGCACCGCTACGTCGGAAGAACCGAGTTGCGGAGTGGTGACGACGACGAGTTCTGCATGCGGCAGCAGCTGGGCGGTGGAGATTGCGATGTCACCGGTGCCTGGTGGCAGGTCGAGTAGGAGGACATCGAGGTCTCCCCACCACACATCCGACAGGAACTGCTCGAGGGCTCGGTGCAGCATGGGACCGCGGAAAGCGACGGGGGTCTCCACGCCTCCGGGTTTAAACGGGAGCATGGAAATGACCCGAACTCCGTGGGCCTGCGGCGGCATGAGCATGCCTTCGACCATCGTCGGTGGGTTCGTTGCGCCCAGGATGCGGGGAATGGAGTGGCCGTAGACGTCGGCGTCGAGCAAGCCGACCGTTAAGCCGCGACTGGCGAGGGAAACGGCGAGGTTGGCGGTTACCGAAGACTTACCCACCCCGCCCTTCCCGGAGGCGATCGCGAAGATCTTGGTGGTGGAACCAGCCTGGGTGAAGGGGATTTCGCGTTGGTCGTGTCCGCGTAGCGTCTTCTTCAGCTCAGCGCGCTGTTCGTCGCTCATGACGTCGAGGTGCACGTCGACTTTGGAGACGTCCGGCACCTTCATCACTGCGTCGATGACCCGGTCGGTGATGGTTCCCCGCATGGGGCAGCCCTCGACCGTCAGGTAGACGCCCACTTCGACGACGCCGCCTTTGCGGATGTCCACGCTCTTGAGCATGCCGATCTCGGTGATGGGGCGGTTGATCTCGGGGTCGTTGACCGTGGCGAGTGCTTCGCGGATAGCGGACTCTTCAGGTTGGACAGCCATTCTCGGATGCTAGCCCCGACCTATCGCTGTGATGAACCCCCGTCCGGGTCACCGTCTTGCGCGAGACGACCTTCGATTCCGTCGAGTCGTTCGAGCACCTGCTCCAGCGTCTCGCGCAGTTCGCTGCGCACGAAGTCCCGGGTAGCCATGTCTCCGAGCGATGAGCGAAGCGAAGAGACTTCGCGTGCGAGATAGTCACTGTCAGCCAGCATCCGCTCGTTGCGTGCTCGATCCTCTTGGTATTGCACCCGGTCGCGGTCGGTCTGTCGATTTTGGGCCAGGAGAATCAGTGGGGCCGCATAGGACGCCTGCAAGGAAAGCAGCAACGTCAAGAAGATGAAGGGGTAGGCGTCCGGGCGTATCCCATCGGGGGCGAAGACGTTGAAAGACAGCCAGGCGATGATGACTACGGACATCCACGCGATGAACGCCCACGATCCGATGTAACGAGCTACGCGTTCAGAGAGTCGTCCGAAGCGCTCGGAATCGTAGGCGGGCCGTATCCCGCGGCTGCTCTCGATCGGCTGGTCGAGTCGCGTTTCGCCGCTTCTGCGGCGCCCGCTAGCCATTGCCGACTTCCTCTCGCCAGTCCTCCGGCAGCATGTGGTCGACGACATCGTCGATCGTGACGGCACCGAGCAGGTGGTCGTCTTCGTCGACTACCGGTAAGGCAACCAGGTTGTACGCCGCGAAGTTGCGTGTGACGTCACCGAGGGGTGTATCCGGCCGCACGGCCGTAATGCTTGTGTCCAACAACGACGACACCAGCGTGGAGGGTGGTTCACGAAGCAGGCGCTGAAAGTGACACGTGCCTAGGTAACGACCGGTGGGTGTCTCGGTCGGGGCCCGGCAGATAAACACTTGCGCGGCCAACGCGGGTGGGAGCTCTGGGTTACGGATGCTGGCCAAGGCTTCGGCGACGGAAGCATCCGGGGCCAAAATGACGGGTTCGGTCGTCATCATGCCGCCGGCGGAGAAGTCGTCGTAGGCCAGCAGTCGGCGAATGTCCTCGGCTTCGTCGGGTTCCATTTCCTCCAGCAGGAATTCGGCCTGCTCGGGCGGCAGTTCGGAGATGAGGTCGGCTGCATCTCCGGGGTCCATCTCTTCGAGGACGTCGGCGGCGCGTTCGCGATCCAGCGCCTGCATGATTTCGACGCGATCCTCCTCGATGAGTTCCTCGAGGACATCGGCGAGCCGTTCGTCGTCGAGTTCCCGGGCCACCTCCAAGCGACGTTTGGGGACGAGGTTGTGCAACAACGACGCCACATCGGCTGGACGAAGCGTGTCAAGGGTGGCGAGCAGTTGTTCAGCGGGTTGTGCTTCTTCGGGGAGGGAGAGACCGGACACCTCGTTCCACTCAACCAGGAATCGTTCGCCCCGTCGTCTGAGGCCAGATCCGCCGCGCTTCACGAAAAGCGAATCGACAAGCCATTCGCGGCTCTTGGTCTGAGCGACACCGATATCGACAACTTGAACGCGCTCACCGGAGTCCCGAAGGGTGATCGATCGATCCAACAACTCCGCGGTGGCGAGTGATTCGTTTCGTCGTTGTTCGAATCGCCGCAGGTTCACGGTTCCGGTCACGATCACTTGCCCGGCATCGATGGCGGTCACCTTGGTCATCGGTACGAAGATTCGGCGGCGAGGGGGCACCTCCACGACCAGCCCGGTCAGCCTCGGTGGATTGCCTCCGATGCGCAGCACGACCACCGCATCGCGGACCTTGCCCATCTTGTCGCCCTGGGTATCGAACACTCCGAGCCCGGCCAAGCGGGCCAGGAATAGGCGAGCGGTGGTGGCGGTCACGTCGGGAAGGCTACCGTCGCGCATCGAGGAAATTCAGGTCAGCGAAGGGAGGGCAATGGGCGAGCATCGTCACCAGGGTCATTCCAGCCTCACTCGGCCCCCCAATATCGACCTTGCCCGACTCGGCGTGGCCGTGGTCTTCATCTCGCTGAGTGGACCGATGATCGCCGCTACTGCAGCGCCAGCCCTAGCGATCGCCTTTTGGCGTTGCCTGATCGGTAGCGGGCTCACGGGCGTGTGGGTCGGAATTCGTCAGCGCAGCCAACTCGCGCGCTTGAATCGCCGGGAACTTCGGTTGACCGCACTCGCCGGTGTTTTCCTCGGGTTGCATTTCGCGACGTGGATCCCCTCGCTCACGATGACCACCATCGCGGCTTCTACCGCGTTGGTGGCCACCCAGCCGATTTGGGCTGCGTTCATCGCGCGGGCCACGGGTGTGCGCATCGAGCGAGGTGTCTGGATCGGAATCACGATTGCCTTCAGCGGTGTCATCGTCTTGACCGGGGTGGATCTCTCCGTGGATCCGCAGCATCTGATTGGCGATGCGCTCGCGTTGATCGGTGCGGTCTTTGCGGCGGCCTACGTGTCTGTCGCCGAACGTGTTCGGCAGACCGTCGACACCTCAACCATGACGTTCGTGCTCTACGCAGTTTCCGCTGTGACCATCCTGCCGCTGGTGTTCGTCTTCAGGGAGGCGCTGGTGGGTTTCGATGCGCAAGCGTGGCTACTGATTCTCGCCGTCACTTTGGGCGCTCAGCTACTAGGCCATTCCATGATGAACAAGGTGCTCTCCAGCACCTCGGCCACCGTCGTCTCGCTTGCGATTCTGTTCGAGATGCCCGGTGCCACGATCGTGGCCGCCATCTGGCTGGGGCAGGTGCCGCCCTTAGGGCTCTTGCCCGCAGCGGCCCTCATCTTGCTCGGCTTGGCGATCGTGATCCGATCAGCCG
The DNA here is from genome assembly GCA_964634545.1 of uncultured Rubrivirga sp. Classification (GTDB taxonomy): domain Bacteria; phylum Actinomycetota; class Actinomycetes; order S36-B12; family S36-B12; genus S36-B12. Next base: position 26,423 of record CAZWIW010000009.1, read on the forward strand.
ATCGGCGTCCTGGACCGGCGACGATTACCGAGACGTCCCCGATTTGAGGACAGCGCTGAGCGGAAGGAGTGCCGCGGCAGCGAGCACCGCGACTCCCACGCCCCAGGCGATGCCAGCACCTTCCGCGATGGCACCGACAGCAAGCGGGGCAACCACGAAGCCGGCCCGAGACAGCCAGCTCAAGGTGGAGACCCCGGTGGCCGGCTTGATACCGGGTAGGTGAGCCACTGCCCGCATCGCTGCCGGGAACAACGTGGCAACGCCGAAACCGGTCACGGCACATCCGATGATGAACGCCCACGCCGAACCGATGACGAGTGACCCACCAAGTGCGAGTGCGGTTGCGGTCATGGCGATACGCGTCCATGTCCGCTCGCCGAGGGAGTCGACTATTCGATCGCCGAGGAATCGCCCGGCGGTCATTGCGACGCTGAAGGCCACGTAGCCCCAGCCGACGAAACGTTCCGGAGTTCCGATCTCCGCGAGGTAGATAGAACTCCACCGTCCCGGGATGTCCTCGATCATCACCGCCAAGATGATGAAGGCCCCGAGCGCCCAGATGATCGGGCGCGCGATAACGCGCCTGCTCGCTGCAACCCGCGGCGGTGGTGGCATGAACGACGACGGATCGGGGTTGGCGGATTCGAGTTGCTCGACTTCTTGATCAGCGTCGCTGTCGGCGCTTCCTTCCAGGAAGGAATCAGGATCCTTGCCCGGTAGCAGCCAACGCCACGTGCTGAACACCAGCACCGCGCACAACACCGAGACGAGTCCCAAGCTCCAGGCCAACGGCAGGCCTATCGCGGCCGTGCCGACACCGATCAGTCCACCGGCCACCGTTCCCAGCGACCAATATCCGTGGAAAGTGTTCAGAATCGAGCGCTTGACACCGTGCTGCACCCGCATCGCGTGGGAGTTCATCGCCGCGTCCATGACCGCATCCAAGGCGCCGACCACCAGCAGTACGAGCGCGAACACCCAAAGTCCGCCGGCCACCCCGATCATCGGGAGAACCGGCAAGATCGCGACGAGGGCAAGGACGGCGATGGTGTTGCTGCCGAATCGGCCGATCAATGGCCCGGCGAGAATTCCCGCGGCCACTCCGCCGATCGCACCGGCGGTGAGAGCGAGCCCGATGTCGAAATCGCTGAGGGACAGGTTGATTTGCAGTTCCGCCAGTCGCGGCAGCCATGCGCTCAAGGTGAGTGCGTTGACGAAGAACAGCACCGACACCGCGATGCGGGCGCGCTGCAGTTCCTGAACGGACGGATCCACGCGCCGAACCTAGGGCATCGCGGATAGGCTCAAAGTGTTGAAGGGGCGGGCAGTCGAAGGGAGCGGGGATGAACAACAGCGCGCGCGAGGTACGTAGCCGTCGATCGAACCTGGCGGTGCCCGGTTCGAGCACGAAGATGCTGGAAAAGGCGAAGGGCCTGCCCGCTGATCAAGTCTTCATGGATCTCGAGGACGCGGTCGCACCGCTGGCCAAGCCCGATGCCCGCAAGAACATCGTTGCAGCCCTGAACGAAGGGGGCTACGGGGACAAGGTGCGCTCGGTCCGGGTCAATGACTGGACAACCGAGTGGACATACGCGGATGTCATCGAGGTGGTCTCCGGCGCGGGTGCGAATCTGGATTGCATCATGCTGCCGAAAGTGCAGGGTCTCGAACAGATTCAGGCGCTGGACATGCTCCTCACGCAAATCGAGAAATCCGAGGGCCTCGAGGTCGGTCGCATAGGTATCGAGGCTCAAATCGAGAACGCGATGGGTCTCATCAAGGTCGACGAGATCGCAGCAGCAAGTCCGCGAGTGGAGACCATCATCTTCGGGCCAGCGGATTTCATGGCGAGTATCAACATGAAGTCACTCGTTGTGGGGGAGCAGCCGCCTGGCTATGACGTCGGCGATGCCTACCACTACATACTGATGCGCATCCTGATGGCAGCGCGCGCTTACGACAAGCAAGCCATCGATGGCCCGTACCTGCAGATCAAGGACATTGAGGGCTATAAGCGAGTGGCGAGCCGCAGCGCAGCGCTCGGCTTCGACGGCAAGTGGGTGTTGCACCCAGGGCAAATCGATGCGGCGAACGAGGTGTTCTCGCCCACCCAGGATGACTACGACCACGCGGAACTCATCTTGGATGCTTATCAGTGGTACACCTCCGCTGAAGGTGGTGCTCGCGGCGCGGCCATGCTGGGCGATGAGATGATCGACGAAGCTAGCCGCAAGATGGCATTGGTCATCGCAGGCAAAGGGCGAGCTGCCGGGATGCAGCGCACGCAATCGTTCACGCCTCCGGAATAGTCGCGCGGCGATGAATCGTCTCCAAGCCAGTGCACTCCTAGGGGTCGCTCCAGAGGCCGATGCCGACCAGGTGCGCAGCGCCTGGCGGGTATGGGCTCGGGTGTCCCATCCAGATGCTGGCGGGGATGTGGCGCACTTTCGTGACCTCGTCAAAGCGCGGGATGTCATGCTCGAAGGGACTATCCCGGTGCCGACTCCGATGCCGGAGCCAGAGCCCCGAGCGAGCCTGCGCGATGTATTGCGCCGGCCACGGCGCAACCGATTGACCCGTGTCGTTGTGTTCGCGCTGCTGGCGCTGGTCAGTTCCGGAGCCGCGCTGGTAGCCCCGATGTGGTTGGCCGCTTTGATCATGGGGGTCCTGGGCGCCCTTGCGGCGACGGCCCTCCAGCGCGCGGTGCTATCGCCGGGCGCGGATGTGGGTCACACGATCGCGATCCTCACCGTCGCCTGGGCGCCGATCGCACTCACCCAGGTACTGATCTCGCTGGCGGTGGGGGTGAGCGTCTTGCCGGTACTGCCGATCCTCGCGCTGCCATTCGCCGCCGCCGTTGGGTTGGTCAATCCCGGCGCCGGGCTGTGGCGTCCGATTCCCCGGTAGTTCACGAATCCTCCGCTGCCCGGGCACGATGCTGGCGATGGCGTTAGCATCGCGAGCGAGCAGGAAGGGATAGCCATGGGCCGCCTATTGCAAACCGACGGTTTGAACCAAGACCAAAAGGACATCCTCGCTGGGATCCGTGAGTTCGTTGACGCGGAGATCATCCCGGTGGCCGGGGATTTGGAGCACAACGACGAATACCCGAAAGACATCGTCGATGGTCTGAAGGAACTCGGTGTCTTCGGGTTGATGATTCCTGAGGAGTACGGCGGCCTTGGGCAGTCGCTGCTGACCTATGCGCTAGTGGTCGAGGAAATCGCGCGCGGCTGGATGAGTGTTAGTGGCGTCATCAATACGCACTTCATCGTCTCGCACATGGTCTTGCACCATGGAACCGAGGAGCAAAAGCAGCACTACCTGCCCAAGATGGCCGAGGGCGAGATCCGCGGTGCGTTCAGCATGACCGAGCCCGGCTGCGGATCGGATGTCGCGGCGATCACCAGCAAGGCCGTTGCCGATGGCGACGACTATCTGCTCACCGGCCAGAAGATGTGGCTGACTAACGGGGGGTCGTCGAACCTGGTCGCGGTCTTGGTCAAGACAGACAACGCTGCTTCGGAAGACGCAAGCGTCTACAAGCGGATGACCACTTTCCTGATCGACAAGCCGGAAGGCTTCGGTGAGGTGCGCGAGGGCCTCACCATTCCGGGCAAGATCGAGAAGATGGGCTACAAGGGAGTCGACACCACTGAGTTGGTGATGGATGGTCTGCGCCTTCCGGCCAGCTCGATCTTGGGTGGGGAACCGGGCAAAGGCTTCTACCAGATGATGGACGGCGTCGAAGTCGGACGAGTGAACGTTGCTGCTCGCGCATGCGGCCTCGCGTTGCGCGCTTTCGAACTCGGCATCGAGTACGCCCAGCAGCGGGTCACCTTCGGTAAGCAGATCAGCGAGCACCAAGCGGTTGCCTTCCGGTTGGCCGACATGGCCACGAAGGTGGAAGCTGCCCATCAGATGATGGTGATGGCCGCCCGGACCAAGGACAACGGCGAGCGCAACGACCTCGAAGCTGGGATGGCAAAGTACTTGGCGAGTGAATACTGCAAGGAGGTTGTCGAGGATTCCTTCCGGATCCACGGCGGCTACGGATACTCCAAGGAGTACGAGATCGAGCGGCTTTACCGCGAGGCACCGATGCTGATGATCGGCGAAGGTACCGCCGACATCCAGAAGATGATCGTGGCTCGTCGGCTGCTCGAGGACTACAAGATCCGCACCTGATGGCGGACATCCCCTGTGTGGGTGCCGTCGTTTTCGACGAAGCGGGCCGACTGCTCCTCGTGAAACGCGCGAATCCTCCAGCGCAGGGCTTGTGGTCCCTGCCGGGTGGACGCCTCGAGATGGGGGAGACCGCCGAGCAGGGCGTAATTCGGGAGGTTTTGGAAGAGACCGGTTTGGCCGTTCGCGTCGAACGCGAAGTCGGAACGGTGGAGCGGGCGGCGCCCAGTGGTGACAACTACGTGATTCGAGATTTTCTGTGCGTCGGGGCGGGGGAACCTGTCGCTGCCGACGATGCTGCTGACGCCCGCTTCGTGACTCCGGTGGAGTTGCTCGAATTGCCGACGAGTGAAGGCCTGGTGGAAGCACTCGAGAGTTGGAATCTACTTCCCACGGATCTACGCTGACTTAGTGTTCTTGAAGTTATCGGCGACCAAGGTTGGCACGTGGCAGGACTGTCCACGCAAGTACTACTTCGCCTACGTCGCCAAGGAACGACACGGCCAGTCTTGGGCGCATCTGTCCTATGGCAACGCGGTGCATGGAGCATTGCGGTCCTGGTTCGATCTTCCCGTCGAAGAGCGCACGCCTGATCGCATCCCGAAACTCGTCGATGGTGCTTGGAGCGACGCCGGCTTCGAGGATGAAACCCATGCAGCGCACTGGCGCGAAACCGCTGTCGAGATCGTGCGCAATTACCTCTCGGGAGTTCCGACTTCCTTCGAACCGATGAGCACCGAGCGCAATCTCGCCTTCAAGACGGACTCCTTCATCGTGGAAGGGCGCATCGATCGGTTGGACGAGCACGCAGGCGAAGTGTCCGTTGTCGATTACAAAACAGGTAAATCCGTTCCGGGGGAAGACGACGTTCGCGGGTCTGCGGCACTTGCCATGTACGCGCTCATGGTGCAACGCACGTTGAATCGACCTTGCTTCGATGTTGCCCTGCACCATGTTCCTAGTGGCACTCAGGTCACGTGGCGACACACTCCGCAGTCCTTGGATCGGCACCTTGAGCGAGTGGGTCGCATCGCGGCCGATATTGCCTTGGCCCAGGACACCTGGGAATCGACTGACCAGTCCGATGAGATTCGGGACGAGTTGTTCCCTGTCCAGCCTGGGATGTTGTGCGGGTATTGCGACTACTGGGACATCTGTCCGGCCGGCCAGCAGCAAACAAGAAAGCGAGAATCGTGGGAAGCCTTGGCTGGCTCGGCTGATAAGGACGATTAGGACATCGCGATCTCTGCCCAGACGCACATCTGATCGCCTTGGCGCTCGAAGCCCCACGCTCGCGTGAGTTCGTCGATGAGCAAGAGTCCGCGCCCGCTCGATCCGCTTGCATCAGTGCGCAAGTTGGGTTCAGCGTCTGATTCGCTGCACACCTCCAGCACCAGGCAATCGGAGCGTAAGTCGGCACTGAGGGTTATGGGACCACGACCATGCCGCCAGGCGTTGGTGATCAACTCGGTGGCCACGAGTTCGGCGTCGATCGCCTCGGAATCACTCGCGAGCAATTGGCGCAAATGCCAGCGTGCCTGACCCGGGGCAGTTGCATCTGCTGGCAACTCCCAGGTGTAGCTCGCTGTCATGCCTCACCTCCGTGCGGCCGGGTGCCGGTTCTCACCGCATCGCCACAATAGGGCTATGGGCCGGATCATTGCCGTCGCCAATCAAAAGGGTGGCGTTGCCAAGACGACTACCGCCACCACCGTTGCCTCGGCCCTCGCTGAAGCAGGCAACCGCGTCTTGGTGGTGGATTTGGATGCGCAGGCCTGCGCCACCTTCTCGTTGGGCATCGATCCGGAGGATCTCCCCCCTGAACTTCCGCGGACTTACCTGTCGGGTGAAAGTGAGCCGCCGATCATTCGGACCGAGGAGGGAGTGGATCTGCTCCCGGCGACAATCGATCTAGCGAGCGCCGATCACGACTTCGCTGCTGCGGATGGCCGAGAGCGGATGCTCGAGCACGTTTTGGATCCGCTGCGCGAGAAGTACCACTACATCGTGATCGACTGTTCGCCATCGCTGGGTCTGATGACGATCAATGCACTCGTCGCTGCTGACCAGGTTCTCGTCCCGCTGAAGTGCGAAACGCTCGCGCACCGCGGTCTTGGCCAATTGATGGAGGCCATCGAGGAAGTCCAGCGGTGGGCGAATCCTGATCTACGCGTAGTGGGACTCGTGCCAACCCTCTACGACGGACGCACCATGCATGCGCGCGCGATCTTGGCCGATCTCGGGCCGCGGTTCGGCGTACCCGTGCTCGATGCGATCCCGCGCAGCGTCCGCTTCGCCGAAGCCCCTGCCATCGGCCGGACGATCCTGGCGACTGCACCGCGGTCCGAAGGTGCTGCGGCATACCGCCGAGTTGCTCAGGCTTTGGATTCCTGACCGCCGCGGGTACGACGACGGCGCCTTGGCTTGGCGTCGCTTTGCTTGCGCTGGGGTGCCTGGCTCTTCTCGCCGTTTCGACGTGGGGCTTTTGCGTCGCCTGAGCGACGTTGCTGAGTTGGCTTCTTGTCCGACCGAGGGCGCTTGCCGGTCTCGCCGATGTCCTCGACCTGTTCGGCATCGAGGCCGGCGCGGGTGCGCTGGCTCTTGGGTAGTCGCCCCGTAGCCCCTTCGGGGATCCCGAGGCCGGTGTAGACGTGTTGGCTGGTCGAGTAGGTCTCGATCGGATCCTTGAAGGGCAATTTCAACGCCCGGTCGATCATCTGCCAGCGCGCGATGTCCTCCCAATCGACGAGCGTGACAGCTACACCCGAGGCACCGGCGCGGCCGGTACGACCGATCCGGTGCAGGTAGGTCTTTTCGTCGTCCGGGCATTCGTAGTTGATGACGTGGGTGACGCCGTCGACGTCGATCCCGCGAGCTGCCACATCTGTTGCGACCAGGATGTCTACCTTGCCGGCGCGGAACGCCCGCAAGGCTTGCTCACGGGCGCCTTGGCCGAGATCGCCGTGAACGGAGCCGACGGCGAATCCGCGTTCGGTCAACTCATCGGTGATCTTCTGGGCCTTGCGCTTCGTTCGGGTGAAGATCATCGACAGCCCGCGTCCATCAGCTTGCATGACTCGGGCGATCAGTTCGATCTTGTCCATCGGGTGCGCCCGCCAGACGTGCTGCTCGATGGCATCGACCGTTGCGGTCTCATCTCCCGGATCGGCAGCGCGGATGTGCGTGGGTTGATTCATGTAGCGGCGGGCCAGGGACACGATCTGACCTGGCATGGTCGCCGAGAAGAGCATGGTTTGTCGGTTGCTGGGCACCATCGCGACGATGCGCTCGACATCGGGAAGGAAGCCCATGTCCAACATCTCGTCGGCTTCGTCGAGGACCAGCTCGCGCACGTGGGAAAGATCCAGTTCGCCGCGCTGGGCGAGGTCGATAACGCGTCCGGGAGTTCCGACCACCACGTCGACTCCGGCGTGGAGGGCATCTATCTGTGGTTCATAGGCGCGCCCGCCGTACACCGACAGCACTCGGATGCCGAGGTTCTTGCCAGCGCGATCGATATCGGTAGCGACCTGGGAAGCGAGTTCGCGGGTGGGGCAGATGATCAGGCCCTGCGGTTTGCCCTGGGCCGCTGCGGGAAGTTCGGTGTAGTCGGGTGTGTTCGGGGCCGCGATGCGCTGGATGAGCGGAAGTCCGAAGCCCAGCGTCTTGCCGGTGCCGGTCTTGGCCTGCCCGATGATGTCGCGGCCCTCGAGGGCCATGCCCAAGCACATCTCCTGGATGGGGAACGCGGTGATGATGCCGTGCGCGGAGAGCGCATCGACGACGGGTGCCACGACGCCGAGCTCGGCGAAGGTGGGGGCTTGGAGGGTCGACTCTTCGGAGTCGATATCGGGGGTCCCGAGGGGGGTTTCCGTGGGGGTATCGAGCGGGGTATCGCTTGTGGTTTGGCTTGTGTTACTCAGGGGAACTCCTGTGTTGAGGGTGTACCTGCGGTGCACCCGAAGGGAATCGATCGATGATCGACGGCGGAAACCAATGTCCCGCAAGGCTTCAACTGTACCCTGACGGCACCATGATCGATGGATCCACTCCCTTCGAGGCCTCCGACGAGGCCCTACTCGATCCGCAGTATCGAGGCGCGCTCGTGGATCTGTTCGGGGTGCTGGCCTACGGCGAACTCGGTGCCTTCGAGCGCCTGGCAGCCGATGCCGCGATGGCCCCGCGCATTGCCGACAAGGCGGCGCTCGCTGGAATGGCTACCGCCGAGTACCGGCATTTCCTGGCATTGCGCGACCGGCTGGAGGAACTGGGCGCCGATCCGGATATCGCCATGGAGCCGTTCCGGCGTCCGATCGATGAGTTCCACGCGCACACCAAGCCGGCCGACTGGCTCGAGGGGCTGGTCAAGGCGTATGTGGGTGACGGCATCGCGATGGACTTCTACCGAGAGATTTCCGCGTACGTGGATCCAGCAAGTCGCGAACTCGTCCTTGCAACGTGCGAGGACCTCGGTCAATCCGCTTTCGTCGTCGATCGCGTGCGATCTGCTATCGACACCGATCCACGGGTTGCCGGGCGCTTGGCGCTATGGGGCCGGCGGCTGGTCGGTGAAGCCCTGTCCCAAGCCCAACGGGTAGCGGCAGAGCGGGACGCATTGAGCATGCTCTTGGTAGGAGGGACCGACCGTCCCGGTGTCGACCTCGCCGAAATCGGTCGCATGCTGGCGCGGCTAACCGAGAACCACTCGCGCCGGATGCAAGAACTCGGCCTTGCTGCCTAGTAGCTAGATGCTCGTTCGGCAATGCTGGTTATGCCATGGAGCCGAAGCCGACCTTGCGGCTAGCCGACGGGCCGATCTCCACGTAGGCGATCTTGGCTGCCGGAATGAGGATGGTGCGACCTCGGTCGTCGGTCAGAGAGAGCATCGCGCCGTCGTTGATGGCTTTTTCCACGGCCTTTTGGATCGACTCGTGGGTCTCTTCGCTGTCCAGTGCTATTTCGCGCGGTGAATCGCTGACACCGATCTTGATCTCCAACGTGCCACACCTCTTCTACTACGACGACGAGCAACCTGCTGACGTCCTGACGGCAGACTACGTGCTCGCGCGAGCAGGCGCGATCTGGCTGGTGACGGGCCAGTGAATCCGTGTCCGACCTGCTACTGGGCGGGGGGATGGGACAGCGGGAAACTGCGGATACCGCGCCAGGCGAGCGCGGATACGAGATCGGCTGCTTCGTCGATCGGGGTCCTGGGCTCGGTCGAGTACAACCATCGAGTGGCCGCTACCTGCGCCAGTCCTTGCAGCCCCGATCCGAGCAGCATTGCCTGTTCGGGGCGCAGGCCGGTATCGGTTGAGATCACATCGGCGATCTTGGCAGCGATGGCTTCGTGCGCACGGTCGACGCGTTCGCGGACAGCCGATTCGTTCATGACGTCGCTTTCGAATACCAAGCGATAGGCGCTGCCTTGATCGGCGACGAACGAGAAGTAGGCACGCATTGTCGCGCGAACGCGTTCCTTGTTATCGGTCGTGCTGAGCAAAGCCTCGTCTGCGGAACTCAGCAATTCGGCGATCCCGCCGTCGAGCAGCGCGAGGTAGAGCTCGAGTTTGCTCGGAAAATGTTGATACAAGACCGGTTTGGACACGCCTGCGGCATCGGCGATCTCATCCATGCCCGCAGCGTGATACCCGCGCTCGACGAACACCTGCCGGGCGACGCTCATCACCTGCTCACGACGTTGCTCACGCGGCATCCGGGTGCCGCGCGTTGTCTCCATCGCGTTGGTCATCTCCTCAGGCTATCCCGTTGGTAGCCGTAGGCTGACGACGTGAGTTCTGCCGACGTAGGCGAAGTGGCCGAAGTGGCCCTCGGCGTTGACAACCTCACCGTCACGTACGGGAAGGCACGTGGCATCGAAGGGATCACCCTCGAAGTGCCTACCGGGGAGGTCACCGGCCTGCTGGGCCCTAATGGAGCGGGCAAGACAACTTTGTTGCGGGCTGCCTTGGATCTTGTCCACCCGACCAGCGGGAGCGTGCGGATTCTTGGTGTGGATTCCACCGATCCCCGGGCACGGGCGCAGATCACCTATCTGCCCGGTGACCTCTTGTTCCCAGGTCGGCTCACTGGCTGGTCGGTGCTGCGTCGGTACAGCGCCGCCCGAGGCGGGATCGACAACGACCGCGTGGGCGAACTCGCGCAGCGTTTGGATCTGGACCTGTCCCGTCCGGTGGGGCAGTTGTCCAAGGGCAACCGGCAGAAGATCGGTCTGGTCCTGGCGTTCGCCCCGGAGGCGCGGCTCTTGCTCCTCGATGAGCCGACTTCAGGGTTGGATCCGCTGTTGCAACGGGAGTTCGCGGCATTGGTGCGTGAGTCCATCTCGGGTGGTGCGGGTGTGTTGCTGTCCAGCCATGTGCTGTCCGAACTTGAGGGCCTCGCTGATCGAGTGGCGGTGCTGCGCGATGGCTCTCTCGTGGCGGTGGAGAGCATGGTCGAATTGCGCGCCCGTGCTGCAGCTACGGTGCGCTTGCGGTTCGCCTCAGAAGAGCACGCGGCCGGCTTCGCGTCGAGTGTGGTCGCCGAGCACATCGACCAACAGGGCGAATGGGTCACTGTCACGTTCACCGGAGACGTTGATCCGATCATCAAGACCGCTGCCGGTTTCCCTGTGGCCTCGATTGAATCGACTGCGGGTGAGTTGGACGATGTCTTCCTCGGCTTCTACACCGGGCAGGCGGACTCATGAACGGCAGTTGGACGTTCTTCGCTTCCGATGTGCGGCTTCGAATGCGATCGCTTATGTGGTGGTGTCTAGGCGTCGTCGCCCTGGTGGTCTTGGTTGATGCCTTTTACCCGAGCATCGCTGGCGACCCTGCCTTGGACCAGATGATGGCGGAGTTGCCCGAAGCCCTGCGCCCGCTGATCGGTCCAGACGACATCACGTCGCCAGTCGGCTATCTGGCGAGTCAGTTGTACGTGTTCTTC
>CAZWIW010000009.1:37655-50382 GCA_964634545.1 uncultured Rubrivirga sp.
GATGCATTGGTGTCGGTAACGGTGCAGATGTTCGCCTTCCTCCTGGTGTTCTCGTTGCTTGCGATGTCGGTCTCGGCTGCCGTGGGTCGGAAGGGAGTGGGCATCGCGGTTTCGGCGGGTCTCGCGTTCGGAACTTTTTTGATCGATGGTCTTGGTCAATCCATCGACTGGCTGGAACCTGTTCGCGATCTCACTCCGTGGCGGTGGTACGACGCCACCGCCGCCATGAACGAAGGCTTCCTGCCTGGCTCACTCGCAGTCCTCGTTGCCCTCTCGGTCATCGTGACCGCCGTTGGGCTGCTTGCTTTCCGCAGGCGTAATCTGCGTGCGTGAGCCAGGCACTGGAAACCCCCACGCAACCCTTCGAACGACACGAGGCGCTGCTGGGCGAGCGATTCTTGGCTTACCGGCATGCTCCCTCGCTGATCGACGACGCCCCCGTCGGGTTGTTCCTGCACGGCCTCGGGGGCTCGGCGCTTAACTGGACCGACTTCATGGGTCGCATGCGCTCCCAGCTCGACTGCTACGCGCTGGACCTGCACGGTTTCGGCGCCTCACCGCCGCCTCGCGATGGCGATATGTCCCCCAGCGGTCATGCACGGGCTGCAGCGGACTTCGTCGTCGAGCATGATCTCGGTCCGGTGCACCTCTTCGGCAACTCCCTCGGGGGCGCTATCGCGCTTCAGCTCGCCGCCCGACGGCCCGAACTCGTACGCAGCCTGACGCTCATCTCCCCGGCGCTGCCGAACTTGAAGTACGCAACGAAGGGCAACGTGCACCTGCCGGTGATCTCGGTCCCAGGAATCGGTGAACGGTTGATACCGAAGTTCGTCGAGACCACCACGCCCGAACAGCGGGTCCAAGCCACGATCGATGGCACTTTCGCTGATCCTGCGCGCATGCCTGAACTGCGTTTCGCCGAGGCAGTCGAGGAAGTCCAGGCCCGCGATGCCCGTCCGTATGCACATGATGCGTTCCTGCAGTCGCTGCGCGGTCTGCTGCGCACCTACTTCGATCGCAGCGCAAACAGGCCTTGGAAACTGGCCGAACGGGTTCAAGCCCCCACCTTGCTCGTGTACGGCCGCAAGGATCCGCTGGTCGACTCGCGTACTGCGCACCGCGCTACCAAACACTTTCCCGATGCCCACGTGGTCGTCCTGCCCGACAGCGGGCATGTCGCGCAAATGGAGCACCCGGAGTTCGTCGAAGCCGCCTGGGATCGCTTCATCGCCCCCAGCGTCTCGCCGGCTCGCTAGCCGAGCACGGGCCGAACTCGCCGCTTCCCGAAAGTTATCCACAACCCGAAAATCGGGTCTATCCGGCGCATCGCGGTTCGACTTAACGTCGTCGACGGCCAACGGAAAGGGTCGTCGATGTCTGCACAGACGTATGCACAAAGGTGCCAGCTGGTGGAAGACCGGGTACGGGATGAAGTCCGTGCCTTGCGGCTCGATCCGCTGCACGATGTCGATCGGGTGCAGGGGCTGATCGATCGCATCAGCGCCGAAGTGGTGATCGGCAATGCCGCCGGCGAGGAGGGTCTCGAGCGATCCGTCGCCGTAGATGTAGCGCAGGTGGCGCAGACCGTGCAACACGCGATAAGTGGGTTCGGTCCGCTGCAGCCGTTCTTCGAAGACGACTCAGTCGAGGAGATCTGGGTCAATGAGCCGGGGCGGGTATTCGTTGCTCGGCAAGGTGTGAGCGAGTTGACACCGGTGGTTATGACCGCGGGCCAGGTGCGGGACGTGGTGGAACGGATGCTGCGTTGGTCCGGGCGCAGGCTAGATCTCTCACAACCGTTCGTCGATGCCACGTTGCCCGATGGCAGCCGATTGCATGTCGTCATCCCTGATGTCACTCGCGAGCACTGGGCCATCAACATTCGACGTTTCGTGATTAGGCCGCGCACCGTCCACGATCTCGTTGCCGGTGGAACAGTGACCGAACACGCCGCGACCTTCCTGGAAGCGTCGGTCATCAGCGGCTGCAACGTGATCGTCGCGGGCGGCACCCAGGCGGGAAAGACAACGCTGCTCAACGCGCTGCTTGGTTCGGTCCCGACACGAGAGCGAATCATCAGTTGCGAGGAAGTCTTCGAAGTGCGTTGCGAGCATCCCGATTGGGTGGCGATGCAAACCCGGGACGCGAGTTTGGAAGGAACGGGTGAAATCCCGCTGCGGCGCTTAGTGCGCGAAGCCCTGCGGATGCGACCAACCCGGTTGATCGTCGGGGAGGTTCGTCAAGCGGAGTCCTTGGATCTGCTCATCGCCATGAACTCCGGGATGCCGTCGATGTCCACGCTGCACGCGAATACCGCCCGCGAAGCCGTCACCAAGCTATGCACTCTTCCGTTGCTGGCCGGTCAGAACATTCCCGGAGACTTCGTCATCCCAACGGTGGCCTCGAGTGTTGATCTCGTGGTGCACACCGCCACCGACCCCTCCGGTAGGCGGCGCATCCGCGAGATCAGCGCGCTGACCGGCCGGGTCGAGTCGGGCACAGTGGAGATCGCGGCGATCTTCTCCGATCGTGGCCAGGGTCTGCAACGGGATCGCGGGTTTCCGGCGCGAACAGACGCCTACCAGCGGCACGGCTTCGATGTCGCGCAACTGCTCGGTGCAGGGTCCCCGGCTACCACTCGACCGATGGCCGCCTGATGGGTGCGCTCGTCGGCCTGGCTGCCGGTCTAGGAATCTTGCTCATCGCAGCACACTTCGCGGAGCGGCGCGTGAAGGATTCCGATCAGAAGAGAACACGGCGCACCACGCGCTTGCAAGGCTTGGTCTACGCCGCTGGCATTCCTCGACTCACCGTTGCGAGTTTGGTGGGCGCGTGCGTCGGGTCGGCCTTTCTGATCGGCTCGCTCGCCTTGATCATCACAGCGGTACCGATGGTGGCGCTACTTTCCGCCATAGCTTCGGCGGGCGTACCGATTGTCCTCTTGCGACGACGCATCGCCCAGCAGGCCACTGCCCGGCAAGAAGCGTGGCCCGACGCGGTGGATCAGTTGGCGTCCGCAGTTCGAGCGGGGCTGGCACTTCCCGAGGCGGTGTGTGACCTGGCGCGTCGAGGACCTGTCGCCTTGCGGTTGTCCTTCGCCGAATTCGATGTCGAGTATCGAGCGACCGGATCTTTCGGGCGGGCGTTGGATGCGCTGCAAGATGCACTCGCTGATCCCGTTGCCGACCGAGTCTGTGCGTCTTTGCGGATCGCCCGTGATGTCGGGGGCAACGATCTCGGTCATGTGCTGCGCACGCTGAGCGCGCTGCTCCGTGAAGATCTGCGCACCCGTGGTGAGATAACCGCCCGCCAGTCATGGACGGTCAACGCGGCGCGCATCTCGGTAGCCGCGCCGTGGCTGACACTCGCCTTGCTGTGCACTCGTCCGGAAGCGGTGGCCGCCTTCACCACCTGGACCGGAACGATCGTGTTGGCCGGTGCGGCAGTTGTCTCCTTCGTCGCTTATCGGTTGATGCGACGTCTTGGTCGGTTGCCGGTTCCAGAACGGGTGATCGCATGAACGCGCCGGTCTTCGGAGCGCTACTGGGGCTGGCCGCCATGGCCGGCGTCTTGCTCATCGTCGGCCGTTGGCGCGCCACCGCGGCCCCGGACCTGACCCAACGAATCGCCCTGCACCGGGGCACCCGAACACCTCGATCGCGCGATATCGGGCCCGTGGGCACCTACCTTGCGCTCATCGTTCCGCGGCTGCTTCGAGTGGCAGACGGTGGATCGGTACGCCTGTCGCAAGCCGGACGCACTGGCGGACTCCACCGGATGCGTACGGATCAACTCATCTGGGGAGGGCTCGGGCTGTTCGCCGGAGCCGTCGTCGCTGTCTGGGCGATCCTGGGTGGTGCCACGGTGCTGGCCTTGGTGCTTCTTCCGATTCTCGGTGCGGTGTTGGGTTTGCTACTGCTCGATCGACGGATAAGTGCGCAGGCCAAACGGCGCCGAGCCCGCATCGAGGAACAACTCCCCGATGTTGCAGAACTCCTCGCTTTCGCTGTTGCTGCGGGCGAATCGATCGTGCCGGCTTTGCATCGGGTGAGTGACATGGCATCCGGCGATCTCGCCGACGAACTCCGGGTAGTGGTAGCCGAGGCCAGCACGGGCATCCCTGTTCAGGATGCTCTTCGCGCTGCATCGGACCGAATGGGCGTCCCGGCGGTCGAGCGCTTTGTGGACGGTCTACTCATTTCCCTGGAACGCGGGACACCTCTTGTGGGAGTCGTGCGCGCGCAAGCAAGCGATGCGCGTGCAGCTCAACAGCAGGCGTTGATGGAGCAAGCAGGCAAGAAGGACGTCGTCATGTTGATCCCCGTCGTGTTCTTGATCCTGCCAACAATCGTTGCCATCGCCCTGTTCCCCGGTCTGCGGGGCATCCAAGTCCTCACCTCGTAACGGTTACGAGGGAGCAACGAAAGGAAGAAACATGTATGCATCGCGATTCCTACACATTCGGCTGGTCGCGTGGCTTGATCGACTCAACCAGCGGGCTGGCGATGAGCGTGGTGACGTCCCCGGTTGGGTGCTGGTCACTGTCATGACCGCCGGTTTGGTCACCGCCATCTGGTTGATCGCCGACGATCAACTCACGTCGGTGCTCGACCGGGCGATCTCCTCGGTGTCCCAGCCGTGATCTGGTGCCGTGCCCGGCTGCGGTCGGACGACGGCGCCGCATCGGTCGAATTCGCGCTGGTTGCACCGTTGCTACTGCTTATCGCAGTGGCGGTCTTGCAGTTGACCTTGGCCCTGCACGTACGCAGTGTGATGGTGCAAGCCGCGAGTGAGGGTGCTCGACTCATGGCTTTAGCTGGTGCTGACTCCGCCGCTCAGGTCGGTGCTGGCACGCAGCGCACCGAGCAGATCTTGGCCGCATCGATCGCCGGGACTGCCGTGCGCACCACCACGGCGCGGGTGGACCGCAGTGGACCGGTCCCAGTTGCGGCAATCGATGTCACAGCGGATCTGCCGTTGATCGGACTGCTTGGCCCCACGCCCATGACCGTCACCGGTCGAGCCGTCTTGGAGTCGACCGATGAACTCGGTGCGGGCTTCCGCTCTGCGGTGGTGGGCTGATGGCGAGCGAAGAACGGTTTCACTCAGAACGGGGTTCGGCGATCGTGGAGTTCATCGTGATCGGTGTAGGCGTCTTGGTTCCGTTGGCCTACGTGGTGGTCGCGGTGGCGCAGGTGATCGGGGCGCAAGCCGCAGCGCAGCAGGCTGTTCGCGAAGCCGGTCGGGTCTTTGTGCGGGACACAGCGGTGCAAGCCGGGGAATGGAAGGCCCGGGAAGCAGCAAGCATCGCGTTCGCCGATCGCGGACTGCAACTGCCCGGCAGCGCACTGGACATTTCCTGCCCTGGGCCGTGTTTGGCACCCGGCAGCACCGTATCGGTGGAATTGGCGTGGGACATGCCGCTGCCGTGGATGCCAGCTGGACTGGATTCCTGGGCAGCCGTTCCGATCCGCGCATCGAGCGACTACGTGGTCGATGAGTTTCGTCCGGCAGGGGCGTGACGTGCGCGGACATATCGGTGAAGAGCGGGGCAGCGTCCTGCTGCTCGGGATCGGCCTCATGGCAGTGGTGCTGGTTGCCATCTCGGTCGTGACCGACGCCTCCATGGCCTTCTTGCAGCGCCAGCAACTGCAAGCCCGCGCGGATGCGGCCGTGCTGTCCGGTGTCCAGTCCATCGATCGCGATCACTACTACGCGCACGGCGCCACGGAGAACACGCGCCTGTTGCCAGCCGGCGCCAGTGCGCGAACCCGCCAGCACATCGAACGCGACCAAGCCCGCGATCCCATCCCGGGTTTGATCATCGTCGGCATCGGCGGCAGCGATCGATTGGTAACCGCCGAGATCGCGGCTCCGGTGCGCACAGCTTTCTGGCCGATCTCGGCATCGATCTCGGTGCGATCGTCGGCGTCCTTGGACTACGTCGGCTGACCGATCCGGGTGCGCCGTACCCTTGCCCCCCATGGCCACCTTGGAGATCGACGAGCGCATCGCCGCCGTGGAGACCACGATGGCCAACCTGGAGAAAGTTTTCGACGTCCCGAGCACCGAGGCCGAGATCACCGATCTCGAGGGGCAGGCCTCGGCGCCGGACCTGTGGGATGACCAAGCCAACGCACAGCGCGTCACCTCGCGGTTGTCGTTCCTGCAGGGCGAACTTCGCCGAATGCAGGAACTCAAAGCCCGGGTGCTCGACCTCCCGGTGATGTTCGAACTCGCTGATGCCGAAGCCGACGAAAGCGCCCAAGACGAGGCGCTCGCGGAATTGGGCTCACTGGAAAAGGACCTCAACGATCTCGAGGTGCGCACCTTGCTGTCCGGGGAGTACGACGATCGCGATGCCCTCGTCACGATCCGGGCGGAGGCCGGCGGCGTCGATGCCGCGGACTGGGCTGAGATGGTCATGCGCATGTACACCCGCTACTGCGAGCGGCACGGCTGGCCAGTTGAGGTCTATGACACTTCCTACGCAGAGGAAGCGGGCATCAAGTCGGCCACATTTGCAGTGAAAGCGCCGTACGCCTACGGGACGTTGTCCGTCGAACAGGGCACCCATCGACTGGTGCGGATCTCACCGTTCGACAACCAAGGCAGGCGGCAGACCTCTTTCGCGGGCGTGGAGGTGATACCCGTCGTGGAGCAAACCGAAAGCATGGACATTCCCGAAGACGATCTGCGCGTAGACGTCTACCGGTCCAGTGGTCCCGGTGGCCAGGGAGTCAACACGACGGACTCAGCGGTGCGTCTGACACACATTCCCACCGGCATCGTCGTTTCCTGCCAAAACGAGCGATCACAACTGCAGAACAAGGCAACGGCGATGGGCATCCTGCAGGCCAAGTTGCTCGAACGGCGCCGGATGGAAGAACAAGCCAAAATCGACGCCTTGAAGGGTGACTCCTCCGGTTCGTGGGGCAACCAAATGCGCTCGTACGTGCTGCATCCGTATCAGATGGTCAAGGACCTGCGAACGGAGCAGGAAACCGGCAACACCCAAGCCGTGCTCGATGGCGAGATCGACGATTTCATCGCCTCGGGGATCCGCTGGCGCCGGCAACAAGCCGCCGCGCCTTGACGGCTGATTCGGCCGGTCATGCTTAGACTGCGAAATGCCCCCGGCGCCCTACGGCGCCTTCCCCGACCCTGAGGCCACCGTGATCCTCTTCGACAACGTCTCCAAGACCTACGCCAACCAGAATCGGCCGGCGCTCGACGGGGTATCGCTGGAAATCGAGAAGGGCGAGTTCGTCTTCCTCGTTGGACCATCCGGCTCGGGTAAGTCCACGTTCTTGCGGCTCGTGCTCCGCGAAGAGCGTCCGAACTCCGGTCAGGTGTGGGTCCTGGGCAAGGAACTAAACCGATTGTCGAACTGGAAGATCCCCACCCTGCGCCGACAGATCGGGACGGTCTTCCAGGACTTCCGGTTGTTGCCGAACAAGAGTGTGTTCGAGAACGTCGCCTTCGCGTTGGAGGTGATCGGCAAGCCCCGCTCGCACATCCGCAAGGTGGTTCCGGAGGTGCTCGAGGTCGTGGGGCTAGACGACAAGATGGAACGACGCCCAGACGAGCTCTCCGGCGGTGAGCAGCAGCGCGTTGCCATCGCGCGTGCCTTCGTCAATCGTCCTCTGTTGCTGATCGCCGACGAGCCCACCGGAAACCTCGATCCCACCACCTCGGTGGGCATCATGAAGTTGCTCGATCGCATCAACCGCCTGGGCACCACCGTGATCATGTCCACGCACGATTCCCAAATCGTCGACCAGATGCGGCGCCGGGTCATCGAGTTGGAGACTGGGCACTTGGTACGCGATCAAACCCGCGGCGTGTACGGGTTCGCTCGCTGATGCGCGCCACATTCGTCACCAGTGAGGTTGGCGCGGGACTCCGCCGCAACCTCACCATGACCTTCGCCGTGATCATCACAGTCGCGGTGTCGCTCGCGCTGTTCGGGGTCAGCCTGTTGGTTCGTGCGCAGGTCACGACCATGCAGGACTTCTGGTACGACAAAGTCGAGGTGTCGATCTTCTTGTGTAGCCGCAGCAGCGATGCTGCGTCGTGTGCCAGTGGCGCGGTCACCGATGCCCAGCGTGATCAGATACGTGCTGACCTTGAGTCTTTGCGGCCGCTCGTCGAAGAGGTCTACTACGAGTCCAAGACAGAGGCTTTCGAGCGCTTCCAGGAGCAGTTCGCAAACTCACCGATCGTGGAGAACGTGACGGAGGAGGCGCTGCCGGAGTCCTTCCGCGTGAAGCTCTCCGATCCGACCCAGTACGACGTCGTTGCGTCAGCATTCGCGGGCAGACCTGGCATCGAACAGGTGAACGATCAACGCAAGATCCTCGATCAGTTCTTCCGATTACTCAACGGCCTGCAGGCCATCGCGTTACTGATCGCGATTGTCATGTTGGTCGTCACGGTGCTGCTGATCGTCAACACCATGCGGGTTGCTGCCTTCAGCAGGCGCCGCGAAACCGGCATCATGCGCTTGGTCGGCGCCTCCAACTTCTATATCCAACTGCCGTTCTTGCTGGAAGCCGCCGTCGCGGCTGCGCTGGGCGCCGGACTGGCGATCCTGGGTCTGGTCGCGGTCAAGGTGTTCGTCATCGATGGCGTCCTCGCGCCCTCGTTCCAGTTCACCGCCTTCGTGGGCTGGGATGCGGTGCTGGCGATCGCCCCGATCCTGCTCCTGGTCGGTGTGGCCCTGGCCTCCCTGGCCGCTTTCTTCACATTGCGCAAGTACTTACGCGTGTGACAACTGAGGTTTATGTGACGGATGGGGTTATCCTCGTCCCGTGGCCCCCTCCCACGAGTCGCTGACTCGCGCTCGTTTATCCCCCCGCCGGCTGGCGCTTTCCGCTGCCGCTTTGGGCATGGCGGCCGTTGTGCTCACCGGATCGCTGGGCCCCGCGCAGGCGAATCTGCCGGCTGCCGATGCCGATAAGCCCGGCAAGTCCAGTTCGGAACTCAAAGCCGAAAAGCGCGAGGTCGAGTCCGAGATCGACGCCACCGAAGATGCCCTGGCCAAGGCGGGCAAGAAGGTCCGTAAGGCGGTCAATCGATTCCAGGATGTTGATGCTCGCTGGAAGGCCGCGCGCGCGGAGCGCAAGAAGGCGCTGGCCACCGCGCGCGAAGCCAGGGAAGAAGCCGAGGCCGCCCAGGCGAGGTCATTACGCGCCAAGGCCACCTTGCGGACCGCGCTCGCGCAAAAGGAAGTCGTCGAAGGCAAGCTCGAAGACATCCACGCGGACATGGACGCAATGGCTCGCGCGGTCTACACCCGTGGTCCGCTCGCCGAGATCGAGGTCGTGCTCGACGCCCGCGATCCCGGTGACTTCACCGCGCGGCTGGCTGGCGTCGACACCGTTTCCCGGATGCAGGCTGGGGTGCAGCGCTCGCTGACCCAGACCGAGGCGGAACTGGTGATGCAAGGGGTGCGCCTCGAGTCGCTGAAACTCGAAGCGGAGAAAGAAGAGCAGAACGCCGAAGACGCATTGAGCGTCGCCCGCGCCGCGCTCGCCGAAGCGAAGAAGCAGCAAGCGAAGGTCAAGGAACTGCGCCAAGAGCGTAAGGGTGCGCTCGCCCAGGCCCAACAGTTCAAGTCCAAAGTCAAGAAGCGCTACGACGACCTGGTTGCGGAGCAAGAGCGACTGGCGGCCGCAGCGCGCAAGGCTGCTGCGGAAGAAGAACGGCGGCGCAAGGAAGCAGAGGAGGCGGCCCGCAAGGCCGCCGAGGAAGCCCAGCAGCGCGGGGAGGAACCACCCCCGGCGGCGGCTCCCGCTTTCACCGCCACCGGGTCATTGACGATGCCGGTCAATGGCAAGCCGTCATCCAACCCCGGCCCGCGTATTCACCCGATCTTCAAGCGGCAGTCCTGCCACACCGGTTGGGATCTAGCCGCACCGACCGGCACGCCGATCGTGGCTGCAGACAACGGCTCCGTTGCAACCATCAGCAACGGCGGTGCCTACGGCAAGGCGGTCATGATCGTCCATGGCGATGGACTGATCACGTTCTACGCCCACATGAACTCGGTGGGCGTGAGTATCGGTCAGGTTGTCACCAAGGGGCAGACCATCGGAACGGTTGGCTCCACCGGCTGGTCCACCGGGCCGCACCTGCACTTCGAGGTTCGCATCAACGGCACGCCGTATGATCCCCGGGGTTGGTTCGGCGGGTCGCGTTCTCCGATTTCCTGCGCCTAGCATCCTCGGCGGGCCCGCGAACGTGCGGACGTAAAGCATCCCGGGAGGTGTCATGGGTGAAAACCTGCTTCCCGCGCACCCCAAACCCCGTCCCGTTTCATCCCGCGGCCTCGTGATCGGGTTAGTCGCGCTGCTGTTCTTCGCTTTCGCCTACGGACTGGTCGTCCGCGAATACCAGGTCGAGGGCAACCTGACGACGCAAGTAGAAGGGGAGGTGCCCGATCCCGACATCGCGGTGGTGGCCGAACCGGTGGACTTCGATGCCCGCACCAACACCATGTCGGTGCGCTTGCGATCGGACGTCCTCGATAGCGCGTTGCTCGACGACGGAGTCCGGTTGAATCAAGGTGTACGAATCACCGTGAACGGTGCTGATGGCAGCCACGAGTTTCGCTTCCCTCAGGGTGAACCGATCGGCAATATCGAGGTGGATCTGGGGACCTCCGGTGAGATCTACGCCTATCCCTTCGATTCCCACGAAGGCTTCATCGCATTGCTCGTCGAGACTTACCAACGCGGCACCGGCGGCATCAACGAAACTACCGGGCAACTGAGTGCCTCGCTGGCGATGGCAGGGGCTGTTGGCGGCTGGGACATCTCCGCCGACCTCACCGAGATCGCGGGCTTGCCCGTTGCGGACTTGACGCTCACCCGGTCCTTCTCCAACCGGGCCTTCGCTTTCGTCTTGGTCCTGGTAGCTGCCACGGTGGTGGTGCTCGCGCTGACCGCCTCGCTGCTCACCGTGACCAACCGGCGCCGCTTCGAGGTTGCCTTGCTCACCTGGAACGGCGCGATCTTGTTCGCATTACCCCTGCTTCGCACCTACTTACCGGGTAGTCCACCGATCGGCGCTGCGCTGGACATCTATCTCTATCTGTGGACGTTCGTCATCGCCGTCGCCTCGCTCGTCTTGATGCTTATCTCCTGGTCCCAACAGCGCAAGGCGGACTTGATCGAAGAGCAATCGAAACTGCGGGGACGCTGACATGGCTCGCGAAACCGGTAAGAAGGTGATCGCCCAGAACCGCAAGGCGAGGCACGACTATTCCATCGAGGATGTCTACGAGGCGGGCTTGCAACTGACCGGCACGGAGGTCAAGAGTTTGCGAGCTGGTCGAGCCACGATCACCGATGGCTACGGCTACTACGACGGTGGCGAGGTGTGGCTCAAGGGCGTCCACATCCCTGAGTACGACCTCGGCACCTGGACGAACCATGAGCCGCGTCGCTCGCGCAAACTCCTCCTACACAAGGAAGAGATACGCCGCATCGCAGGCAAAGTGAAGGACACCGGCATCACGCTGGTGCCGCTCTCCCTTTACTTCAAAGACGGCTACGCGAAAGTCGAGCTCGCCGTTGCGCGCGGCCGCAAGAGCCACGACAAACGACAGGCGATCGCTGAACGCGAAGCGAAGCGGGAAGCGCAGAAGGCTGTGGGACGGCGAACGAAGGGAATCGAGTAGCAGGTGGGATTCCTGACCGGCACGTCCCTTATTCCGCTACCGAACAAGGGTTTCTACGGCTGGCGCATCGTCGTCTTCGCCGCGATCGCCCTTGCGCTGACTGGTCCTGGGCAGACCTACGGAGTCTCGGTCTTCGTCGATCCGATGATCGAAGACCTTGGAATATCGCGTACTCAGATGACCACCGCCTACCTCATCGGCACGCTGGTGGGGGCGCTTGCCTTGCCGTGGATAGGACAAGCCATCGACCGGTTCGGCGTGCGTCGAACCATGGCGATCATCGGTGCGCTATTCGGTGGCCTGCTCATCGGAATGTCCCTGGTGTCCAACATCGTCGGTTTGACCGCCGGTTTCATCGGCATCCGGATGATGGGCCAGGGAGCCTTGAACCTCACTGCCACCACGGCGGTCGCGTTGTGGTTCACCCGCAAGCGCGGCCTGGCTATGGGCATCGTCACCGCTGCGGGTGGTGTCGGCATGACTCTTATTCCCCTTCTCGGTGAACGCCTCATTGCCGACATGGGTTGGCGTAACGCTTGGCTTATCGAGGGACTGGCCGTGTGGGCGATCGTGCTGCCAATCGCGCTGCTGGGAATCCGCAACCGGCCCAGTGACGTCGGTCAATACGTGGATGGAGACAAGGCAACGGATGCGCCGCCCGCTGAAGTCTGGGGTGTCACACGCAAGGAGGCCTTGCGCTCGAGCTTCTTTTGGTTGGTCACCGCGGCCGTAGCCACCATCTCGACGATCACCACCGCGGTCGTCTTCCACCAGATCGATCTCCTCGGCAGCCGAGGGCTCACACCAACGGAGGCCGCCGCCAACTTCCTGCCACAGACCGTTGCGACTTTGATCGCGACTTTGGGGATCGGAGCGCTAGCGGACCGGGTATCGCCGCGCATCGTTCTCGTCATGTCCATGGGGATGATGGCCGGCGGATTACTCCTTGCCACGGCGGTGACTCCCGGGCTCCTCGCGATCGCCTTCGGCATGCTGATCGGGGCCTCCGGTGGCGCAATGCGGGTGGTCGAGGCCACCGAA
>CAZWIW010000010.1:0-22673 GCA_964634545.1 uncultured Rubrivirga sp.
GCGCTGGCAGTGCCAGGCCGGTGTTGGCGTGGCAGCGATACCCGTGCGGCACCTTGTGCAGGTACTGCTGGTGGTAATCCTCGGCGAGGAAGTAGGTGAAGTCACTGGCCGGTGCGATTTCCGTGGTGATCTCGGGATAGCCGCGATCCTCGATGACCGCCGCGTATGCATCCCGGGTGACTTCTGCTAATTCGCACTGCTCACTCGTGGTGTAGAAAATCGCGCTGCGGTACTGGGTACCGATGTCGTTGCCTTGACGGAAGCCCTGCGTTGGGTCGTGGTTCTCCCAGAACACCTTCAAGATGTCGTAGGTGGAGATCTCGGCGGATCGGTAAGCGACGAAGACCGTCTCGGTGTGCCCCGTCATGCCCGTGCACACCTCCTCGTAAGTCGGATTGGGTGTCACGCCGCCCATGTAGCCAACAGACGTCCCGACCACTCCGGGCAAGCGCCAGTAAATCTCCTCGGCACCCCAGAAGCAGCCCATCGCCAAGTAGATCCGGTCGATGTCATCTCCTGGCGGGTGCATCAAGGTGCCGAACACCGCGTGCTGGTCGGGAACGGTGAAGGCCGCCCGCTCACGACCCGGGAGGGCGGAATCGGCATCGACCATCTGCGGCTTGGAGTGGAATCCGAACATGGCCCTAGGCTAAACGCCATGGACGGTTTCAACACCCGGGCGATTCATGCTGGCCAAGAGCCCGATCCGCTGACCGGGGCTGTTGTCCCTCCGATCTACCAGGTCTCGACCTACGCCCAGGACGGAGTGGGCGGTCTGCGTGGGGGATATGAGTACTCACGCAGCGCGAACCCGACTCGGACGGCGCTCCAAGAATGCCTAGCGGCGCTCGAGGCGCCGGAGGATCCCGATGCCCGCGGTCTGGCTTTCGCGTCCGGGCTCGCCGCCGAGGACACCTTGATGCGCACGGTCTTGGCTCCGGGCACCCACGCGGTCATCCCCGACGACGCCTACGGCGGCACCTACCGCCTCTTCGCGAAGGTGGCCGCACCCTGGGGTGTCGAGCACACCCCCGCCGCGGTCACTGATCCCGAGGCAATCGCCGCGGCCATTCAACCGGGGCGAACCCGCTTGGTGTGGATCGAGACGCCGACCAATCCGCTGCTCAACGTTGCGGACATTGCGGCGATCTCCGAGATCGCCCATAGCGCCGGAGCGCTGCTTGTCGTAGACAACACCTTCGCGTCCTCCTACCTACAGCAACCGCTGCTGCTTGGTGCCGACGTAGTTGTGCATTCCACCACCAAGTACCTCGGTGGACACAGTGACGTCATCGGCGGTGCGCTTGTCGTGCGCGATCTCGAACTTGCCGACCGACTGGCCTTCCATCAAAACTCGATGGGTGCGGTTCCCGGTCCGCTTGATTCATGGCTGGTGCTGCGTGGCATCAAGACCCTCGGCGTGCGGATGGACCGGCACAGCGCCAACGCTCGTGCGGTGGTCGACTTCCTCAGCGAACACTCGGCCGTCAGCCAGGTCCTCTACCCGGGATTGGAAACGCACCCTGGCCATGAGGTTGCCGCCCGCCAGATGCGCGATTTCGGCGGCATGGTCTCCTTCCGCGCAGCCGGCGGTGAACAAGCGGCTGTCGACCTGTGTGCCCGCACCGAGGTCTTCACGCTCGGGGAGTCCCTGGGTGGCGTGGAATCACTCATCGAGCACCCCGGCCGCATGACCCACGCATCAGCAGCTGGAAGTCCGCTGGAAGTTCCCGCCGATCTTGTCCGACTCAGCGTGGGCATCGAGGATGTCGAAGACCTCATCACCGACCTCGACAAGGCCCTTCGCTAACGGCTTACGACGCCTCTTGCGGTAGTGGGTCGCTGATCGTGATGGCATCCGCCTGACGGCACGACGGCCCGGCGCAGGCGTCGAGTTGCGCCAACTGGTCACTGAGCGATGCGATGAACGCCGGATCCGCTGCTTCCATGGAATCCACGATGTTGCGCAATTCGTAGGGGTCGGTCAGTTGGTCGTACAGGGCTCGGCTGCCATCGTCGTACTCCACGTACATCCAGCGCTGGGTACGTAGTGCGGAGAACGGTGGCGGGATGAACGGCAGGTAGTCGGGATCGGATTTATTCGTCTCCCCAATGGATTCCGACAGCGCAGCGTTACGCCAATCCGCCGGAGCTTGACCGGCGGCAAGGAACGGAACCATCGAGCGGCCGTCCACCCAGTCTGGGGACTGACCACCGAGTACCTCGGTGAACGTGGGCGCGAGGTCGATGGTGGAGGTCATCTCATTGACCTCCACTCCTGCGGGGATCCCTGGTCCGATGGCGATCATCGGTACCACGGTGTCGGCGGCGTAGGGGGTGCGCTTGCCCTTAGGCATCCGGTATTCACCAACGTGGTAGCCGTTGTCGGAAGTCAAGACAACCAGCGTTTCGTTTGCTTTGCCGCTCGCTTCAAGTTCAGCCAGGACCGCTTCGACCGAATCGGCCACCGTCTCTGCTGATTGCGCGCGTTTGCGCCATACCTTGTCGAGTTCGGAGATCTTCCAATCCGACAGCCGCGGGAATTCAGCGAGCCAAGCTGGCTCGTTCTCACCGAAACTGTTGTGCGCCGGCGTGCGCGGGGCAACCGTTCCGGCATGGGTGCCTAGATGCCGAGGTGCGGTGGCGAACGGCTTATGCGGTGTGTAGTTCGACAGATAGAGGAAAAACGGCTCGTCCGTCTCGGCGATGAAGGTGCGCGCCTTGTCGTTGAGGACGTCGTTGAGGAAGTCTTCGGGCTTAGTTCCATAGCGAATGAGATCGCCGTTGTCATTGAGGGTGTAGCTGTAGCCGCTGTAGGAGTCCCCGCGGGAGATCGGCACGGCCCATTCGTCCCACCCGGGTGGGACGTACCGGATACCGCCGGGACGCGTGGGGTACTCGTTCAAGTACTTGCCGTAAAGCGCTGTGGTGACGCCAGCATCGTCAAGCCAGACCGGCAGGTTGTCCTTGTGTTCTCCGAGTCTTTTGAAAGTCGGCCAACCGCCGCCGGTCGCTTCGATGTTGGAGATGATTTCGTGGTTGTGGATGTACTGCCCGCGCAAGATGGTTACTCGGGAAGGGCAGCACAGCGAGTCGACCACCGTGTGGTTGGTGAAGGTCATGCCGCGTTCCTGCAGCGCGCGTAGTCGAGGAATCTGGTCGAAGAGTTTCCAATCCAGATCATCGGCAAGCACCATGACGACGTTCTTGAACGACGGTGGCTCACTCGAAGTCTCGACTGTGGGCGTGGCTTCACCGGCGGTGACACCAGGAAGGACGTCCGAGACGGGAGTGGTGAGGCCGAAGCCCGGCTGATCGGTCACCTGCGCAGGGGCCGCTGAAGCACTGCTGCTGCCGGAGGTGAATTGGCCCAGAGCCAGCACGCCGGCGATGACCGCGAGGGCGGTGATCACAGAAGTCAGTCCGGCGATCGCCCGCCGTCCACCGAAGCGTTGGCTCATGCCTCGGCACCCGTGCGGACGAGCGTCTCGCGCATCCGCAACACGAGGAAAATCGGGATCAGAGCCAAGGCGGCACCAGCGGCGAATGCCCAGTCGAAGTCGAACGCATCGACCAGCAACCCGGCGATCAACGGACCCACAATCGCTCCCACATCGGACATCATCTGGAAGGTGGCGATCACGACGCCACCCTTGCGTCCACCCATGATGTCACCCACGAGGGCCGCGGGAGCGGAGCCCATGAACGCCCCGCCGAAGCCCTGCACCGCCATAGCCACCAGGAACAAGATCACCCCGGCGAGCCCGGCGGTGCCCAGGATGTTGGTGGCCAGATCGGAGAAGGCCAGTAGCGCCATCCCGAAGGCTGAGGAAATGGTCCCGAACAACAGGGCCGGCCGGCGTCCCCGAAGGTCGGCCATGCGCCCAGCCGGCAGCAGGAAGATCGCCTGGGCGGCAGCGGCGACGAGGAAGCCGATTCCGGATAGGGAGGCCCCGCGCTGTAAGCCTTCGACAACGAAAAGCGGCACGATCGACGAGCGCAGACCGAAGATCACGAAGCCGGTGATCAAGTTGCTGCCGAGCGCCGCCTGGTAGGCCTTGTCCTTCAGCGCTGCCCGCAGTTCCTCTCGCTTGTTCGCATGACCGCTCGAGACCTGCTCCTCGCGGTCCTGCAAGCGCACTCGGGACAAGAACACCAGCGAGACCGCAGTTGCGACGAGCAGCGTGGCGGCGTAGACGAAGAAGGGCGCGCGGATCGACCACGCGACCACGAGGCCACCAACCGCTGGGCCGGCAACTCCACCGAAAAGGAATCCGCCTTGGAACGCGCTCGATGCGCGACCACGCTGCTGGGAGGTGGTGACGCGCAGCAACAGCGCCATCGCCGAGACCGTGAACATCGATGAACCCAGCCCACCTGCACCCCGC
Organism: uncultured Rubrivirga sp.; assembly: GCA_964634545.1. Taxonomy (GTDB): domain Bacteria; phylum Actinomycetota; class Actinomycetes; order S36-B12; family S36-B12; genus S36-B12. Next base: position 4,389 of record CAZWIW010000010.1, read on the forward strand.
AACAGCAGCAATTGCAGGTAGGACTGGGAGAACCCGGCTACCAGGCTGGATAACGCCACGATGAGCAACCCGCTGCTCAGCACGATGCGTTCGCCGAGACGGTTCACGAGCGAGCCCGATAGCGGTGAGGTGATGAAGCGGACGAGGGCGAAGACCGAGATGACCATGCCGGCTTGGAAGGCATTGACTCCGAAAGTGCTCGCGAAGATCGGCAGTGAGGGGATCAAGATGCCGAAACCGAGGGCTACGAAGAAGGCAATGGTGGACAGGACCGCCACTTCCCGCGGCAGGTCGGCGAGAAGTGGAGTCTTGCGAATCACTCGTCCAAGGGAGCGCATCCTTAGGTGATCGCCCGGAGTTCACGTGCTGATCGGGCAGCGGCATCGAAGACGCGGTGTGCCTCGAGAGCCTCGGTGACGGTGGCTGTTGCAAAACGATCGCCTAGTTGGTCCGCTCGCTCTGCGAGATAACTCGCCCACATCTGTAACAGCGCATCGGCGAAGCCGAACTCGAAGATGGCGCCGCTGACCATGGGCCACGCGGAGATATTCCCCGGTTGCACCTGTTCCCAGATCTGTTCGCTGCCGGCCCGGTGGAAGCGTTCGAAGTAGGCGGGTGTGCGGGTGCTGAAGCGAACCCCGCCATCCATGCCGATCGCCTCGAAGACCCAGGTGTTCATGTTTCCCGGTGCGATGCGCTTGGTCTCCCACACCATAGGGAAGGCTCGCTCGCCTGCGTGTCCGCGCATCGTGATGAGTGCGTTGTCCCAGGTATCACAGCGCACCATGTCGCTTGATCCGGCTGCCGCCGGTCGTTGAGTGACGATGTCCTCGAGTAGGGCGTAGATCGATGACGGCGCATAGCCCAATCGCAGCGGAACATGCGCAACGTGCATACCGAGGTCACCCATCACGCCGATCTCCCCGCAAGTTTCGGCGCGACGTTTCCAGTTGATCGGCTTGCTCCGGTCGATGTCGGAGGAGTGCAAGAAGGCCGACCGCACCTCGATCAACTCACCCAGGGCTCCACTGCGCGCGTGGTCGTACGCACGCAAGGCCCCAGGGAAGAACGGCATCTCGCTGCTGACCCGGACGAACACACCTGCAGAATCGATCGAATCCGCAATCCGCTGGGCGGCAGCGAAGTCGATCCCGAACGGCTTCTCGGCGAGGAAATCCCGACCAGCCGCCGCGGCGGCCGTGTAGATCTCCTCGTGCAGGTTGTGCGGTACCGCGATGTACAGCACATCGAGGGAGTCGTCGTTCACCAGTTCGGCCCACGAATCGGTGAGGGTTTCGATGGTGGGTACTTGCCGGAACCATTCGAGCGCGCTCGGATTCAGGTCAGCCACGGCCACCACCGACGGACGCACCGGGTGGTCGACAAGGTGCAACCAGCGTCCGCAGATGGCAGCGAGTTCGCGGCCCATCAAGCCGCCCCCGATGATCCCGATGCGTACGTCGGTCATGCGATCAGTTTCTCCGCTTCGTCGACCGAGGCGTTCGCGTGCAGCATGGCCATGAGGGCTCGGGTGATCCCGGCGGGCTTTTCGTGCTGGACGATATTGCGGCCGTAGACGATGCCGGCGGCGCCTTGCTCGAGCACTACTGCGGTGCGCTCGAGCAACTCGCGGTCCGGCACCCGGCCGCCACCGCGCACGAGAACAGGCACGTCTCCCGCGATACGTACGACTTGGTGGTAGTCGGTGGGATCGTCAGTGGGGTCCGCCTTGATGACATCTGCACCGAGTTCGACCGCCTGGCGCACGATGGGCAAGATCAAATCGAGATCGCCGTTCACGGTGTACCCGGTGGTGCCGTCCGGATCGACGGGCTTCATCACGAGTGGTTCGACCATCAGCGGCATTCCGTACTTTTCGCAGTCGGCCTTGGCATCGAGCACGTTCTGCACGCACGCCTCGCGCACCTCCGGCCGGCCTGGCAGGTCGAGCAGGTTGACCACGATGATCGCGGCGTCGAGTTGCACCCCTCGCTTCGCTGGCTCAGGGATCATCAGCGAAAACATATGGTCCGGAAGCGGGGCACCGTAGACGTTCGCCACGTCGGTTCGCATCACGAGTGCTGGGCGCTGCCGACCCCGATGGGATTGCAGTTTGGGGGCTTGACCCTGGGTCAACTGAATGGCGTCCGGAGCCGCATCCACCAGGGTATCGATGGCGCTCGAAAGGTCTTCAATGCCATTGAGGAAGTGGCGCTCGCCGAAGAAGCCATGGTCTATCGCCACGTCCAGGCAGCGTCCGGAATCTGGATTGAACAGGCGATTGAGGCGGTAGCGAACATCGGACACGGCGGGACAACTCCTTGGGCTCGTTGAATCAGTCGATGATCACACGAGATTCGCAGGCTCGGATCTGCGTGCGCCCCCGAAGGCTCCACCCTATCCTCGCCATGGACGCAACTAGGGGTCGGCGAGGAGTGCAATGAGCGAGCTGGTGGTCGGTATCGACGCTGGCACTACGCGCGTCAAGGCCTTGGCGGTCGACCTCTCCGGTGCGGTTCTGGCCGAAGCGGCGGTACCGACTCCCTGGATCCGATCCGGGGCCGAGGCCCACATGGATCCCGACCAACTCATCGCAGGAGTCCACGAGGTTCTCGCCGGACTGCTCCAGGCGCCTGCTTGGCCCAGCGATGGACGCGTGATCGGTATCGGGGTCACCAGCATGGCCGAAGCCGGAGTACTCGTCGGTCCCAGCGGAGACGCGGTGGCTCCGGCCATCGCCTTTCACGATCCGCGTGGGCGATCTGACCTGATCAAGCAAGCGATCGATCGCGAGACCTTCCATGGGCACGTCGGCATGCGGCTCAACAACAAGCCTTCAGTCGCGAAGATCTTGTGGCTGCAAGAGAACGTCGCGACCGCGGAATCCGCGACCACCTATCTGAGCATCGCCGAGTGGATCGTCTACCGGCTCGGCGGTGAGCAAGTCAGTGAGATCTCCTTGGTTTCACGGACCGGCTTGTTCGATGTAGTCGAGCGGGTTCCCTGGCAAGCCACCCTCGATTTGGTTGGCAACCTGCTCCCTGGGCCGGTGACCATCGCTGGTGATTCGTGCGGCAATGCGACCAACGTGCCCGAACCCATGCGTGGTGCTGCGCTGACCGCCACGGGCATGGACCACCAGTCGGCTGCTTTCGCGTGCGGAGCAGCCACCACCGGCGCTCTGTTCGATTCGATGGGAACAGCGGAAGCCCTCTTGCGTTTCGCGCCAGGACCGCTACCGCGCGAGGAACTCGTCCGCCTCGCCGAACGTGATGTTGCCGTCCTATGGAGCGTCATCCCAAACCACGTGTGTGTGCTGGGCGCTTTGGTCACCGGTTTGTCCCTCGAGCGCATCCGCCAACTCCTCGGAGTCGAGACATTCGAACAACGCGCCGATCTTGCCCAGCGGGCGCTGGATGCCCAGACCGGTGGCCTCCAACTCACCGAGGTGGGACACACCGGCTTGAGCATCTCCGGTGTCGACGACGACGCCACCCCCGCCGGCCTTTGGCGGGCGGGCGTCACCCACCTCGTCGATCTCGGGCAAGGGTTGCTGCAGTTCATGGAAGCCGCGAGTGCGCCACGGCAGCGAACGGTGCTCGCTGGTGGCTGGGTGCACGATGCGATGGTGGTGCAGGCGAAACGCGACGCCATCGGTGAATTCGAAGTCAGTGAAGTTAACGAAGCCGGCGCACTAGGTGCTGCAATGTTCGGCGCGATCGCCGCGGGCGTGATGCAAAGGCCGGCTGCGAATGCCGCTCCCCGTTGGCCGAACGCTTCATGACGGATCGTCACCGACAGGCGGTTTACCGCGCCGAGGATCAGTGGTCCTCGCTCATCGATCGTGGCGGAACCGTCGACTTCTTCGGATCCACTCTGCAAGCCCCGGTTCAGTTGCGTTTCGGTCGACTCGAAGAGGTGACCACCTACGTGGACCACGCATGCACCGACTACGGCGTCACCCCACCCTCGGTTCGGCACCGCAAAGGTGGCACGCGTGCGCACTATGGGGGAGGAGTCATCGCTATCCCCACCCATGAACCGTGGGCGATGCGCGAGTCGGTTGTCCTCCACGAAGTAGCCCACCACGTGTGCGTGACCTCCGGCGGCTCGACCGCACACGATGAGCAGTTCACGGCAGCCATGCTCGTACTCGTTCGCGCACGGCTCGGGCACGAGGCTGAGCTCCTGCTGCGCACCGGCTATTCGGCATGTGGTGCGCCATTGGTGGAGGCGGCATGAGTGTGACCATCGAACGCATCAGTGCACTGCTGATGAAGGCCGAGCGGACCGATAACGAACACGAAGCGGACGCCTACCTGATGAAGGCGCAGTCGCTAGCAACCCTTGCGAGTATCGATCTCGCTACCGCGCGGGCGAAGCGTAAAGACGACGAGACCCCTGCGGATCCGATCACTCGAACCGTGACGATCGGGGAGAAGGGAAAGCGGGCGAACACGCATTTGGTTTCGCTGTTCGTCGTCGTTGCGCACAACAACTTCACGATGGTGGATGTCGCTGCGGACTCCACTTATGTCATCGCCTATGGAATGCCGCAAGACTTAGACGTCACACACACCCTTTTTGCGTCGCTATCCGTTCAGATGGCCACCACTGCCCAGGTTTACCTCGAGAACGGGGAGTGGCGAAGCGAGAGCTATCGCGTGCGTTCGCGTTCCACGGGGCTACTGGTCACCAAGAAGTTCACCAAGCAAACCGCTCGCGCGGCTTTCTATCGCGCGTACGTTGCCCGGATCGACGAGCGTTTGCAGCAGGCTCGCGAGCAGGCGATGTCTGAGCACGATGGGGTGGAGAACGCTGCTTCGTCGGCGGCAGTGGTGCTGCGCAAGAGCGAATCCGAGGTCCGCGCTTTCCACCGTCAGAACTCCGCGGCCCGAGGGCGCTGGGGCGGCTACCGAGGGGCAGCTTCGGGGCGGTCGGGCTCGGCAGCCGGTGCCGGCAGGGAGGCCGCCTCCTCAGCCCGCCTCAGCCCGTCTGAAGAGTTGCCCGGAGGGCGTCGCGAACTACCCGGCTGAGGTGCCACTATTCGCGGATGGAAATCGGGGATGTCCAGCAGGCAGCCGAGCGCGCCCAGGGCGTAGTACGCGACCTGCCGGTGCAAGGAGCGCGTTGGCTCAGTGATCAGGTCGGTGGCCCGGTCTATTTGATCCCGGAGAACCTGCAGCGCGCCGGATCATTCAAGATCCGCGGTGCCTATAACCGCATCGCGCAGCTCAGTGCTGACGAACGCGCCAAGGGAGTCGTTGCTGCTAGTGCGGGCAATCACGCGCAAGGAGTCGCACTCGCCGGACAGCTCCTCGGTGTGGACGTCACGGTGTTCATGCCGGTCGATGCATCTATCCCCAAGATCGAAGCCACTCGCGGCTACGGCGCAGATGTTCGCTTCCATGGCACCACGGTTGACGAGGCACTCGTTGAAGCGCGCGCCTTCGCCGATGAAACCGGCGCGATCTTGATCCATCCTTTCGACCACGAGCACGTGGTGGCTGGGCAAGGAACCCTCGGTCTGGAAATAGTCGAGAAGATTCCCGACGTCAAGACGGTTGTCGTGTGCACTGGTGGTGGTGGACTTCTCGCGGGGGTCGCGTTCGCCATCAAGCAAATCAATCCTGACGTCAAGGTGATCGGCGTGCAGGCCGAAGGTGCTTCGACTTACCCGCAAAGCCTGGCCGAAGGGCAGCCGGTCACCCGCGCGCAGATGAACACCATGGCCGACGGCATCGCCATCGCCCGACCGGGGGACGTGCCCTTCGAACTCGTCCAGGAATACGTCGATGAGTTCCGCACGGTCACCGAAGACGAACTTTCCCGCGCGGTCTTGATGTTGCTCGAACGCGCCAAACTCGTGGTCGAGCCCTCGGGCGCCGCCGCCACCGCAGCCGTGATGAACGCCCCTGAGGACTTCGAGCCACCCGTGGCGATCACCATTTCCGGTGGCAACGTCGATTCACTCGTCCTGCTGCGCATCATCCGCCACGGCATGACCGCCGCCGGCCGCTATCTGTCGATCAGCGTCCACACCCCTGACTTCCCCGGGTCCCTCGCCGGCCTGCTGGAAGTCCTCAAACAGCACAAGGCCAACGTGGTGGACGTCTTCCACGACCGCACCGACCCCCGCGTTTCCATCGGCGATGTCCGCATCGACATACAGATGGAAACCCGCAGCGCCGAGCAGCGCGACCAGATCCTGTCCGCCCTGCGGTCCTCCGGCTACCACGTCGAGGTCCTCGACGGCTGACAGTTTGAGGGTCATTCGCGGCTTGGGTAGGCGAAGAAGGGAGCCTCTTTCGCTAGTCGCTGACCACCGGAACTGCGCGCGCAAGCACGGGCGTACTGTTCAGGGTTGTGCCTACGGAAAACGCTGTCGAAGCCCACGGCTTGGTCAAGGAATTCGGGGACGTCAAAGCACTCAACGGCATCGACCTCGTGGTTCCGCGTGGTCAGGTGGTCGGTCTGCTCGGCCCCAACGGTTCCGGCAAGACCACCACGGTTCGCATTCTGGCCACCTTGCTGAAAGCAACTGCCGGCAGCGCGAAGGTGGCGGGCTTCGATGTCGCCAAACAAGCCGACGACGTGCGGCGATCCATCGGCCTGACCGGTCAGTACGCCGCCGTTGATGAATTCCTCACCGGCAGGGAGAACCTGCGCATGTTCGGTGGGCTTTACCACCTTGATGCCAACTACGTGCAATCTCGCTCGGATGAACTGCTCGAGAAGTTCGACCTCACTGATGCGGCCAACCGGCCGGCCAAGACCTACTCCGGCGGTATGCGCCGGCGCTTGGACCTAGCTGCGAGCTTGATCGCCAAACCCGGCATCTTGTTCCTCGATGAACCGACTACGGGGTTGGATCCGCGATCGCGGATAGGGCTGTGGAATGTGATCACCGAACTCGTTGCCGAAGGCACCACGGTGCTGCTGACCACCCAGTACCTCGACGAGGCCGATCAACTGGCTGACGACATCGTCGTGATCGATCACGGCAAGGTGATCGCGCACGGCACTTCGAGCCAACTCAAGGATCAGATCGGCGGCGATCGCCTCGAGATCACGCTGAAGGATGAAGCCCAAGGTTCGGTTGCCGAATCGGCGCTTGCGCCACTGGTTTCGGGCGAAGCCACGATCGATGGTGTGCAGTACTCCGCACCGGTAGCCGGAGGCTCTCCGGTTCTGATCGAGGCTGTTCGCGCGCTAGATGCCCACAGCGTGGGGGTTGCCGATATCGGTCTGCGCCGCCCCACCTTGGACGACGTATTCCTCTCGCTCACCGGCCACAGCGCTGAAGAAGGCGAAGAGCAGGCGCAACCCGAAAGCCCTGAACCAGCCGGGCGCGGACGTCGAGGAGGTAGGCGATGAGCGCACCTGCGATCCAAGCCAAGCGACCAGCTCTCGGCTGGACGTTCCACGACGCTGTGATTATCGCCCGCGCCACGATCGCCGCCTCGTTCCGCGTGCCCGAGGCCCTGTTCTTCCAACTGATCCAGCCGGTGATCTTCGTCCTTCTGTTCGCCTACGTCTTCGGTGGCGCCATCCCGATTCCCGGCGCCGAACCGGGCAGTGAAGCGGATGCATCTCTCTACCGGCAGTACTTGATGCCGGGCATCTTCGGTCAGACGGTGGCCTTCGCTGCGGCATCGAGCACTGTGGGTCTGGCTGAGGCGATGCAGCGCGGCATCATCGATCGCTACCGCGCGCTGCCGATGTCCCAACCGGCCGTGCTGCTCGGCAACACCATGGCGAATGCTCTGCGGCAGATCTTGGTGCTCACCGTGCTCAGCATCACCGGCTTCATCGTCGGTTGGCGCATCAACGACGGAATCTTGAATGCGATCTACGCCTACCTGCTGCTGTTGCTCTTTGCGTACACGGTCACTTGGGTCGGTGCGTTCGTGGGTCTTTCGGTGCCGAATACCGAGACAGCCAACACCGCCGGGTTGATCTGGATCTTCCCGCTGACCTTCTTGTCCAATGCGTTCGTGCCCATTACCGCGCTGCCCACGTGGTTGCAGTACTTCGCGGCGTTCAACCCGATCTCGAGTTTGGTGCAGGCCACCCGTGAACTATTCGGCAACCCTACGGGCGCACCGACCGACTTTTGGACGTTGAACAACCCGGCGCTGTACACCGTGATCTCCTGCGTTGTGGTGATCGCGATCTTCGCGCCGCTCGCGGTGCGCAAGTACCGCACCGCCACCAGCAAGTAGTCGAAAGCGAGTTTCGAACTAACCGGTGTAGGTCTCCACCTTGAGGATCTCCACGTTCATCGTCTTGCCGTTCGCCAACTCATAGCTGGCGGTTTCGCCGACCTTCTTGCCCTCGACGGCAGCGCCTAGGGGTGAGGTCGGGGAGTAGACCTCGATCGAGGCGTGGGCGGCTTCCTCGCGGGAGCCGAGTAGGAAGGTCTCTTCGTCGTCGAATTCCACGAAGCGAACAGTCACGACCTTGCCCGCGGCGACCTCGTCGGCGGCGGACTCGGGAACACCGATCTTGGCGGATTCCAGCAGTTGCTTGAGTTGGCGGACCCTGGCCTCGTTCTTGCCCTGCTCCTCCTTAGCGGCGTGGTAACCGCCGTTCTCCTTGAGATCGCCCTCTTCTCGGGCAGCCTCGATTCGCTTGGTGATCTCCACCCGGGTGGGGCCTTCCCGATCGGCAAGCTCGTTCACCAACCGGTCGTACGCCTCTTGGGTGAGCCAGGTCGTCTCAGTCATAACGCACCACTGTAAATGCCGTGGCAAATCCGGCCACTGTGAGGCAGTGGCCCCTCAGTCGGCCGTCCACGGCTGCTCGGGCACCGCGATCCCCGGCGGGAACTGCGGTCCCGGCGCGCGAAGTTCGCCCGGCCGTTCACACGCGAGCACCTCCACCGCATACGCGGGAGCAACGGTGCGCAGTGAGTAGTCGATGGTGACCACGTCTGCTCCGGGTGGGATGACGATCTCGGCGTATCCGACATCGATCCGCTTGGAGTCTTGGGCCCGCAAGATGCAGATGACTTCGTCATTGCCGTCTCGGGAAACATCGAAGGTTGCATCCGCACGATCCGGTGCCACGACCGTCCAGGTGATGAGCTGATGGCGAACGTCATCACGCACCAGCATCAGCCCGGCGAAAGCCACGCCGGCGAGAAAGAGAACCGTCACCACCACGGAAATGACGATCGGGGACAGCCGCCGTTTGTCCAGCCCGTAGCGCGCCCGCATCTGGGGCGAGAGTTGGTCTGGCGAGAAGGGCGAGGACACAGGTGCGAGACTAGGTCAGTGCTAAGCCACGAGCCCAACAACGTGCCCAGTAACAAACCACTGCGCCTGATGGCGGTGCATGCCCACCCCGACGACGAAGCCAGTAAGGGTGCCGCCACGACCGCCAAGTACGTGGATGAGGGCATCGAGGTGATGGTCGTCACCTGCACTGGTGGTGAACGAGGCGACATTCTCAACCCGGCCATGCAAGAGGCCGTGGACACCGAGGGCATCCACACGGTCCGCGAGCGGGAGATGGCTAACGCCGCTGCGATCTTGCGGGTCAAGCACGCCTGGTTGGGTTTTGAGGATTCCGGCTTCCCGGAGGGTGACCCCAAGCCCCCGCTACCGCCGAACTCCTTCGCTGCCCGACCGCTGCACGAGCTCACCCCGGCCCTGGTTCGCCATATCCGCGATTTCCGCCCGCAGGTCATCACCACCTACGACGAAAACGGTGGCTACCCCCACCCCGACCACATCCGCACCCACGAGATCACGATGGCCGCGGTCAAGGAAGCAGCCGATGTCGGCCAGCACGCCGATCTCGGCGAGCCGCACCAGGTCTCCAAGATCTACTTCAATCATCAGTTCTCCAAGACCCGCGTGGCAACGCTGCATCAGGCGATGCTCGACGCCGGCCTGGAATCGCCTTACGCGGAGTGGATCGAGAACTGGAAAGACCGTGACGACAACTTCCGCCGCGTGACCACCCGGGTGCACGCCGCGGACTATTTCCCTATCCGTGATCAAGCCCTGCTGGCCCACGCCACGCAGATCGACCCGAACGGCATGTGGTTCGCCGTTCCGCTGGAGATGCAGCAGGAACTGTGGCCGACCGAGGATTTCGAACTCGCGTGGTCAGCCATCGAGGTACAGACTCCAGAGGACGACCTATTCGCCGGGCTAAGGGGCTGAGGCAGACATGAACAGCAACGTGAGTCTGGTCATCGACGGTGGCCTGCAGATTGTGGGCATCATCGTCCTCATCCTCGGCATTGTGGTCTTCTTGCTGTGGAAGTCGATGAACCGGCAGATCAAGAAGATCGACACCAATCTGCCTGCCGGCCCGCAGGATCAGCGCATCGCCGAGGACGAACACTTCACCGAAGAAGCCGTGATCCACGGTGAGGAAGAACGCGACGAGGATGAGCAGCGCACCTGACATCAAAGTGCGCCCGTCTGCTCAGGACATCTGGCGCACCGCGATCACCCCGCGCTGGCTGATCGCGCTGATCGCATTGATTGCGTTCATCGCCGTGTGCATCGTTCTCGGTCGCTGGCAATGGGACCGCACGCAAGACATCCTGGCCGCCGAACGGTCGGCTGCATCCGAACCCATTTCGCTAACCGAACTGATCAACGACGACGGCACTTGGGGCAACGCGGAGATCGGCAGGACTGTCATCCTCGACGGAACCTTCACCGGTGATGAAGTCTTGATTCCGAATCGCGAGTACGAAGGCGAGGCTGGAACCTGGACAATCACGCGTTTTGAACTCGACGACCAACGAAACGTCGCGGTGGTTCGCGGCTGGTTGCCGAACGAGACAACGAGTCCGCCCATCCGACAAGAACCCACCCGCATCGAAGGTGTGCTGCATCCGAACGAGGCGTTCTACGAAGGCGCGAATGAAGACCAGATCATCACCGTCGATGCAGCCGCGCTGGCCAATGCGTGGAATGTAGATCTCATCGACGGCTACGTGATGTTGCAAGAACAGGATCCGATCCTGTTGGCCGCGGACGCCCCCGCCCCGGTGATCGTGCCACCCACCGTTGAGGTGGGGAATGTCCCATTCCCGTTGCAGAACTTCTTCTACGCGATCCAGTGGTGGATCTTCGCCGCCTTCGCGATATTCGTGTACGGCAGGTGGCTGTACTTGGACGCAAGGAAGTAGGTTCCCGTTCGTGATCACGGTTATGGGTGAAGCGCTCATCGACATCATCGTGAGCCCTCAGGGAGAAGTGACGGCAGCTGCCATCGGTGGCGCGCCGTTGAACACCGCCCGAACGTTGGCCCGGCTTGATGTGCCCGTTTCATTCCTCGGTGGTGTTTCGACCGATGCCTTCGGTCGCCGGATCTCGCGGATGCTTGCCTCCGATGGTGTGTCGTATGCACTAGGTGAGCCGATGGATGCGCCCACCACGTTGGCGATCGCCGAGTTGGACGATGGTGGTGCGGCTTCCTACCGGTTCGTCTTCGATGGAACCTCGGCCACCTTGGTGACGCCTGGAGATGCCATTGGCGCCGTCACAGCCGATTGTTCGGTGCTCCACGTGGGCACGCTGGCGTTGGTGCTCGAGCCCCTTGCCGATGCGACGCAAGCCGTGGTCGAAGCGGCCCCGGATTCGAGAATCGTCATGGTGGATCCGAACTGCCGCCCTGCTGTCATGACGGGTTCGGCGGTTTTCGAATCGACACTGGCGTCCGTGCTTGCCCGCGCCGATGTGGTGAAGGTCAGCGGTGATGACCTGGAGTTCCTGTACCCCGGTGAGCGGCCCGCTACGGCCGCCGAGCAGATCCACATGCGCACCGGTGCCACGGTTCTCTTCACTGACGGCGCGAACTCGGTGGAAGTGATCTGTTCTGACGGCAAGCACGTTCTGGATGTGCCCTCGGTGCCCGTCGTGGACACCGTGGGTGCTGGGGATTCTTTCAGCGGCGGGTTCCTTGCCCACTGGGTGGGCCAGGGCTGGGAGCGAGATGAACTGCGTGAACTCGACAAGGTCGTCGCCGCAGCGCAATTCGGTATTCGGGTGGCAGGAATCACCTGTCAGCGGGCGGGAGCCGAACCGCCGTTCACGCCCGAAGTGGCGTACCACGGCTAGTCGGTTAGGTTCGGAATATGGACAAGCTTCCTGGGGCGTTACTGCGGTTTCGGATCATGGCCTGGGTCACCGGTGTGGTACTCGGCGCGCTGACCATCTGGTTAGTTGTCGGCTACGGCTTTATGGACTATGCGAATACCGAGGTCAAGCCTGATTTGTATCGCTGGCTATGGACGGCGCACGGCTGGCTGTACTTGTTCTACCTGATCGCCGGTGTGGACCTGTGCTTCCGGATCAAACTCTCGGTGGTCAAGACACTGGCCGTACTGCTAGCCGGCACGGTGCCGTTCATGAGTTTTGTCGCGGACTACCAACTGCACAAGTACGTTCGCAAGCATCACCTGGAACCGATGCAGCCGGCGGCTTAGTTCGCGTTACCGCAGACTCGACAAGGACCAATCGATCGGCTCTGCGCCGAGGTCTTCGAGCAGCTCGTTGGCCCGGCTGAACGGGCGTGAGCCGAAGAAGCCGCGATCGGCGGACATCGGGCTCGGGTGCGGGCTAGCGATGACGGGGGCGTCGTCGAGCAGCTCTGTGGCGGTTTGTGCGTCCTTACCCCACAAGATCGCCACCACCGGCTGATCGGGTCGGTAGGCGATCGCACTAATCGCAGCCGCGGTGAAGTCCTCCCAGCCCTTGCCCCTGTGGCTCCCGGGTTCACCGACTTGCACTGTGAGAACGCGGTTGAGTAAAAGCACCCCTTGTTCGGTCCACGGGGTGAGATCACCATTGGCGGGAGTCGCGATGCCCAGGTCGCTTTCGAGTTCCTTGTAGATGTTCGACAGGCTGCGCGGGATCGGCTTGACCTGCGGAGCAACGGAGAAGGACAGACCGACCGCGTGACCGGGGGTGGGATACGGGTCTTGTCCGACGATCAACACCCGAACGTCGTCTAGCGGCTGGGTAAGCGCCCGCAGGATGTTGCTTCCTGCCGGGGCCCAGGGGCGGCCGGCCTGGTTCTCCGCCCGGAGGAACTCCCCGAGTGCGGTCAGGTTGTCCCGTTGGCCGGCGAGATGCGGAACCCACGATTCGTGCACCAGGTCTTCGAGTTGCGCAGCCACTAGGTGAGCCTTTCAGATGCGCTGTCAGGCCTGGTGAATGGCAATGTCTGTTGCCTTGAGACTGGCCCAGATTCGTTGGCCAGGCGCGATACCTAGGTCGGCAACTGCCGCTGGGGTTACCGCTGCTGTGAGCTCAGGCGGTCCCGCGAGGGTGATGCGAACCTGATCGTGATGGGCATCGACTGCTGTGATGGTGGTGTGCCAGACGTTTCGGGCGCTGCCCTCGGGCCTGTTGGCATGTAGGGAGATGGCTTGCGGCCTGATGATGGCCACAACCGATCCCGCCGCACTGGTGCTGGTGACCAGACTTCCACCGCCCTGGCAATCGATGATGCCCTCGTGCGCGGTACCGCGGATGAGTGTGACACCGAGCAGGGCCGCTAGATACTCCGTCCTCGGCTGGCTAGCGACCTCGGCGGTGGGTCCTTCTTGCGTGACGTGGCCGTTTTCCAGAACGACGATGCGGTCGGCCAGCACCAGCGCATCCAGCGGATCGTGGGTGACCAGGACGGTGCCATGTTCGAAGCGTTGGAGGAAATGACGCAGTTCCCCGCGGACGCTTTGCTTGGTTGCGGCATCGAGTGCTGCTAGTGGTTCATCGAGCAGCAGTGCTTGCGGGTTGGTCGCTAGGGCTCGGGCGAGGGACACTCGCTGTGCTTGTCCACCGGATAGTTGCGCGGGTTTGCGATCGAGCAGATCGCCCAAGTCCAGGGCGTCTATCCATGGAGCGACGTCATGATCCTGGTGTCGATTCCTCGGACCGAACTCGATGTTCTGACGAACCGTCATGTGTGGGAAGAGCAGGTAGTCCTGGAAGACCATGCCGACTCGTCGTTGTTCGGCTGGGATGAACGTCCTGGTCGCGGGTTCGTCCACCGTTTCATTCCCGATGCGGATGCAGCCGTCATCGATGGGCAGTAGTCCGGCAATGGACCGCAGCACGGTGCTCTTGCCGGCGCCGTTCGGCCCGAGCAGTGCGACTGTTTCACCCGGTTCGCAGGTCAGTTGCGCGTCGATCGCTAGGTCACCGATGGTGGTGATGATCTGTGCGGTGACGCTCATGATCGACCCCCCAGGAAGCGGCCACGCAACGAGACCAGCACGGTGAGCGAGATGGCCAGCAAGACCAGGCTCAAGGCGATGGCTTCGTCCCGGCTGACTTCGAGAGCGGAATAGACGGCGAGCGGCAGAGTCTGGGTAACGCCGGGGAAGTTGCCGGCGAACGTGATGGTGGCACCGAACTCGCCCAGCGCACGCGCCCAGGCGAGCACGATGCCGGCGACGAGCGATGCGGAGATGAGCGGCAGGGTGATCCGAAAGAGCACCGTGCGCGGGCGGGCGCCGAGGGTGCGGGCGGCCTGCTCGTAACGAGTGTCGATGCTGCGCAGGGCCCCCTCGACGGTGATGACGAGGAACGGCATAGCGACGAAGGTGGCTGCCATCACCACGCCGGCGGTGCTGAAGGGGAGTTGGATGCCGAACCACTCGTAGAGGTACTGGCCGATGAGCCCGCGCCGGCCGAACGCGGTGAGCAGCGTGACCCCGCCGACCACCGGCGGTAGGACTAGCGGCAGCAGCACGATGCCGCGGACGAGGCGTTGCCCGGGGAAGTCCTTGCGCGCAAGAACCCAAGCAAGCGGCACACCGAGCAGGGTTGCGAAGAACGCCGCGAAAAGTGACGTGACGATCGATAGGCGCAGGGCTTCGGCGGCTGCGGGCGACGTCAGAAGAGCCGGCAGGCTCGACCACGGGGTTTCTGCGAGCAGGCCGACAAGCGGCAGTAGCAAGAAGGTGAGAGCGACGATGGCGAGAACGATGAGTAACCGCGGAGCGGGTGCTGTTGTCTTCGTCATGGTGACGTGAAACCCCACTTCCGCAAAGTGTCTTGTCCCACATCGCTGAGCACGAAGTCGACGAAGGCCTGCGCTTGTCCGGGTGCTTCCGTGGTGGTGGCGATCGGGTAGATAGTGCGGACGTTGTCGGTATCGGGGATGTCGATGGAGTCGATCTGTTGCCCTGCAGCGGCGATGTCGGTGCGGTAGACGATGCCGGCATCGGCTTCATCAGCGATCACCTTGGTCAGCACAGCACGAACATCGGGTTCCAAGCTCGCGGGAGTAACGCGCAGTTCGTTCTTCTCGAATAATGCATCAGCGGCTTCCCCGCATGGGACCGGAGCGTTGCAAACGACGATCGTGACGTTCGGATCGGTGAGATCGCTGAGTGCCTCAATGTTCGCTGGGTTGCCGCCCGGCACCGCGATGGCTAGCGAATTCGCAGCGAACGAAACGGGTTCGTCCAGGGCATCGGCTGCTCGATCCATGGCGGTGGTCGAAGCTGCGGCGAACACATCCACGGGTGCACCCGAATTGATCTGCTCGGCGAGCGTGGAACTACCGGCGAAGTTGAAGCGAATATCGGTGCCGGGATTTCGCTGGGTGAACTCCGCACCGATTTCGGTGAAGGCATCGGTCAAGGAGGCGGCGGCGGAGACGGTGATGGTTGTCGTGGCGTCGTCGTTGTTGGTGCACGCAGTGAGTGCGAGGGGGAAGACGAGCGCGGCGAGGACCGCTCGATTCATGTGATGTCCACGACCACGTTCGTCGACTTCACCGAAGCGGCGGCGCGGACGCCCGGTTCGAGGCCGAGATCCTCGGCGGCTTCGGCGCTCATCAACGAGATCACGCGGTGCGGGCCGGCTTGAATCTCGACCAGGGCCATCACACCGTCCTTCTCCACCCGGGTGACGATCCCCGGGAAGCGGTTGCGCGCGGAGACGGACAGGTGCGGTAACTCAGGGGCGGATTCGCGCATGAGGGCGGCGACGTCCTTGCCCTCCACGGTGGTCGGCCCGGGGCCACCGGTAGCCGGCAGCCGTCCGGAGTCGATCCAGCGGCGGACAGTGTCGTCACTGACTCCCAGCAGTTGGGCCGCTTCGCTGATCCGAATCTGCGTCATAGAAGGAAACAATACTCAGCGGATACGGATAAATATAACGATCTATGTCGAATATGCGGATTTCTTGCCCCATCGGCTCCCGACGGGTGGAGTTCAGGTTTCGCGGTTAGCCTCGTAGGAGTAGTTGCAGTCGAGGGAGGTGAACATGTCCGGTGCTGTGGTGTGGGCAATCGTTGCGGCGATCGCGCTCGGTATCGAGGCGCTCACCCTCGACCTAACCTTCGCGCTGATCGCGGTAGGAGCCCTCGCCGGCGCGGGCGTGGCACTCACCGGCGCACCGCTGTGGGTCTCGGTTCTCGTGGCTGCCGGTGTCTCGTTGGCGGGGATCGTCCTGGTTCGCCCGATCGCCCTGCGGCACCTGCGCAAGTTGCCCGTGGGGGCGCGAACCGGTGTCGATGCCCTGCCCGGTGCTGAGGGCATGGCCCTGACCGAGATCTCCACCATGGATGGCCGAATGAAGTTGCGCGGCGAAGAGTGGTCCGCGCGGCTGGATCCGGACATCACGTCCATATCCGTTCCCGGTGGCACCAAGTTGGTTGTCACCCGAATCGACGGCGCGACCGCGCTCGTTCACCCGATCGACTGAGTAGGACCACGAGGAGTCCCCATGATCGCTTTCATCTCCGGCGCCATCTTCGCCGTATTGGTCGTCGCGCTGCTGCTGTGGCGCACGCTGGTCATCGTCAACCAAGCCAGCACCGCGATCATCGAACGCCTTGGCCGCTACCAACGCACCCTGGAACCAGGGTTGAGTGTGCTGGTCCCGTTCGTCGACCGGGTCCGCGAGCGAGTGGACATGCGCGAGCAGGTGGCGTCTTTCCCGCCGCAACCAGTGATCACCGAGGACAACCTCGTTGTGTCGATCGACACGGTCGTGTACTTCCAGGTGACCGATCCCAAGTCCGCGACCTACGAGATCTCCAGCTACATCCTCGGTATCGAGCAACTGACCGTCACCACGTTGCGCAACGTGATCGGCTCGATGGACCTCGAGGAGACGCTCACCTCCCGTGATGCCATCAACGGCCAGTTGCGCGGGGTGCTCGACGAAGCCACCGGCAAATGGGGCATCCGGGTCAACCGCGTGGAGCTGAAGGCGATCGATCCGCCGCCGTCGGTCCAAGAGTCCATGGAAAAGCAACTCAAGGCCGAGCGGGAGCGCCGTGCAGCGATCCTCACCGCCGAGGGCGAGAAGCAATCGGCGATCTTGACGGCCGAAGGAGCGAAGCAGTCGGCGATTCTCACCGCTCAGGGTCAGGCGGAGGCCGAGGTGCTCAAGGCCGAAGCCGATGCAAAGGCCGAGGTCATCCGCGCTGACGGCGAGGCGGTTGCGGTTGAGAAGGTCTACTCCGCCTTGCATCTCGCGAACCCGACGTCATCTGCACTCGCGCACCGTTATTTGGAGACACTGCCGGAGATCGCCAACGGCGAGGCCAGCAAGGTGTGGGTGCTGCCGAGCGAATTGACGTCCGTCGTGCAGGGCCTGAAGGAAGGCTTCAGCAAGTAGTCACGCGCGAATTCGATTAGCGCCAACAACGCACGATGGGTGAGGCACTGATCGCTGCGGTGATGACCGCGATCACGATCCCCGCGGTTGCGGTCACCCCCGCTTGAAGATTGACGTCGGTTTGCGCGCTGAGCGCAACCACCGCACTGAGTGCTGCGAGTCCTGCCAGAACCAAGAACTCGGTGCGCCCGATCGGCCCCGTGGGAGCCGCCCGCATCGCGGTGCTTGCGAGGGCGAAGACGGCCAGCCAGGCCAAGGCGTAGACAACGAAGATTCGTGGTGCGTTCAGTGATGTGACGATCGGAAAGGCCGCAACAACGCCGCCGAGTAGAACACCGATACCGCGGCGCAGTGTGCGGTTACGCGACCAGCCGTGGACCTTGTCCTCGGCCCGTTGCTGATCCAGCGCGCTGATCGCGTTGTTGCGATCCACGGCGTCTTTGGCTAGGTACTTGGCGTCGTCGAACATCTATCCGTGATCCTCAGCGCTTGGTTCGATCTTGGTCAGATAAGGATCATGTAGGTAGGCATCGAAAAGCGCATCCGTCTCTGCATGGATCGCGGCATCATCGGGAGTGGTCGCAATCCGGTCGAGGAGTTCGCGCCCCTTAGCGGCTTGGGCCGGGGCGCCCCTCTTCACCACTTCTTCGAGCCGATCCCGCGCTTCCAT
>CAZWIW010000010.1:22773-34170 GCA_964634545.1 uncultured Rubrivirga sp.
GAAGCCCGGCTGCGGGGTGTGCCGATCTTCTTGTCCATCGGCTACTCGGCCTGCCACTGGTGCCACGTGATGGCGCACGAGTCCTTTGAAGATGACGCGATCGCTGCGTACCTGAACGAGCATTTCGTGTCGATCAAGGTGGACCGCGAAGAGCGCCCCGATCTGGATTCGGTATATATGGACGCGACAGTCGCGATGACCGGCCACGGCGGCTGGCCGATGAGCGTGTTCTTGGATCACGAAGGACGGCCGTTCTATGCAGGCACGTACTTCCCGCCCGAGCCCCGGCATCAAATGTCCTCGTTCCCACAACTGCTGCAAGCCATCACCGATGCCTGGCAGAACCGGCGCGGTGAGATCGAAGCGGCCGGCCAACGGATCATCGAGGCCTTGTCTGGGCGCGAACTCGCTGCCGCTGGCGATGCGCCTCCCACCCTGGCCGAACTCGACGCCGCGGTGGCGGGCCTGTTAGAGGACTTCGACGCGCAGAACGGTGGCTTCGGCGGAGCCCCCAAGTTCCCACCGTCCATGTTGCTGGAGTTCTTGATCCGGTATGTGGCGCTACCGGGCATCACACACGGCGCTGAAGCGATGGACATGCTCGAGCGCACCCTCGAAGCGATGGCACGCGGCGGGATGTATGACCAGATCGGTGGCGGGTTCGCGCGGTACTCGGTCGACAACCGCTGGGTTGTCCCGCACTTCGAGAAGATGCTCTACGACAACGCATTGTTGCTGCGCGTCTATCTGCACTACTGGCGCTTGACCGGTTCGCCGTTCGCCGAGCGGATTGCGCGCGAAACAGCAGAGTTCCTGCTGCGAGATCTAAGAACCCCCGAGGGCGGATTCGCCTCGGCGCTGGATGCCGATAGCGAGGGAGTCGAGGGCAAGTTCTATGCCTGGACGCCCGAGGAATTGATTGCAGTGCTCGGGGAGGTCGACGGGCGCTGGGCTGCAGACCTATTCACCGTCACGCCGCAGGGCACCTTCGAGCATGGTGCCTCCACTTTGCAGTTGCTGCGCGATCCAGACGACTGGCAGCGATGGGGTTCGGTTCGCGCCCGGTTGTTCCAGGCCCGCGAGCTGCGTGTGCATCCCGGGCGCGATGACAAAGTGGTGGCGTCGTGGAACGGCATGGCCATCGCGGCCCTCGCCGAAGCCGGGCAACTGCTGGCGGAACCAGCATGGGTCGAGGCAGCGATCGTTGCAGGGGATCTGTTGATCTCCGTGCACCTCGGAGCGCGCGGCGATGACCGACTGTGTCGGACTTCGAAGGACGGCATCGCCGGCAACAACCTCGGAGTGCTTGACGATTACGGGAGCGTGGCCGAAGGGTTGCTCGCCCTCGGCCAAGTCACCGGCGAGATCGCCTGGCAGCAGTTCGCAGGGGTCTTGCTCGATGTTGCCGTGCAGCACTTCGGTGACGGTGAGGGTGGCTTCTTCGATACCGCCGATGACGCCCCTGAACTGGTGCGCCGGCCTAAGGATCCGGCTGACAACGCCGAGCCGTCGGGATGGTTCGCGGTGGCTAATGCGCTGGTCACTTACGCGGCGCTGACCGGATCTAGCGAACACCGTTCCGTTGCGGAGCGTTCGCTGGGGCTGGTGTCGGCACTGGCGAACCGAGCACCCCGGGCTGTCGGCTGGGGATTGGTGGCTGCGTCGGCCCTGCAGGCTGGTCCACTCGAGGTGGCCGTCGTTGTTGTTGATGATGAAAGCAATGACGGCTTCGACGCAGCGAAGGACTTGGTCGATACGGCGTTTGCGTCCACTTCACCTGGAACGGTCGTGGCGTGGGGAACCGGCGATGAGGATGCACCCCTGCTGCGAGACCGTCCGTTAATCGACGGTCAACCCAGCGCTTATGTGTGCCGGGGGTTCGTTTGTGACCGCCCTGTCACGGCGGCTGGGGAGTTGGCATCGATGGTTCATGCGCGTTCTGCCGTCGGATAGGTACCGCAGGGGGGTAGCCTGATCCACGCTGCCACGAGCGGCGCAATGGAAGGACATGGATTAGTGGGTCTCTCGGATCTCGTTTACGGCGTATACGAGCGTCGATTGCATACCCAACTCAAGGACGCCGCCGAGCGCGGTCGGACCCCCAAGCACGTCGGCGTGATCTTGGATGGCAACCGCCGCTGGGCCACCGCCCAGGGTTCGAGTTCCGCTGTCGGTCACGAAGCCGGCGCTGCGAAGATCGTGGACTTTCTCACCTGGTGCGATGACGCCAATGTGGAAGTCGTGACCTTGTGGTTGCTGTCCACCGACAACTTGGCGCGCCCTCAACCGGAAGTGGATGCTTTGCTAGGCATCATCGAGGACACCGTGAATGGTTTGGTCGGTCAAGGCCGCTGGCGCTTGCATCCCGTCGGGGCGTTGGATCTGCTGCCCGACCACACGGCCCGGGTGCTGAAGGAAGCCGAGGAAGCCACCGCTGGGCTCGATGGTTCGCTGGTGAACGTAGCCGTTGGGTACGGCGGGCGGCGCGAGGTGGTCGATGCCGTGCGGTCATTGCTGCAAAGCCACGCGGACCAAGGCACCACGTTGGATGAACTCGCTCAGGTGGTCGATGTCGAACACATCGCCGACCACCTATACACGAAGGGCCAACCTGATCCGGACCTAGTGATCCGTACCTCCGGTGAACAACGGCTGTCCGGCTTCTTGATGTGGCAAAGCGCCCACTCGGAGTTCTACTTCTGCGAGGCATTCTGGCCCGACTTCCGCCGGGTCGACTTTCTACGGGCGCTGCGCGCATTTGCGGAACGGCAACGCCGCTTCGGGGCATGAGCTCGCAGAACCCGCCCCCGGAAATCGCCCGGCGGGTGGACCCGAATGCGGAGCGCGTGCTGCACCGACCGTTCTTCATGGTGTTGGTGCTCGCTGCGGTCGGTGGTGCTCTCGATGCGGATGATTACCTCACCTACGGGGTTTTCACCGCGAACCAAGCCGGCAACATGGTCTTGCTGTGGATCAAGATCCTCGATGAACCCGGACAGGCCCTGTTGTCCTTGAGTTCGCTGGTCGGATGCGCGCTCGGTATCGCCTTCGTGGTGCTGCTGCGCAGCTTCAAGCGCTGGCCCGCCGGCGAGACCGGATCCCGGGCGCTGCTGTTCGTGTCAGCTGGAATCTTGGCCGTCACCTCCCTCATCGGTGGTCGCTTGTTCGATCCCCGAGCGAATCTGGTCACGAGCAACTTGGAGTTGGGGAGCGCCCCGTGGTGGGGTGCCTTCTTCTCGATCTCGATGTCCGCGTTCTCGCTAGGTGTCCTCGCCACGGTGTTCATCTGGGCGGGAACGCAGAAGACCGCAGTGATCGCTGCGACCGGCCCGTACCTCGATGCGGCTCGTTACGCGACGGCGAGTGTCATCTACAAGTCGCCCGAGTATCGAGCCAAATGGCGGGCGCTGATCGCGTTCCCGATCGCCTGGACCCTAGGCGCCATGTTCGTCGGCCTGACATCTCTTGATCGACCCTTCATCACGTTGATTGCGGTGCTGACGGTGGTAGCTGTTGCGGTGTTCGCTCGACCGCGCGACCCTCAGCCCGGTACTTCCAGTTAGGGAAGCAACTGCTTGTCATTGCCACAGCTGCGCGACGGCTGATGCATCGGCCATGCCCTGACCTCTACCCATGTCGCGGGCCGTGGGAATCGAATCTGGATCCATCATCTGTTTGTCGGTGAAGGATTCCGGAACGGCAGTGAAGACACTCGTGCCGGAGTCTTTGAGCGCCTGCAGATCCGCGGCGTCTTGCTTCGTCGTTCCTGTGGGTTCGAAGCCGCGAAGCGAGAGCACCAGTGTCACGCGGGAGCCGGCTACCAGGTCCATGTGGACAGCGGTGGCGCCCACGCCACCGTCCATGCACTTGCGGTCTTGCACCTGTTGTGGAGGGAACATGCCCGGTAGGGCGGTGCTTGCCGCCATCGCTTCTGCTGGAGACACCGCAGCACGATGATCGATCACACATCGCTCGCCGGTAAAGGTGTCGATGCAGGTGATGTGGACCGACTCGCCGGGCCAGTCGCCCACGCCGGCAATCAGCTCGACATTGCGATGCATCGTTACCGGTTCGACCGTCTGCGCAGCCAAAGCTGCGTGGCCTACACGCTGTAACTGCTCGGGATCGTTGGTGCTCGTCGTCTCGAAGACGCTCCAAGCGCGGGCCTGGCTGGGATGCATCCCACCCGAGGCGGACATGTGTGCCGCTAACTGGGGGAAGCGAGTCATTGCGTCGAGTTCGGCATGCAGTCGGCGCAAACCGTCGCGAGCGAGAACGGTGGCGACCATGGAACCGGCAGAGGTTCCGACCACACGCTTGGCGCCGCGAACGTTGATGTCGGCATCCATGAGTGCGGTTAGGTAGCCAACCTGCCATGCGACGAAGAAGATGCCACCGCCACCGAGGCAAATAGAACGGTCGACGCCTTGTGCGTAGCGAGCTTCGAAGGAGGGAGGAAGGGCGATGTCCATGGCATTAGCCTGACACTGTCCGCCGGCTCTCGGACTGCTTTGTCAACGAAATTTTGAACAATCTTCATGTTATTTCGCTGTTAACCCGAACGTCATGAACCGCGTCACGCGGCGTGTCGAAGTGTGGGTCGATGGGATCGGATCTAGCGTGCAGTTACCGGACCGGGTCCGCCGGTTCGCCCCGGCAGGTAGCAAGGAGACTGTGTGCAGCCAAGCGCCCGTAAGACATACGTCCTCGACACTTCCGTCCTGTTATCCGACCCCCGGGCGCTTTTGCGGTTCGACGAACACGATGTCGTCATCCCAGTGGTGGTCGTGACGGAACTTGAAGCCAAACGCAGCCATCCCGAACTGGGGTACTTCGCGCGCCAAGCGCTAAGACTCCTCGATGAAATGCGAGTCAAGGCCGGGCGCTTGGATGAGCCGATCGCCCTCGGAGACGGTGGGGGCACTTTGCGGGTGGAGTTGAACCACACCGATGTTGAATCCCTTCCCTCGGGGCTCCGGCTAGGCGATAACGACACCCGCATCTTGGCCGTTGCCAAGAATCTGGCGCTTGGTGGTCTCGATGTCGTCTTGGTCAGCAAGGACCTGCCGATGCGGGTCAAGGCGTCGTCGGTGGGTCTCCTCGCGGAGGAGTACCGAGCCGAACTCGTCGTGGAATCCGGCTACACCGGAGTTCAAGAAATCGATGTCCCGGCTTCGGATCTAGATCGGCTCTTCGAAGAAGGCGTGATCGATGTCGAGGTCGCTCGCGACCTTCCTTGCCACTGTGGGCTTGTGTTGCTCTCCGACCGGGGGAGCGCACTCGGTCGGGTGACCTCCGATAAGAGGGTGCGGCTGGTGCGTGGGGATCGGGAAGCCTTCGGGGTTCACGGCCGTAGCGCCGAACAGCGCATCGCGTTGGACTTGCTGATGGATCCGGAGATCGGCATCGTGTCCCTTGGCGGGCGCGCAGGAACGGGTAAGAGCGCGCTGGCGCTGTGTGCTGGCCTGGAATCAGTTCTCGAGCGGCGGCAACACCGCAAGGTGATCGTGTTTCGTCCGTTGTACGCGGTGGGCGGCCAAGACTTGGGCTACCTACCCGGGACCGAGAACGAGAAGATGTCCCCGTGGGGCCAGGCGGTCTACGACACCCTGAACGCCGTCACAACCTCCGAAGTGGTCGACGAGATCACCGATCGCGGCATGCTCGAGGTCTTGCCGCTCACCCACATCCGGGGACGTTCGCTACACGATGCGTTCGTGATCGTGGACGAGGCGCAGTCGCTCGAACGCAACGTTCTGTTGACGGTGCTCTCGCGTATCGGATCGGACAGTCGAGTGGTCTTAACCCACGACGTCGGTCAGCGCGACAACCTGCGGGTCGGTCGCTACGACGGCGTTGTGGCGGTTGTCGAGAAGCTGAAGGGCCATCCGCTGTTTGCACACGTGACGCTGACTCGCTCGGAGCGCTCACCCGTAGCCGCGCTGGTGACGGAGTTGCTCGAGGACGGTCACATCTAGCGTAGGGCCACCCCGCAAAGGGGCGTGACCCTGGTCACAGACCGGTCAATAATCGGACATTTCCGTCACGAATGTCCGATTTCTCCGCGTGTCGGGAGGACAGGCCGGGCGACACCGGCGTGACAAGTCTGTGACCTTGGGGCACCGTAGAGGCCGTCCGAGTTCCACGTTCCCAAGGAGATTCATGCGAAGCGGTACTCGCCTGACTTCCGTCGTGGCGGCTTCGGCGCTCATGGTCGGCACTCTCGCGGCGCCCGCGCTGGCCGACGAAGACAGCGATTCCCCTCCGGTGGTTGTCGTGGAGACCGAACTCGTGGACATCGACGGCAACCCGATTGAGGCTCAAGACGCGGGCGTGCCCGCTGGCGACGACCAGAACGCGGCGGATGTTGTTGATACCGAGGCGGTGGCAATGGACCGCGGCGCTCGGTTGGCCGTTGAGATCTCGCACGCGCTCGGCTCCGAGGATGCCCAAGACATGAAGGGCTTCGAACCCTCGCTCTATCAGGGGAAGTGGTACATGCCGAACAAGGAGCAGATCCGCAAGTGCATCATGGATCGCGAAGCCAACCATCGCTATCGAGCGGTGAGTTCCGGCGGGACCTACCGCGGCGTGTACCAAATGAACCGTGGGCTAGCCCGGGGCGCTACTTTCATGATGCAAGCGGAAGTCAAGAAGGAGATGCCCGAGGCGCTGGCGCAGGTGAAACAGTTGCGCAAGATCCCGACCCAGCAGTGGAGCAGGTACTGGCAAGACCGGGCGTTTTGGACGATCTGGCGCAACGGTAAGGGCAAGCACCACTGGCGGACCAGCTACCGTCCTTGCTTCTAGCCTGCTAGCGCGATTCCGGTGGCCCCACGGGGATAGTCGTCGCGACCGGCCGGAGAGTCTCAGCGAAGAAGTCGTTGCCCTTGTCGTCGACCACCACAAATGCAGGGAAATCGACTACGTCGATCTTCCACACGGCTTCCATGCCCAACTCGGGAAAGTCGAGAACGTCCACTTTGGTGATGTTGTCTTGGGCGAGTACAGCAGCTGGGCCACCGATCGATCCGAGGTAGAAACCACCGTTCTCTTTGCAGGCGTTGGTGACCGCAGCGCTGCGGTTCCCCTTCGCCAGCATCACGAGCGAGCCACCTGCCTTTTGGAACTGCTCAACATAGGAGTCCATGCGCCCGGCGGTAGTAGGACCGAAAGAACCGGATGCATAGCCGGCCGGTGTCTTCGCTGGCCCGGCGTAGTACACCGCGTGATCGCGCATGTACTCCGGCAGCGGCTCGCCACGATCGAGCATCTCCTTGATCCGGGCATGCGCGAGGTCGCGTGCAACGATCAGCGAACCTGTCAGTGACACCCGGGTCTTGACCGGCAACTTGGACAGTTCCGCCCGGATCTCGTCCATCGGCCGGTTGAGATCAATACGCACGACATCGTCGTCAAGGTGCTCGTCGGTGATTTCCGGTAGGTATTTCGCAGGATCATGTTCGAGTTGTTCGAGGAACGCACCCTCGGGCGTGATCTTGCCGATCGCTTGCCGGTCCGCGGAGCAGGAGACTGCGATACCGACCGGGCAAGACGCGCCGTGTCGGGGCAGGCGGATAACGCGGACGTCGTGACAGAAGTACTTGCCACCGAACTGAGCGCCGATGCCGAAGGCTTGGGTCATTCGCAAGACCTCAGCCTCCATCTCGAGGTCCCGATAGCCATGCCCAGCGTCGCTGCCATGGATGGGCATGTCGTCCAGGTAGTGGGCACTGGCCAGTTTGGCGGTCTTGAGTGTGTGCTCCGCGCTGGTCCCGCCAACCACGATCGCCAGGTGGTAGGGCGGGCAGGCGGCGGTACCGATCATCCGCAACTTCTCATCCAAGAACCGAGCGAAGGATTCCGGATTCAGCAGCGCCGCCGTCTCTTGGAACAAGAAACTCTTGTTGGCGCTGCCCCCGCCCTTGGCCATGAAGAGCAACTCGTAATCGTTCTCGTGGCCAGGATGGGTATCGGCGTAGATCTCCACCTGGGCCGGCAGATTGCTTCCGGTGTTGCGTTCTTGCCACATGCTCAAGGGTGACAACTGCGAATAGCGCAGATTGAGTTGTTCGTAGGCGTCGAAAACTCCGCGGGAGATGTGCTCCTCGTCTTGTCCGAGCGTCCACACTCCCTGCCCACGTTTGCCCATCACGATCGCGGTGCCGGTGTCCTGGCACATCGGCAAAACGCCACCGGCGGAGATGTTCGCGTTCTTCAGCAGATCAAGGGCGACGAAGCGATCGTTCGGGCTAGCTTCCGGGTCATCGAGGATGGATGCCAGTTGCGCCAGGTGCGCGGGGCGAAGCAAATGCGAGATGTCGCGCATCGCCTCGAAGGTGAGGAGGCGCAAGACCTCGGGCTGGACTTGCAGGAAGCGCCGGCCTGCTGCCTCGATGGTCTCGATGCCATCGGTGGTCACCAAGCGATACGGCGTGGTGTCCCCACCGGCAGCCTCGCGGGGGAGTAGATCGGTGAATACGAATTCGGTCACGACACCAGCGTAGGACGAACAGAGCGCGAAGGACTCAGTCAGTCTCCGGTGCCGCGGAAGTCCACGCTGGCGTAGCGGGAAAGTTTCGCCAACCGGTGCTCGCTACGCACCTCCCGGATCGTGCCGCTCTTACTGCGCATCACGATGGAATGGGTGGTCGGCCCCTCTGGCTTGTATCGCACGCCCTCGATGATCTCGCCGTCGGTGATCCCGGTCGCGCAAAAGAAGATGTTG
This sequence comes from uncultured Rubrivirga sp., assembly GCA_964634545.1. GTDB lineage: Bacteria > Actinomycetota > Actinomycetes > S36-B12 > S36-B12 > S36-B12. The sequence continues at coordinate 31,502 of CAZWIW010000010.1, forward strand.
TCGCCAGCAACGAGATCAGATGTGGTGAGGACCCGATCGAGATCGTGTCCGGAATCCAGCGCAGCACGCCGCTCAGCCTCATCTCTCGGCCATAACCGAGCCTGGATGCTGCCTCCCAGGCAGGTCATAGCGCAGGCAGCGATGATCCCCTCGGGGGTTCCACCGATCCCGGCGAGCATGTCCACACCCGTGCCTTGTCGGGCGGCCATGACGGCCCCTGCCACATCACCATCGACGATGAACTTGATCCGCGCACCAGCACGGCGAACCTTTTCGACGAGGTCATCGTGCCGTGGTCGATCCAAGATGCACACCGTGAGGTCAGCCACCCGCTCGCCCTTGGCCTTCGCAACCTGCTGCAGATTCCATTCGATCGGCGCCGTGATGTCTATCGCGTCCGCACTGTCCGCGCCCACCACGAGCTTGTCCATGTAGAACACGGCACTGGGATCGAACATGGCGCCACGTTCGGCAACGGCGATCACGGCGATGGCGTTGGTCATGCCTTTGGCGGTCAATGTTGTGCCATCGATCGGGTCGACGGCGACATCCACCTCGGCCCCGGTCCCGTCACCCACTCGTTCTCCGTTGAACAGCATGGGAGCGTCGTCTTTCTCCCCCTCGCCGATGACGACAACCCCATCCATGGACACACTGCCGATCAACTGGCGCATTGCGTTCACCGCAGCGCCGTCGGCGCCGTTCTTGTCCCCACGACCTACCCAACGGGCAGCCGCCATCGCGGCGGCTTCGGTGACCCGGACAAGTTCTAGGGCCAGGTTGCGATCGGGTGCCTCTGGCGTCGAATTCGAAGCAGCGTCACTCATCGCCTCAGCGTAGCCACGCATCGAGCGTGAGGCCGCGCCGATCGCGAGATGAGTCCCCATAGCGCATGATGTTCCGGTGACCACGCCAGAACCGACCGGCCGGCCGATGCGCGGCCTGCGGCAGAGCGTGGGGGACATGCTGCGCTCGATGGTCGTGGTGCTCGCTGTTGTCGGAGCGATCCTGCTCGTCACGTGGCGGCCGCAACCGGATCCGATTCGGGAAGTCCCGGTCGAACCGGTTGCCATTGTGGCCACAGCGCAGGCGGACTTTCCCGTCTTCGTCGTCGATTCCCCACACGGTGGTGCAGTCACCAGCGTGCGCTGGGAGTCCACTCCAGAATCCGACGGAGAGTTGGTATGGCACGTGGGGTATGTGACACCCGAGGAGCAGTACCTGCAGTTGAGCCAGTCGCTGGCGGACTCAGCCAGCTACTTGGCCGAGCAGACATCCGATGGTCAGGTGCTCGAGGACTACGCCGATCTCCCGGCTGCCGTTCAGGGTCTCACCGGCGAGGGCTGGGTTCCCTGGGAGCGCGCGGACCGGCGCTCGCTGGTGCGCGAGAACGATGGCTCGACGACGATCCTCACGGGAACCGCATCCTGGTCCGACCTCGCCGACGCTGCTTCGCATCTGGTGCTGCCGTAACTTGGAAACGGGTCGCCTAGGTGGCTAGGTGGCATCTTCCGGCGAGATGTTTTCGGCAGCCTGGGCCAGTTTCTCCCGCGCTTGATCCAGCCACTGCGAGCAAACCGCGGCCGCCTTCTCGCCTTGCTCCCACAGTTTCAGTGACTCTTCCAAGGACAGGCCACCAGCCTCCAGCGAGGCCACAATCGAAGCGAGTTCCTCGCGGGCTTGTTCGAAGGACTGGCTATTGCTCATTCGGACTCCTGCGATCGGGCGGTTACTTCGACGGTTAGCGAACCTCGCTGCACACGGACTTCGAGTTCTTCCTTCGTTTCCACTTCGGACGGGTCGCGGACAACGCTTCCGTCCGCTCGTTGGACCACCGCATAGCCACGCTCGAGGGTGGCCATCGGGGATAGTCCCCGAGCGCGAGCCAAGAGATGGTCGACATCGGCCGAAAGTGTGTGGACGCGATTGTGCAGCGCACGCTCGGCTCGGCGGCGGGCGTCCTCGATCCAGGTCGTCTCAGTATCAAGACGGCGCTGCACAGCCGAACGTCCGCGGGTGAGAAGTCCGCCGACCAGGGCGTCTTGCTCGGCGAAGGAGGGAACGATGCGCTTGCCTGCGTCGGTGGGAGTGGATGCTCGGTAGTCGGCTACGTGATCGAGGATCGGGTTGTCCTGCTCGTGGCCGATGGCGCTCACCACCGGGGTGCTTGCGGCGGCGACAGCCCGCACCAGTGCTTCGTTGCTGAAGGGCAGTAGGTCTTCCACGCTGCCGCCACCACGAGTGATGACGATGACATCGATGTCGGGCACGGCGTCGAGTTCGGCCAGGGCGGCGGAGACCTCCGAGACGGCGTTCACGCCTTGAACGGCCACTTCCCGGATCTCGAAATCAGCAGCTGGCCAGCGGTCTCGAGCGTTGACGACAACATCGTGCTCAGCGTCGCTCCCCCTACCGCAGATCAGGCCGATTCGCCGCGGCAGGAACGGCAGCGGCTGCTTGCGCGCAGGAGCGAATAGCCCTTCAGCAGCGAGGGTCGCCTGGAGTTGGGCGAGCCGCGCGAGTAATTCACCGATTCCCACAGCCCGGATCGTCCGAGCGCGCAGCTGCAGCGAGCCGCGACCGGACCAGAACTCCGGCTTGGCCCACACCACCAAGCGCTGGCCGATTTCCAGGGGTGGATCCATCCGTCCCACCAACTCAGCGTCGGC